>CAYPZH010000007.1:18254-33727 GCA_964415205.1 uncultured Actinomycetota bacterium | reverse complement strand
GCGGGCGAGCCGGCAACGGGGCTCTGATTGACCCGCGCCTGGGCGTGTTGCTGCGCGGTTGAGTGCAATGCATGGGATGACGGCATGGAGGAAGGATTGAGGAAAGCGAGACCTGAAACGGCGCGGGAGCGCGAAAGGCATTACGATACCCGCCTGCCGCGCTGGCTGCACAGGCCGATACGGGCGGGGAAAGACCTGCACGAAGTGGACGCGCTCCTGCGCCGCTTGGAACTGCACACGGTGTGCGAGGGCGCCAGGTGCCCCAACCGCATGGAGTGTTTCTCGTGCCGCACCGCCACCTTCATGCTATTGGGGGATGTCTGCACGCGCAACTGCGCCTTCTGCGGCGTGGACAAGGGGGTGCCCGGGCCCCCGGATCCCGGGGAGCCGGAAAGGGTCGCCGAGGCGGCCGCCGCGCTCGGGCTGGAGCACGTGGTGATGACCAGCGTGACCCGGGACGACCTGAAGGATGGCGGAGCCGCTCATTTCGCTGCCGCCATACGCGCGGTGAAAGGGCGCCTGCCCGGCGCGACGGTGGAGGTTCTGACCCCCGACTTCCGGGGTGACCCCGACGCCCTGCAGGAAGTGCTGGCCGAGGGGCCGGAGGTGTTCAACCACAACCTGGAGACGGTGGAGGAGCTCTATGCGTCAGCGCGGCCGCAGGCCGTTTACCGGCGGTCGCTCGGGCTGCTGCGGGCGGCCAGGGACATCTCGCCCGCGACCGCCGTGAAGAGCGGGATCATGGTAGGCCTGGGAGAGACGCGACCTCAGCTCAGCCGCCTTTTCCGGGACCTGTCGGCCGCGGGCTGTGATATGCTCACCATCGGGCAATACCTGCGCCCCACGCGGGAGCAGTTAAGAGTAAAGAGATTTCTTTCCCCGCAGGAGTTCACGGAATTGGGCAGGGAGGCGGAGGACGCAGGCATACGCCTGGTCGCTTCAGCGCCTTTCGTGCGCAGCTCCTACCGGGCGAGAGAACTATTGCTTAAGCGGGAAAACAGCGGGTCGCTTCGTCGGCCACGGGATTAACCAAGGAGGAGGAAGGATATGCTGATCATCGGTGAGAAGGTCAACGTGATGATGAAGGCCATCGGGAACGCCATCAAGGAGCGCGACAAGAAGCCCATCCAGGAGATGGCTCTCCTGCAGGCCGAGGGCGGCGCCAACTGGCTGGACATCAACCTTGGTCCCGCGACCAAGGAGGGGCCGGAGAAGATGCGTTTCGTGGTGGAGGCGGTACAGGAGGTCACGGACCTACCGCTGGCTCTTGACACCATGAACATCGATGCCATGAAGGCCGGCCTGGAAACGGTCAAGGGAGAGGTGATGATCAATTCCATCTCCTCCGGGCCGGAGCGGATTGAGAAGTTGATGCCCATGGCCGTCGAGCATAATGCCTGGGTCGTCGGCCTCACCCTCAACGCCCAGGGCAACGTGCCCCGTGACGCCGACGAGAGGGTGGAGGTGGCCTACAACATCCTCATGGCCGCCCAGGAGTACGGCATCCCCATGGAGAAGATCCTCATCGATCCCATCGTTCTCCCCATCAGCGTGACCCAGGACCAGACGCACGCTCTGGTGGATTCCATGGATATGCTGCAGGGCGTGTTCGCCGAGTTCGACCCGCCGCCGGGTACGGTGGTCGGCCTCTCCAACGTCTCCAACGGGGTTCCGGACGATGCGCTATGCAGCCTCATCAACCGCACCCTGCTCGCGGTGCTCATGGCCAAGGGGCTTACGGCGGCGATCGTCGATCCCAACGACGAG
Source organism: uncultured Actinomycetota bacterium (assembly GCA_964415205.1). Taxonomy (GTDB): domain Bacteria; phylum Actinomycetota; class Geothermincolia; order Geothermincolales; family RBG-13-55-18; genus SURF-21. The sequence goes on along the minus strand of CAYPZH010000007.1, from coordinate 31,960 downwards.
GAGCTCATGGGCATAGTGAACAAGAACGAGGAATACCAGATCGTCGAAAAGATCGTGAAGGGGGAGGCCGTGGACGAGAGCGACCCCCTCACCATCAAGCTGTTAAAGACCTGGAAAGTGCTGACGGAAGAGACGCTTTACGCACACTCGTACCTCGAGCTGTAGGAGGAACGTTATTTACAGGTATTGGCAAGGTTCTGTCGAACCTCGTCAATGCAATAAGCGCTGTTCGCAAGCGATATTTCTGGCAATAGACCGAGACCAGGCTTGAGGTATTGGGACTGGGGTCAGGATAAATCCTGACCCTACTGGCCCACGGCGCTACGCGTTGCTTGCCACGGCTGGTGGTCGAGGGCTCAGCCTTGGCATTTCGCGCCACAGGCGCGAAACGCAACGCGTGAGCCCTAGCGGCGGGTCTTAGAGAGGATGGGTGTGGGCAGACATACGGAAGTGTATTGGTGGGAGGAAACCAGGCGGGAAGGAAATGAACGACGCATCCAGTGAAAGCAGGAGACGCTTCGCGGACCCGGACGACCTCGCTCCCCTGCGGGCGGTCCTCGAGAGGTACGCCGGCGAGAAGGGGGCGCTCATCCCCCTGTTGCAGGACGCCCAGGAAGCCTACGGCTACCTCGACGAGAAGGTCATGCGCGCCCTGGCCAAAGGGGCCGGCTACCAGTTGAGCCAGGTCTACGGCGTGGCCACCTTCTATACCCAGTTCAGGCTGGAGCCCATCGGCGAGCACCTCATCCGCGTCTGCCACGGTACCGCCTGCCACGTGGCGGGAGCGGAGCTCATCAGCGAGGAGATATCCAACCTCCTGGGCATCAAGGACGGCCAGACAACCCCGGACATGAAGTTCACCGTGGAGTCGGTAATGTGCGTGGGGGCCTGTTCCCTCTCGCCCATCATGATCGTCGACTCGGACACCCACGGTAAACTCAAGCCCGCGAACATACGCAAGGTGCTGAAGAGGTACCGGGGCGAGGGCGGGGAGGCGGAAGAATGAGCGGGAACGGAAAGACCAAGCTGGTCCTGGGCTACGGCACCTGCGGCATCGCTGCCGGGGCGACCGCGGTGAAGGAAGCGCTGGAGGAGGAGCTGGCCACCGGCAAGTACGACGCCTACCTGGACATCGCCGGCTGTATGGGCTTCTGCTTCCGGGAGCCGATCGTGGAGGTGACGGACCGGGAAGGTAGATCGGTGGTGTACGGCGACCTTACCGCCAAGCGGGTACCCCAGCTCCTGCAGGCGGTGGCCTCGGGCGAGGTCATCGAGGAATGGGTGGTGCGCCGTTCGGATGATCCGGAGGCGGGGGAGGGAGATATGCTCTCCAACCAGCACCGCGTGGTCCTGCGCAACTGCGGCAACATCAACCCCGAGAGCATCGAGGAATACATCGCCGCCGGAGGGTACGATGCGGCCCGTAAGGCCCTGACCTCGATGACCCCGGAGGAGACCATCGACGAGGTGGGCAAGTCGGGTATCAGGGGACGCGGCGGTGCCGGGTTCCCCACCGGGACCAAGTGGGGCTTCGCCCGCAAGGCCAAGGGAGACCAGAAGTACCTGGTGTGTAACGCCGACGAGGGAGACCCCGGTGCCTTCATGGACCGCAGCGTCCTTGAAGGCGATCCCCATTCCGTCATCGAGGGCATGATCATCGCCGGCTACGCCATCGGGGCGACCCAGGCCTACATCTACTGCCGCGCCGAGTACCCCCTGGCCTTAAAACGCCTGGAAATCGCCATCGATGCCTGTCATAAGATGGGGTTCCTGGGCAAAGGCATCTTCGGGACGGACTGGGATTTCGACATAAAGATCAAGAAGGGGGCCGGCGCCTTCGTGTGCGGAGAGGAGACTGCGCTCATCGCCTCCATCGAAGGCAAGCGGGGCATGCCGCGCCCGCGCCCGCCCTTTCCCGCCAACGAGGGACTTTGGGGCAAGCCCACCAACATCAACAACGTGGAGACGCTGGCCGCGATACCCTGGATAATCGCACACGGCGGGGACGAATATGCCAGCGTGGGCACGGAGAAGAGCAAGGGCACCAAGGTCTTCTGCCTGGCGGGCAAGGTGCGCCGCAGCGGCCTGGCCGAGGTACCCATGGGCTACACCCTACGCCAGGTCATCTTCGACGTCGGGGGCGGCGTGCAGGAGGGTAAGGAGTTCAAAGCGGTGCAGATGGGCGGGCCCTCGGGTGGATGCCTCCCCGCCAGCCTCCTGGACACCCTGGTGGACTACGAAGCCATAACCGCCACCGGCGCCATCATGGGCTCCGGCGGCATGATCGTGGCCGATTCCTCCACCTGCATGGTGGACCTGGCGCGCTATTTCCTCTCCTTCACCCAGGAGGAGAGCTGCGGAAAATGCGTGCCGTGCCGCATCGGCACCAAGCGTATGCTGGAGATCCTAACCCGTATCTGCGAAGGAAAGGGAGAGCCCGAGGATATCAAGAGGCTGGAGGTCCTTGCCACGGACATCAAGGCCGCGAGCCTCTGCGCCCTGGGGGGTACAGCGCCGAACCCGGTGCTCACCACCCTAAAGTACTTCCGCGACGAGTACGAAGACCATATCCTGCGCAAGAAATGCACCGCCGGGGTGTGCCCCGCCCTCATCACCCTGCACATACGCGAGGATATCTGTACCGGTTGCGGGGCCTGCGCCAAAGTGTGCCCGACCGAGGCCATCTCGGGCGAGAAAAAAGAGCCCCACAAGATCGACGCCGATAAATGTATCCGCTGCAAACTGTGCCTCAGCCGCTGTCCGGAAGAGGCCATCTACGCGGAATGAGGTGGTGAAGATGGAAAAGGTACATGTGAACATAGACGGCAAGGATATCGTGACCACCTCCGACCGCACTATCCTGGAGGCGGCGAGGGATAACGGCATACGCATACCCAGCCTCTGCTACGAGCAGCGTATGGAGCCATACGGCGCCTGCCGCATCTGCCTGGTGGAGGTGGAGGGGGCAAGGGGCCTGTTGCCCTCGTGTGCAACCAGGGTCACCGACGGCATGGTGGTGCATACCGCAAGCGAGGAACTGGTGAGGATAAGGAAGACCATCCTGGAGCTCATCCTCTCCGACCATCCCAAGGACTGCATGACCTGCGAGAGCACCGGACACTGCGAGCTGCAGGACCTGGCCTACGAGTACGGTGTGAAGGACGTGCGCTTCCAGGGCGAGGAGCACCACTACGAGGTGCTGGCGGATAACCCGCTCATCGAGCGCGATTACGATAAGTGTATCCTCTGCGGACGCTGCATCCGCATCTGCCGCGAGGTGCAGGGCGTGGGGGTCTACGACTTCGTCAACCGCGGCTTCGACTCGGTGCCCGGCATCCCGTACAACAAGGAGATGACCGAATCTCCCTGCGAGTTCTGCGGCCAGTGCGTCTCCACCTGCCCCACCGGGGCGATAATCTCCATCCCCTCCAAGGGAAAGGGCCGCTCATGGCAGGTCCAGAAGGTCCGCACCACCTGCCCCTACTGCGGCTGCGGCTGCCAGCTCGACCTGCACGTGCGCGACGGAGAGATCGTGGAAGTCTCCTCTCCGGTCATGGTAGGCCCGGGCCAGGGCAACCTGTGCGTGAAGGGGCGTTACGGCTATCCCTTCGTCCATCACCAGGACCGCCTCACCGTGCCCCTGGTGAGGAAAGGCGGGGAGCTGGTCCCCGCCACCTGGGAAGAGGCCCTGGGGACGGTGTCCAGCCGCATGCGCAAGGCCATGGACGACAAGGGACCGGACAGCGTGGCCTTCCTGAGCTCGGCGAGGTGCACCAACGAGGAGAACTACCTGCTGCAGAAACTGGCCCGCGCGGTGGTCGGCACCAACAACGTGGACCACTGCGCCCGGTTATGACACAGCTCCACCGTCGCCGGTCTGGCGACAGCTTTCGGGAGCGGGGCCATGACCAACTCCATGGACGACCTGGAGAAGGCCGGCTGTATCCTGGTCATAGGCTCCAACACCACCGAGGGACATCCCATCGTAGGCCTGCGCATCAAGAAGGCGGTGATGCAGAACGGCTGCAGGCTCATCGTGGCCGAGCCGCGCCACATCCGCCTCTGCTACTACGCCGACCAGTGGGTACAGCAGAGGCCGGGCACCGACGTGGCCCTGCTCAACGGCATGATGAACGTGATCATCTCGGAAGGCCTGGCGGACGAGGAGTTCATCCGCGAGCGCACCGAGGGCTTCGAGGAGTTCAAGAAGGTGGTGGAGGAGTATACACCGGAGCGGGCCGCGGAGATATGCGGCGTGGAGCCGGACGATATCAGGCGTGCCGCCCGCACCTTCGCTGCGGCGGAGAGCGCCGCCATCGTCTATGCCATGGGCATCACCCAGCACACCACCGGGGTGGACAACGTGCTCACCCTGGCCAACCTGGCCATGCTCACCGGCAACCTGGGCAAGGAGGGGGCGGGGGTCAATCCCCTGCGCGGCCAGAACAACGTGCAGGGCGCCTGCGACGTGGGCGCGCTCCCCAACGTATTCACGGGGTACCAGCCGGTGTCGGACGCGAAGGTCCGCGACAGGTTCGAGGCGGCCTGGAAGGTGGATTACCTCTCGGGCAACGCCGGGTTGACCCTCATGGAGATGATGGACGGCGCGCACAAGGGAAACATAGACGTCCTCTACATCATGGGCGAGAACCCGGTCATCTCCGACCCCGATACCGGGCACCTCATCGCGGCCCTGGAGAAGGTGGACTTCCTGGCGGTCCAGGACATCTTTCTCACCGAGACGGCCCGCTACGCGGACGTGGTGCTCCCGGCCGCTTCCTTCGCCGAGAAGGAGGGCACCTTCACCAACACCGACCGGCGCGTGCAGAGGGTGCGCAAGGCGGTGGAGCCTCCCGGCGAGGCGCGGGACGACTCCTGGATCATCGCCCAGATAGCGTCGAGGCTGGGTTACGACATGGGCGACGTCTCCGCGCCGCGGGTGATGGAGGAGATCGCCTCGCTGACGCCGTCGTACGCAGGCATCACTTATCCCAGGCTGGACGGGCTGGGCGAGCTGCGGTGGCCCTGTCCGGACGCGGAGCACCCCGGCACCCCCATCCTTCACGTGGGCAAGATCGCCAGGGGGAAGGGCCTCTTCAGCCCGGTGGAGTTCAAACCTCCGGCCGAGATGCCCGACGACGAGTATCCGCTGGTCCTGACCACGGGGAGACTGCTCATCCACTATCATACCGGCACCATGACGCGCCGCGTTAAGGCCCTGGACGAGCTGGTACCTCGCAACCGGGCGTGGGTGAACCCCTCCGACGCCGAGAGACTGGGTATAAAGGAAGGACAGGACATTGCCCTGCAGTCACGGCGTGGCGCCATAAAGATCGAGGCCAGGGTGACAGACAAGGTCGGAGAAGGCATGGTATTCGTGCCCTTCCATTTCGGCGAATCACCCGCCAACGCGCTCACTAATCCCGCGCTGGACCCGGTGGCCAAGATCCCCGAGTTCAAGGTGGCCGCGGTGCGCATCATTACAGGTGAGTCCATGGAGGACATCGAATACACTACCGATACGAGATAGTCCCGAGCATGGCGGGCAAATAGGCGATATTTGCTGACCGGTGGTGTTTTCGATGGTAGAATATTAACGGATTGTCGCTCAAGGTTAGGATGGGGGCATGCCGGGAAATGAACGGTTCCGGAGAGAGACTGCAGTAGATCGCGTAAACGGGAGAGATGTTACATGAATCTATACCAGAATCTCGTGAAGACGGCGGAGAAGGACCCCGAAGCCACGGCCCTCTTTTTCGGGCATGACACCATCTCCTACGGGGATCTGCTTGCGCGCACCAACCGGCTGGCCAACGGCCTGCGCGGCCTGGGCCTGAACGAGGACTCCAAGGTGGCCATCCTCCTGCGCAACGTACCCGAGTTCGTGATCTCTTATTACGCCGCAATGGCCCTGGGCGCGACGGTGGTGCCCCTGTGCTACATGTGCCTGGCCGAAGAGGTCGAGAAGATAGTGTGCGACTCCATGGTGGAGACGCTGATCACCAACTTCGAGTTCGACGACCTGGTGAAAGAGCTGCAGTCGTCCATGTGTTCCCAGATAAACCGCTTCATCGTCAAGGACGCACCGGAGCTTGAGGGAGTGATCCAGTACGAGAAGCTGGTCGATGGGCAGCCCGACCAGCTGGAAGCGGTGAACCGCGGCAACAACGCGTAGCGGTGATCCTCTACGCCCCTACATCCTCAAGGGTGGTAAGGGGGTGCATGCTCACCCACCGCAATCTTGACTGGAACGCCGATACCTTCTCCAAGGCATGCTCGCTCGGCAGCGACGACGTGATCATGGCCGTGCTGCCCTTCTTCGCGGTATACGGCCAGAGCTGCGTGATGAACTCCGCCATCAAGGCGGGGGCGAGCCTGGTGCTGCATGAATCCTTCATACCGGGGGAAGTCCTCAAGGCCCTGCAGCACGAACAGGTCACCGTTTTCTTCGGGGTGCCGACGATGTTCGTCTATATCCTCAACCATCCCCTCATCTACCAGTACGATCTGGGTTCGGTGCGGTTGTGGTTCACCGGTGGGGCGCCTTTCCCGCGCGAGGTGATGGACCGCTGGAACAACGAACTGGGGTCGAGGATCTACGAGGGCTACGGCCTGACCGAAGCCGCGCCCCTGGTGACCATGCAGCCGCTGGACGGGCCCTACAAGATCGGCTCCATCGGTGTGCCGGCGCAAGGCCTGGACGTAAAGGTCGTGGACGAGGAGGGCAAGGAGCTGGAACGCGGAGAGGTGGGGGAGCTGATAATAAGAGGCCCCAACGTGATGAAGGGCTACTACAACAAGCCGGAAGAGACGGAGAAGGTCCTGCGCGACGGCTGGCTCTATACCGGGGACATGGTGTATATCGACGAAGACGACTTTATCTTCATCGTGGGCCGTAAAAAAGACCTTATAATACGCGGCGGCTTTAACATCTACCCACGCGAGATAGAGGAGGTACTCGTCTCGCATCCCCTCATCTCCGAGGCGGCGGTGGTGGGTATCCCCAACAAGTACCTGGGCGAGGAAGTCAAGGCATACGTCAAGCAGAAACCGGGGTCCAGCCTCACCGAGGACCAGGTACTGGAATACTGCGAGGAGAAGCTCCCGTACTATAAGACCCCCAAGTTCGTCGTCTTCGTGAGGTCCTTCAAGAAAGACCCCTCGGGGCAGATCCTCAAGAACCTCATAGACGAGGAAGCCTGAGAGATAAGAGCTGGCAATCATTGTCCCATGGTTGACCGCCAGGCTTGGACAGCGGTTCCTGCCGTCTAGCTGAATACCTCGCTCTATTCATGCCGTCCAGGCACCGTATGCCTTCACGGTAAGGGGGTGATGAGCGAGACGCTGTGTACGATTGGGCTTGCCGCGTCGGTTCCGCCCTCTCGCAGCAGTCCTTTTCGTTTTGTGAAAAACCCGCCTGCGGGGTACAGGCTTTCGGGGGGGTGTCCTGACACCGGGAGGGGATAATAAGCTCGATGGCGTCTTTCATAAACGACCTGCTGGAACTGATCATGCCCCTCTTTTCCAACTGGGGCTACGTCATCGTCTTCGTGGGCGTCTTCCTCGAGAGCATCTTTCTCACCGGATGGATCGCGCCGGGGACGACCGTCATCCTCATCGGCAGCTTCTTCGCGGCCCGGGGGGAGCTGAACATCTTCTTGCTCGGGGCGACCAGCGTGACCGCCGCCCTCCTCGGCGACAACCTCGGGTACATCATCGGGCGCAGGATGAGCCAGAGGATAGTGGAGCGTTACCAGGGCAGCCCGCGGCTGCGCCGCGGCATGGAGAGGAGCCAGCTTTTCTTCGACCGCTACGGCGGGGTCACCGTGCTCTTCGGCCGCATGGTCTCCGGCATAGACGCATTCATCCCCGTGACCGCGGGCATGAACGGTATGCCACACTGTAAGTACATGGCCTTCGACGTCCCCGGGGTGGTGATGTGGACCGCGATCTTCTGCGCACTGGGTTATTTCTTCGGGAACAACTGGCAGACCATCGACAAGGTCATCAACTGGCTGGGCTGGGGAGCGCTAGCCCTGCTGGCGGCACTCGCGCTGGCGGTGTTGGCGACAAGGCGGCTGCGCAGGGGCAGGCAGGCGGCGGTCGCGGAGACAGAAAAGGAAAAACTTCAGGTACCCGGCGGGCGGGAACACCGGGATGAAAGCGGCACGGAGGATTGATCCGGCGTGAGGAGGGAGGTTTCTTCCCGGGCGGCGCGAACACCTGTCGCCGGCGGTGGAGTGACTTGCCATCGCGGCGTGTGATATCATAACCGATATTTTACGTGCGGCTTTTTGCAGCTCATCTGGGGTAGATGCAGCATTTCTCGGAGGGGTGAAGTTGGCCGGAGGTTACTCGTTTAGAAGGAAGATCCTTCTTTGCGTCATCCTGTTCCTCTTCTGGCTGGTGCTATCGGCTACCTTTGCCCTCCACGACATCGTCCTTGGGGCCATATGCTCGGCCTTCGTGGCGGCGATCAGCGTCGCCCTGCTGGGGCGGGCCCTCGATCCGCACATCACCCCCCTGGTCCTGCTCAAGCTGCCCGTGTTCGCGGTGCGGCTGACCTGGGAGATCGTCAAGGCCAATTACGACGTGGCCAAGATCATCCTCGACCCCAGGCTGCCCATAGACCCCAGGATTGTCGAATACCATACATATCTGGAAGGAGATCTTCCCCGCACGGTGTTCTCCGACTCCATCACCCTCACGCCGGGGACGGTCACGGTGGAGCTGGACGACGGCTTGCTGAAGGTGCACTGCCTGTGCCCCTATCATGCGCAGGGGCTGGCCGGCCTGGAGAAGATGGTGGCATGGCTGTTCGGGGTGAAGAGAGAGGTACGCCCCAGGGTAAACCTGCCCCCGACCCTGACGGGCGGGGGGGTCGGCATTCCCGGGGATGACGGGAGCCTGGCTGCCGGGGGTGAGTTATGATGGACGACTTCTTCACCGTGATCGCCCTGATCATCAGCATTAACGCCGTGATCTGCCTGTACCGGGCGGCGGTCGGCCCCACCACCCAGGACCGCCTCCTGGGCGTGAACATCGTGGGCACCAAGACCCTGGTGGTGGTGGTCCTGGTCACCTTCATCCAGGCCGAGAGCTTCTTCCTGGACGTGGCCATTGTCTATGCGCTGCTCCTCTTCGTGGTGACCGTGGCCCTGTCCCGCTACCTGGAAGCGGAGGGATGGGAGGAGATGAGATAGCATGGCGCAGGACATCGTAGCCGCGGTATTCTGCTGCATCGGCGCCTTTTTCTTTCTCGTGGGGACCACGGGCCTCCTGCGCATGCCGGACATCTTCTCACGGCTTCACCCCTCCACCAAGTGCGACACCCTGGGGGCGTGTTCGGTGTTGATCGGTATGGCGGTGTACAGCGGTTGGTCGTGGGACCTGGTCAAACTGTTACTCATCGCCGGCTTCGTGCTGCTTTCCAGTGCCACCTGCGGGCATGCCATCGGGCGCTCCGCCCTGAAGAGCGATATCAAGTTCTGGAGCAAGGAACACGTGGAGAGCGAAGATGGGCACGGCACTTAATATCACTTTTCTCGTCCTGCTGGTGGGCACGGCGTTGCTGGCAGTCCTCGCGCGCGACCTGCTGGCCGCGGTGATCATCTTCTCCGTCTACAGCCTGATCATGGCCTTGATGTGGCAGCGGTTGCAGGCGCCGGACCTGGCCCTCACCGAGGCCGCGGTGGGCGCCGGGGTCACCACCGTCCTCTTCGTGGTCACTATCTTCAAGACGCGCAGGAGGGAGGAGGAAGAGGAGTGAAGAGGCTCGTTTCGCTGCTCTTCATGGCGGCGCTGTTCGCACTCCTCCTCTACGTGGTGGCCAATATGCCTCCCATGGGCGCTGCTGACAACCCCACGAACTCCAGCGAAGTGATCGAGCGCTACCTGGAGAAAGCACAGGAGGAGACGCATTGCGAGAACGTGATCACCGGCGTCATCCTCAACTACAGGGGATACGACACCATGGGGGAGGTCACGGTGATCTTCTGCGCCCTGGCGGCGGTGCTTGCCGTTCTGGGCAGGGAGAGGAGGGGCAGGATCTATGCCTACTCAGACCGCTCGCGCGTCCCTTCCTCGGTGATCGTCAGGACCATGGTGTCCTTCCTGGTGCCTTTCATCGTCCTCTTCTCCGTCTACACCATCCTGCACGGCGAGATCTCTCCCGGCGGCGGTTTCCAGGGAGGAGCCGTTATCGGGGGCAGCATGATCATCTTCACCACCATCTTCGGACTGTACGAATCGTCGCAGCGTATCCCGCAGAAGCTGCGTTTCCCCCTGGAGGGTTCGGCGGTGATGACCTTCTTCATCGTGGGAGTGCTGGGGATGCTGGGAGGTGGCAACTTCCTCACCTACGCCTGGCCGGACATAGCGGTGAACATGCATCCCGCCGTGGTGACCTGGCTGACCGTGGCGGTCGAGATCGGCATAGGGCTGGGCGGCGCCATGGTGCTGATATCCATCCTCTTCAGCATGATCAGGGAGGAGGAAGAGGTTGCGGTTGTTGCATAACTACCACTACATAGCGGCCATGCTGCTTTTCTGCATCGGCCTTTACACCGTCATCGTGCGCCGCAACATCATCAAGAAGCTCATCGGCCTGAACATCATGGAGACGTCGGTGTTTCTCTTCCTGGTATCCCTAGGTTACCTCGATAACGGTATCGCCCCAATACACGGCGCCGGGGCGGACCCCTCCCGCATGGTCAACCCCCTGCCCCAGGCCCTCATCCTAACGGGTATCGTGGTGGCGGTGAGCGTGACCGCGCTGGCCCTGGCCATGGTAATCCTGCTCTACCGCCAGTACGGCACCCTGGACGTGGACCGGCTTTTCCGCGACGAGGAAGCGGAGGAGGAAGCGGCGGAGGGGGAGGAGGGTACGAAATAGATGGGCGCCTACCGAAACTTCCCCGTCCTGATGATCACCGTGCCGTTGCTGTGCGCGGTGCTGCTGCCTTTCCTGGGTTACCTGAGGCAGAAATGGGTTGCATGGGCGGCCCTGCTGCCGCTGGCGGCCTCGTCCGTCCTGGGCCTGCTGCTCATCGGCAAGATACCCTCGGGGGGGTATCTCAGCTATCAGTTGGGAAACTGGCCGCCGCCCTGGGGGATCGAGATACGCGTCGATTACCTGGGCCTTTTTCTCATGCTCATCGTCTGCGGCATCGCCCTGCTGGCCCTGGTCTTCTCGCGGCGTTATATAGAGAAAGAGGTCTCCGGGGGCCGCCTGACCGCCTACTACGTCCTCTTTCTGCTCATGTCCGGGGCCATGCTGGGGTTCGTGGCCACCGGGGACGTCTTCAACCTCTTCGTGTTCATGGAGATCCTGGCGCTCTCCTCCTATGCGCTGGTGGCCATCACCGGCAACCGCAACGCGGTGCGCGCCGCTTTCAAGTACGTGCTCATGGGGGCGCCCTCTTCCATCATGGTATTGCTGGCCGTCGGGTTTCTCTACTCGGCCACCGGCACCCTGAACATGGCCGACCTGGCGGGACGTATCGCGGAGTCCGGATATACCGAGGTGCTCATCGTCTCGTATATCCTCTTCGTCATCGGTTTCGGGGTCAAGGCCGCCCTCTTCCCCCTGCACATGTGGCTGCCCGACGCCCACTCCATAGCGCCCTCGCCCATCAGCGCCCTCCTTTCCGGGCTGCTGGTGGAGGTAGCCGTCTTCGCCATGATCAGGATAAGCTTCTCCGTCTTCACCAGCGGCGCGGAGAACCTCATCGGGGGGACCATGGACGCCGTGGGTATATTCGCCGCCGCGGCGGTGCTCTACGGGGGCATCATGGCCATCCTGCAGAAGGACCTCAAGATGATGATCGCCTATTCCACCGTCAGCCACATCGGCTACATCTTCCTGGGCATCACCGCCATGACCGCCGAGGGATTAACCGGGGCCATGTACCACATACTCGACCACGGCCTGGCCAAGGCCTGCCTCTTCCTCTGCGCCGGCAGCTTCATCTACGTCAAGGGCTACCGGCGCATAGAGGACCTCAAGGGGGCGTGGAGGCAGATGCCCTGGACCTGTTTCGCCTTCGGCCTGGCTTCCCTCTCCGTTATCGGGATCCCGCCCACGGCGGGTTTTATCAGTAAGTGGTACCTTATCCTGGGAAACATCAAGGCCGATAACTATCTCTATGTCGTGGTCCTGCTCGCCGGCTCCATCCTGGCGGCGGTATATTGTTTCCGCGTCATCTATTACATGTTCTTCCAGAGCGGGAAGGAGGGGGCCTGGGAGGCCGATTTTCACGACGCTGCGCCCTCCATGCTCTCGCCGGTATGGGTCCTCTCTGCGGGGACCCTGTTCTTCGGGGTTTTCTCCGGCCTGCTGATAGATTCGCTGAAGAAGGCAGCTGAGTTCCTGTTGTTATAACGAAGGGGGTAGTAGATGTCGGACTCAAGCACGTTCTCGGTAATACCTCTGGTGGCCATGCTGCTGCCCTGGTTGTCGCTGGTGGTCATCCTGGTCATGCCCAAGAAGAACAGGCGGCTGCGATTATGGCTATGTTTCCTGGGGACGCTGGCGACCCTGGGGGTGGTGCTCTCCCTGCTGCCCGGCATCCTGGACGGCAACACCTATACCATCAAGCTGGCCAGCGTGGTCGAGGGGCTGGAGATGCGCCTCACCGTGGACACCCTGGGCTATTATTTCTCGCTCATCCTCGCCTTTATCTGGATGCTCTCCACCCTCTACTCCATATCGTATATCGACCACAAGGAGAACCGCTTCTTCGCCTTCATGGCCCTGTGCGAGTCCTTCCTCCTCGGCTGCGCCTTCTCGGCCAACATGTTCACCTATTTCATCTTCTACGAGATGATGACCTTCGGCTCCTACCCCCTGATCATCCACGAGGAGACGGCCATGGCCCGGCGGGCCGGATACAAGTACCTGGTCTATGCCATCGCGGCGGGCACGGTGCTCTTCTTCGCTGTCGTGGCCCACTATTTCTGGGGGGATGGCCAGATGGGCTTCGGGCAGTACGGGGTGTTGAGCCTGGAGTTCGCGGGCCGCGCCGCGCTCATGACCATCTTCTTCACCTACCTGGCGGGATTCGGGGTGAAGGCGGCCATCATGCCGCTGCACGGCTGGGTGCCGGACGCCCACCCCGCCGCGCCCTCGCCCGCCAGCGCCCTGCTCTCCGGCGTCATCCTCAAGGCGGGCGCCTTCGGTATCATCCGCGTGGTCTTCAACATCTTCGGGGTGGACCTCATGCGGGAGCTGGATGTGTTCATCGTCATGGCCGTGCTGGCCTGCATCACCATCGTGGTTGGTTCGATATTCGCCCTCACCCAGGACAACCTGAAGCGCCGGCTGGCCTACTCCAGTATCGCGCAGGTCTCCTACATCATCCTGGGCCTGGCCATGCTGGCCCAGGACGGGGCCCTGGGAGGGGTCATGCACCTCACCCACCACGCCCTTATGAAGGGGTGCCTCTTTCTCTGTGCCGGGACCATCCTGGTGAAGACGGGAAAGAAGAACATCAGCGAGATGAAGGGGGTGGGGTACAAACTGCCGATAACCATGATCTGCTTCACGGTGTGTGCCCTGGCCATGATGGGGACGCCGCCCTCGGTGGGCTTCATCACCAAGTGGCTGCTGGGCAGCGGCGCCCTGGAGGCGGGCCTGGCCGTTTACGTGATCATCCTGCTGGTCAGCGCCCTGCTTCTCGTCGACGTCGTCACCGGCTTCGGCTTCT
>CAYPZH010000007.1:15187-18244 GCA_964415205.1 uncultured Actinomycetota bacterium | reverse complement strand
CGCCGCGTATTTCCTGCCCATCGTGTACATCGCCTTCTTCCGCTGGGAGGGTGACGAGGAGGAGGGGCACGGCGAGGGGCACCGTCCCAAGCTGGTATTCGGCAAGGAGGCGGACCACAAGCTGGTCGTCCCGGTGGTCGTCCTGGCGGCCCTGGTCGTCATCGTGGGCTTATGGGTGAACGTGCCCGGGTTCCCCTATTCGTTCGTCAACCCGGCGGTCGAGGATATATATGGTAGCGATATATCCGGTTACGTCTACGAGGACGAGAACTCCAACGGCATCTACGACGTGGACGAGCCGGGCCTGGAGGGGATGACCGTAGAGCTTCTGCTTGAGGGAGAGGTGGTCGAGACCACGACCTCCGGCGCGGACGGGCTATACGAGTTCGAAAACATAGAGGAGGGGACCTACGATATCAGGGGAGTCACCGAACCGGGCATGTCCGCGGTCGGCTCCATGCTGATCAGGCGGGTGGAGGTAACGCGGCAGGAGGACGTGCGAGCGGAAAGGCCTTTCCTGGTCAAGCTGTGAGACGATGAGGTAAGAGGTTGCACGAGACGAAGGTAGCGATACTCGCCTATTCCGTACTGCCCGTGCTGGCGATGGCGTTCCCACTGGCGGGGGCGGCGCTGGTCGCCGCAGCGGGGGAGAATAGGGCGCGCCTGCGCAACTGGGCCGCGGTGGCGGCCTCGGCCGTTACATTGCTCACGGCGGTACTGATATTAACCGGGGTCCTGTCCGGCGGCCCGCTTTATTTCAACCTGGACATCATGCATATCGGCGAGAGTTACGTGTGCAACCTCGAGGTCGACGCCATCGGCGCTTTCTTCGTCTTTTTCTCCGCCGTACTATGGTTCGCCGCCTCCATGCACGCCTTCCGTTACATGGAGCACGAGCAGCGGCGCACCCGTTTCTTTTTCTTCATGCTGCTCACCGAGGCGGCTACCCTGGGCGTGTTCATGGTGCGCGATTTCTTCAGCCTCTACCTCTTCTTCGAAGCCATGGGACTCCTGGCTTACGTGCTGGTGATCCACTCCGAGACGAGGAAAGCGCGCTCGGCCGCCACGAAATATATATGCATGACCGTAGTGGGGGGCCTGAGCCTCATCGGCGGCATCTTTTTCTACCTCGGCGGGTCTGGGACCGTCTCCTTCACCCCCCTGGCGGACAGCGCCTGGCTTGCCGGGCCCTTCAAGGTGGCCGCCCTGGTGTTCCTCATAGCCGGTTTCGGGGTCAAGGCGGGCATGGTGCCGCTGCACATCTGGCTGCCCGACGCACATCCCGCCGCGCCCTCTCCCGCCAGCGCCCTGCTCTCCGGGGTGATGATCAAGGCGGGCGCATACGGTATCCTGCGCACCGCGCTGACCTTTTTCCAGCAGCCCGCGGCCCACGGCGCCGAGGCGGTGAGCGGCGGACATGCCGCCGAGGGGGCGGCGCACGCGGCCGGCGGACTGGCGGGCGACGTGCGCGCGCTGGGGTTCGCCATCATCTGGATAGCGGTGGCCACCATGTTCGGGGGGATGCTCCTGGCGCTGGTCCAGAACGACATCAAGCGCACCCTGGCATATTCCAGCGTCAGCCAGATGGGGTACATCCTCTTCGGCGTCGGATGCATGACCTACCTGGGTGCCGAAGGGGCCATGGGCATGGGTGGGAGCCTCTATCACATCATCAACCACGCCTTCTTCAAGGGGTGCTTCTTCCTCGCCGCGGGGTCGATCCTCTTCTCGGCGCACGAGCTGGATATGTTCAAGCTGGGAGGCCTGTGGAGACGCATGCCCCTGACCACCGTCTTCTGGTGTTTTGCCGCCCTGGGCATAATGGGTATCCCGCTCTGGGGCGGCTTCGTGTCCAAAACGCTGCTGCACCACGCCGTGATAGAATCGCACGAGTTCGCGCTGCACGCGCAGCTGGCCACCGCGGGCTGGGTGAAGGCGGCGGAGATCATGTTCGTGATCACCAGCGGAGGGACCATAGCTTACATCACCAAGATGACCTACTATACCTTTTTCCGCCGTCCCGACCCCGAGCATGCTCACCACGTTGAACACGTCAAGGAGGCGCCGGCATGGATGCTCGCGGGCACCGGGCTCCTGGCAGCGGGGGTCCTTTTCAACGGCCTATTCCCCGGGGTGCTGCTGGGCAGGCTGGTCGGCCCGACGGTGCAGACCGTGCCGGGCTTCGACGCCCACATGGCGGCCCACGTATCGGAGGTGCCCATCTTCATATGGGGTAATCTCAAGGAAGTCCTCATCCCCCTGGCCATCGGCATATCGGTGTTCGTCCTCGGCGCCTGGCCGGACCTTTTCCAGAGGAGAAGGAGGGGCCTGGATGTTTTCCATGTCAGCCTGCCGCGCTGGCTGGGTGTCGACTACTGGTACGTGCATGCGGCCAGGGGCTCGCTGGCCACGCTGTTTGTCGGGCAGCGTGCTTATGCCCCCGTCAAGGCGGGCGTGATCGCCGCGTTAAAGAAGGGAGCGAGCGGGACGGCCCGCACGGTCAGGGAGGTTATCGTTCCCGCCCTTACGGAGCGGCCATACGCGCAGGTAAGGGATGGTACGCTCAGGCTCGTGGGCGTGGCCCGGGAGAGGCTCGTTCCCAGGATAAGGGAATACCAGGGAGATATTGCGGTAGGAGCTCTGGTCCTCGCGGTATCTTTGACCATCTTCCTCATCATGAGGCTGCTGTGAGGGGCCAGGCGGCAGATGCCGATGTGGAAAGGCGGCATGCGAGCTCTCCCCGGGGGAGCGCAAACGTGAGAAGAGAAGGGATATGACAACACCGCTCATCGCTGAGAGCGCAAGGGACGCGGCGATACGCATATTCGCCGCCGTGTCCGCTGCGGAAAGCGGTTTCACCAGGGATTTCTTCGCGGTCCTGTTGGCGGCACTGGCGGGCATAGCGGTGCTGCTCTACGCCGCGGCTTCCGACCTCTTCGAGCTCAAACTGTTCAAGTTCGACCCCTACGCCCTCAAGGTCCCGAAGGAAGCAAAGGTGGAATACTGGTACACCAGGGCTGCCAGGAGGGTCTGGTACTGGCTGTCCGTGAAGCCCCC
>CAYPZH010000007.1:0-15177 GCA_964415205.1 uncultured Actinomycetota bacterium | reverse complement strand
CCACACTCACTCACTGTCGCTTAGTGACAAATTTTGGTTAATAGGTAAACCTGGGGGGGCTGGTGGGTTTGTTTATGGTTTTAGTGTATGCCCCCAATGAGACGCGCATCGATTACTGGTATACGCGTTCGTCGCAGAGGTTAGAGTCTGCGCTGGCCAGCGGGGGGTGGGGATATGCAAAGGCCAAGAAGCAGGCCAGGGTCAGGATGAAGCGGGACTGGAGGAGCATGCGCAGGCAGGCGCGCGCCATGCTGCCCGATGCGGTAAAGAGGCTGAACCGGGATATCGCCCTGGGGGTGCTGGCCATCGCCGTGGTGCTGGTGGCCGTGCTCCTGGTCAGCTTGATATAGGCAATTGCGGCGGGGTCGTGCCTGGTACAGGATAAGCCCGCGGCGGAGAACAGGGGGATAAGATGAGAAAGACGGCTCCTCTTTTAGCGTTCGTTCTGACCGTGCTATTGTTATTGGGAAATCTCTCTCCTGCCCTGGCCCAGGAGGAGGGCGATAACGGGGATGATGGCGGTGGCGTCCGCCTTATCGTCATCATCGCCGCCATCTGGCTGGCCATCATAGCGGCCGTCGTAACCGTGGTCGTGGTCACCAGGAAGAGGTCGGGAGAGGAAGACAGGGAAAGCCGCGAGGAATAGAGAAGCCGGAGCTGCCGGCAAAGAAAGGTGGTTGAGCATGGAAGAGAAACTGACATCGGTATCACGCTGGCTCCTGGCGCTGGCCGCCATCATCATCCCGCTTACGGTCTTGATCCTGTCCTCGGCGGCCTGGGGCCAGAACTACGTGTTCAACACCAACCAGTGGACGCGATACCTGCTCTTCGCGTCATGGATACTACTGGCCATCTCCGCCATCGTGGGCACGGCCAACCTCATCAACACGCCGGAGCGGCAGCCGGGGGAGGCGGAAGCCGAAAAAGCGGAGGTCGCTACAGCTGTCGACGATGAGGAAGCGCGGGAGGAAGACGGGGGCGAAGAAGTCGCGGCGGCGAAGAAACCGAAGCGCCCCTTCGACCTGACCTATGCTTTCACGCTCACCCAGGCCTGTTCCTTCGTGCTGGGGCTCATCCTCTACGTGGCCTACATGTCCTGGATGATCCTGGGGCTGCAGGCTTATCCCACGCAGACGGGGATCTAGAATCCGGGCTTATGGGGGGATACCTGCGCCGCTTCTACCGCGAGAACCTGAGCGCGGCCGGCCTGGTGCCCTTCAGTGTGGCCATCAAGGAGAGCGACCTCCTGGTATTCGCTGAGCGCGAACTCTCTGCCGAGGCGCGCTCATCGCTGGCCGCCCACCGGGCCGACCTGGAGGGGTTCATCGCCCTTCAGCCGCGTTTCCGCACCTCCTTCGTTCCCTACCAGGTACCGGCGGACTCGCCGCCTGTGGTGAGGCTGATGGCGGATGCGGCGGCGCGGGCGGGGGTCGGTCCCATGGCAGCGGTCGCGGGGGCCATAGCGGAGCTGGTGGGGAAGGACCTGGAGCCTCTCTCTTCCGAGGTAATAGTGGAGAACGGGGGCGATATATATGTGCGCTCCGCGCGCGAGAGGCGCGCCGGCGTTTTCGCTGGCGCGTCCCCGCTCAGCGGACGTATAGCGGTGGTGATCCCTCCCTGCATGCCGCGGGGCGTAGGGATCTGCACTTCCTCTGCCAGCGTGGGCCCGTCCTACAGCGCGGGGGGCGCGGATTCCGCCCTGGTGCTTGCGGAGAGCGCCGCCCTGGCGGACGCCGCCGCCAGCGCCCTGGGAAACCGCGTCAAGTCGGTTGAGCATATAGGGGAGGCCCTGGACAACGTGTCGGCCATCGTGGGAGTGAAGGGCTGCCTGGTGATAATCGGCGAACACCTGGGGGTGCGTGGAGATATCGAACTGGACCACACCTAGGTGGCCAGCGACGCGTAGCGCTGGTGCCAGCATTTATACTGGCACCACCCGCCATTACCTAAGGCCGACGTCAGGCCTATCGGGCCCCATAACGGAATAGCACATCTCATTTCTCAGGGCCGACGCCCGTGGAGAGGAACGCGTAGCGCTGGTGCCGGCATTTATACTCAGGAGAGAAGCGACCCCACCGTCTCCAGCAGTTCTTCGGGTTCCGCCGGCTTCTCCATATAGGCTGAGTAGCCCATGCTCTTGCCCGTCTCCAGCTCGTAGCGGCGCCTGCTGACTTCCTCCCGTACCGAGGTGAGTACGATGACCGGTATGGAAGAACAGGACTCGTACTCGGGAGTGTCCAGGGCGTTGAAAAACGCGAACCCGTCCACCTTGGGCATGAGCAGGTCGAGGATGACCAGGTCTGGACGCTCAGACCTCAACTTATCCAGGGCTTCGCCGCCGTCCGCGGCCGTGATCACCTCGTACCCCTCGTCTTCGAGGATGACCGAGACCACCTCGATGACGTCCGGGTCGTCGTCGGCCAGCAGTATCTTTCTACCCATCACCTACCTCCAGATCCCCCTTGCCGTTTACGGTTTTTTCGGCTACCGCAGTGAAACGCACGTCGCTCTCACCGTCGAGCATCCAACGCTCCTCGAGCAGGCATGTCACCCCCAGGGGTATACGGAAAGAGGCGAGCGTGCCCTTCCCCGCCGCGGACACGGGGCTCGTGATTAGGATCTCGCCGTGGTGCATGTCGACTATGCGCTTGCAGATTGACAGCCCCAGGCCTGTGCCCTCTGGCGATTCCGGGTCGCCCCTGTAGAACTCCTTGAAGACGTGGGGCAGGTGCTCCGGTGCGATGCCCACGCCGTCGTCCTCAACATCAACCCTCACCGCGTCTTCCTCCCGCCACGCGCGTATGGTAATCCTGCCTCCCCGGGGAGTATGGCGCACCGAGTTGGAGACCAGGTTGAGTATCAACTGTTGCAGCCGCACGTCGGAGGCGAACACCTCCGGCAGGGGCCGGCGGATCTCGGTGGCCACGGTGATGTTCTTAGGCGAGGCGAGCTCGTGCGCCATCTCCACCGCTGCTCCCAGCACTTCATCCCAGGACACCGCCTTGAGCTCCGTGATCACCTGCCCGCTCTCCAGTCGCGACAGCTCCAGCAGATCGCTGATGAGCTCCATCATCCCGTCAAGGCGCTCGATGCTGCGGTGTATGCCCTTCACCATGCGCTCGTCCAGGCAGGCCGCGCTCTTGTGCAGCAACAGTTTCAGATAACCTTCCACCGCGACCAGTGGAGACTTCAGGTCGTGGGTGACCATGGAGAGGAAGCCGAGGAAATGGCGCCGTTCGTCCCGGATGCGGGCCAGGTCGCGCCGGGCCTGGTCGGCATCGCTTTCCAGCCGGTCCCGCATCTCCGCGCTCTGCAGGATACTCCCGCTCAGTTCGGCGATGGATTCCAGGAACTCCAGGTCCTCCCGGTCGAAGCTGACCGCCTCGGTGAAGAAAAGGGCCATGATCCCCCGGATACCTTGCGGTTTGCCAAAAGGGAGGAAGGCGACGGACACCACGCCCTCCCGACGCAGAGCCTCATATTGGGTCACGCGCGAGTCTCTGTCCACCTGCGAGATGAAGAGGGGTGCCCCTTCCAGTACCCGTTCCAGGGAAGCGCCCTCCAGTATCTGCCTTTCGCGCAGACGGCTATCATCGATCCCGCAGCTGAAACGGGGGTCCAGCTGCTCACCATCCTCGCGCAGGGTATGCAGGGAGCATCCCTTGGCTCCCAACCCCCGGGCGGTCGCTTCTACCAGTGCCCGGATGATGCTCTCCGCACCACCCGCCGCTGTGACCGCCAGGGCTATCTCGCGTATTATCTCGTGCCGCAAAGGTACACCCCGCATATAGTAGGAAGAAGACTGCCCCGTTACTTTGATTACCTTATATTAATACAAACGCCCGGCAATGGCACCGGACACCGGGCGCGTGAGTGCCGGGCGATGGCACCCGCGAGCTTTGAGACGCTGGAGAGTGTCGTGCAGTCCAAATGAGCGGCGGGGCGTCGCTTCCCAGCCTGGGCAGCCGAACCGTGGAAGACCTCTATTTCACGGTGCGGCCTGCCGTAAGCAGGCGTGGTGCATTGTCTCGATGCGGTTTGATATATTACAGATGGACGCGGCACGATGCTTTTTCGAAGCGGCTAATTTGGCCGGCGGGGAGAAACCTATGGACCTGAGGGAGGCTCGCGCCAAGGCGGAAGGCCTGCGCGGAGAGCTTAATTACCATAATTACCGCTACTACGTCCTCGATGACCCCTTGGTCTCGGACGAGGAATACGACACCATGATGCGTGAGCTCATGCGCATCGAGGAGGAATTCCCCGAGCTGGTCACCGCCGATTCCCCGACCCAGAGGGTGGGTGCCGCTCCCGACGAGGCCTTTCAGCCCGTGCGCCACCGGGCGCGCATGATGAGCCTGGACAACGTCTTCGGCCCCGAAGAGCTGGCCGCGTTCATCCGCAGGGTGGAGAACGCGGTGGGGGAGACCGATTACATATGCGAGCTGAAGATCGACGGCGCCGGCATCGCCCTCACCTACGAGAACGGTGTTTTCGTGCGCGGAGCCACGCGGGGAGACGGGATCACCGGCGAGGACATCACGGCCAACCTCAGGACCATCAAAGCCCTTCCCCTGCGCCTGTTGGGCGAGAAGTCCGTGCCCTACCTGGAGATAAGGGGCGAGGCCTTCATGCCCAAGGAGTCCTTCCGTGAACTAAACCAACGCAGGGAAGAGCAGGGCCAGCCGGTCTTCGCCAACCCCCGCAACGCGGCCGCCGGTTCCCTGCGCCAGCTGGACCCGCAGGTCACCGCGTCGCGCAACCTCGACCTCATCTGCTACGAGATAGGCTATATGGAGGGCAAGGAGCTGTCGACGCACGCAGAGGTGCTGGAGCAGGCCAAGTCCTGGGGTTTCCACGTAAGCGAGGATTGGAGGCCGGCCGCAGGTATCGCGGACATCCTGGATTTCTGCGAGGGGTGGATAAGGAGGAGGGAGGAACTGCCCTACGAGGTCGACGGGGCGGTGATCAAGGTGAACCGCCTCGACCTGCGCGACCGCCTGGGCGCGACCAGCAAGGCGCCGCGCTGGGCGGTGGCCTTCAAGTTCCCCGCCGAGGAGAAGACCACCCGCCTCATCGACATAGAGATAAACGTGGGGCGCACCGGCGCCCTCACCCCTACGGCCGTCCTGGAGCCGGTGTTTGTGGGCGGCTCCACCGTCTCCCGGGCCACCCTGCACAACGAGGACGAGGTGCGGCGCAAGGGCATCAAGATCGGCGACACGGTGCTGGTGCACAAGGCGGGAGACGTCATCCCCGAGGTCATCAAGCCCATCACGGAGTTGAGGAACGGCACGCAGAGGGATTTCATCATGCCCGACAAGTGCCCCGCCTGCGGGGGCAAGGTCTACCGGCCCGAGGGCGAGAAGGTTGCCAGGTGCATAAACGTCGACTGTCCCGCCCGGCTCTTCGAGAGCGTGCTGCATTTCGGCTCGCGCGGCGCCATGGACATCGACGGCCTGGGCCCCGCGACCATCGCGGAGTTGATGGAGAAGGGCTATGTGCGCAACGTGGAGGACATCTACTTCCTCTCCGGGGAGCAGCTGTACGACCTTACCGGCTTCAAGGACAAGTCGGTGGCCAACATGATGGAATCCATAGCCAAGAGCAAGGAGCGGCCCCTCTCTCGCCTTCTCTATGCCCTGGGCATACGCCATGTGGGCTCCCACGTGGCGGAGGTGCTGGCCAGGCGCTACCGCACCATGGACGCCCTCGTGGCCGCCGGCGAGGAGGAGCTGCGGGAAATAGACGAGGTCGGACCGACCATCGCCGGGAGCGTAGCGGCCTTTTTCGCCGAGCCGCGCAACCTGCATCTGATCGGGAAGCTCAAGGAGGCGGGGTTGAACATGGAGGAAAAGGTGGAGGAGGGCCCGCGGCCGCTGGAGGGCCTGACCTTCGTGCTCACCGGGGCCCTGGAGTCGATGAGCAGGGAGGAGGCGCGCCAGGCCATCGAGGAGAAGGGCGGCCGGGTCTCCTCGAGCGTCAGCCGCAAGACCGATTACGTGGTGGCGGGGACCGACCCCGGGAGCAAGTACGACAAAGCCCGCGCGCTGGATGTTAAGATCATCGATGAGAGCGGACTGACCGCCATGCTGCGGGGCCGGTCCTGAGGGGCGGTGAAAGGAGAAAGATGATAGAGAGGAAAGACGTGGAATACGTGGCGCTGCTGGCGAGGTTGGAATTGAGCGAGGAAGAAAAAGAGGTCTTCACGCGCCAGCTGGGGCAGGTGCTGGAGCACGCCGCGAAGATAAGGTCCCTGGACACCGGGGGCGTGGAGCCCACCTCCCACCCCATCCCGCTCAAGAACGTCATGCGCCCGGACGAGGTGGGCAGGGGCCTTTCCCAGGAGGAGGCGCTCTCCGGAGCCCCGCGCGCCGAGGACGGCTATTTCGTGGTACCCAGGATCATCTGAGGGAGCAGAGGAGGCGGTATTGGGCCCCTATATCCTGCTGGCGACGGCCCTGGTGCTCCTGGGCGTGTTCGCGTGGATTTGGAGAAGCAGTGAGGGGCGGGGAGAGCCCATGCGCCTCCTGCTGGTGTGGCTGTGCCTGAGCGCGGTGACCGCGACCATCGCCGCGGCGGGTATATTGATAGGAGATACGTCGGTGAGCAGGTCCTTCGTGGCCGCAGCGCATGTGTATTTCGCCGTCCTCGCTTTCCTCCTCTTCCTGTTCACCCGCTCCTTCAGCGTGGCGGCCGACTACCGCATCCTTTTCTGGTCTGTCCCGCTGCAGTTGGGGATAGCGGTGATCGTCATGAACTGGCAATACGTATTCAAGGCCAGTGGCAGCGACTGGGTCCTGGACATGTCGAAACCCGCCGCCATAGCCGTGGTCGCCGTGAACTGGGTCTACGGATTGCTGGCGCTGGCCTATGCCTTCGCTCTCTATCTCACCCTGCGCCGCGAAGCGCGGCAGAAAGAGAAGGAGAGGACGCTGCTGATATTAGCTGCCATAGTGATCCTCAGCGTTGCCACCGCCATCAGGGTCGTATCCGGCGAGGCGACCGGATACGTGATCAGCATATCGTACCTGGGCCACCTGACGGGAGTGCTGCTCATGGTCTGGGCCTTTCGTGGCCCCGCCGTGTTCAAGTCGGTGAAGAGATAAGGAGTGCTTGGCGTTGCAGGCTTTATACGACATGAAGGCATGGGAACTGCGGGACCTCATGGCCCGCGGAGAGGTAAAGGCGGGGGAGGTGCTGGAGTCGGTGCTCGAGCGCCTGGACCAGGTGGAGGAGAGGGTCCATTCCTTCATCACCCTCACGGAGGACGAGGCGCGCGCGGCGGCGGCCGCGGCAGACGGGGCGGGAGAGCCCTTAAAAACGGGCGGGGCGGCGGGCATCCCCATGGCCGTGAAGGATGTTCTGTGCACGCGCGGGGTGCGCACAACTTGCGCTTCGCGCATACTCGAGGGCTACGTGCCCGTCTACGACGCCACTGTGATCTCCAGGCTGCGCGGTGAGGGGATGGTCATGGTGGGCAAGGCCAACATGGACGAGTTCGCCATGGGCTCCTCCACGGAGAACTCGGCCTTCGGAACAACCCGCAATCCCTGGGACCTCGGGCGCGTGCCCGGCGGATCCAGCGGAGGCTCTGCCGCGGCAGTAGCGGCGGGTGAAGCCATCTGGGCCCTTGGCTCGGACACCGGGGGCTCCATACGCCAGCCCGCGGCCTTCTGCGGGCTGGTGGGGCTCAAGCCCACCTACGGCCTGGTGTCCCGTTACGGCCTCGTCGCCTTCGCGTCCTCGCTGGACCAGGTGGGTCCGATAACGCGCGACGTCAGGGACTGCGCTCTCCTGCTCTCGCTAATCGCCGGCCACGACCCCATGGACTCCACATCCCTCGATATAGCGGTGCCTGACTACCTGGCGGAGATGAAGGGCGACATCCGGGGTCTCAGGGTGGGGGTGCCCGTTGAGCTCATGCAGGAAGGCCTGACGCCGGGGGTGAGGGGCGCAGTGGAGCGATGCCTCGGCCTCTTCGCGCGTGCGGGCGCGGAGGTCGAGGAGGCCAGCCTCCCCAACGGCGATTACGCTATCTCCGCCTACTACATCATCGCACCCGCCGAGGCCAGCTCCAACCTGGCGCGCTTCGACGGCGTGCGCTACGGCCTGCGCTACGAGCAGGCCGCGGACATGATGGAGATGTACGGGCGCACGCGCGCCGCTGGCTTCGGAGCGGAGGTGAAGAGACGCATCATGCTCGGCACCTACGCCCTTTCCGCCGGTTATTACGACGCCTACTATGGCCAGGCGCAGAAGGTTAGGACGCTCATCCTGCGCGATTTCCAGGCCGCTTTCGAGAGGTTCGACGTCCTGGTGAGCCCGACCGCCCCTTCGCCCGCCTTCAGCGTGGGTGAAAAGACGGACGACCCCCTGGCCATGTATCTCTCCGACGTCTGTACCATACCCGTGAACCTGGCAGGCATACCAGCCGTCAGCATCCCCTGCGGACTCGAGGACGGCCTCCCGGTGGGGCTGCAGATCATGGGCAAGGTACTGGGGGAGGCGACCATACTGCGCGCCGCCCGGGCCATGGAGGAAGCCCTGGAATTCAGGGAGAGGCCGGGGGCGGAGAAGGGGGTGGGGCCGTGAAGGGCTACGAGGCCGTTATAGGCCTGGAGATACACGCAGAACTCAAGACCCTCTCCAAGATGTTCTGCTCCTGCGACGCCTCCTTCGGGGGTGAGCCCAATTCCAGGACCTGCCCGGTGTGCCTGGGCCTGCCAGGAGTGCTGCCGGTGCTCAACCGCAGGGCGGTGGAGCTGGCGGCGCGTTTGGCCCTGGCCGTGGGCTGCGAGATAGCGCCATACAGCATCTTCCACCGCAAGAATTATTTCTATCCCGACATGCCCAAGAACTTTCAGATATCCCAGTACGACCTGCCGCTCGGGGTGGGGGGACACCTCGACCTGGAGATGGAGGAAGGCGTGGTGCGCGTCGGTATCACCCGCGTGCACCTGGAGGAGGATACCGGGAAGACGGTGCATGTGGGCAAGAGCGGCAGGATACACGGCTCGGAATACAGCCTGGAGGATTTCAACCGCGCCGGGGTGCCCCTGCTGGAGATCGTGACCGAACCCGATATCCGCACCCCCGAACAGGCCAGGGTGTTCCTGCAGGAGCTGAAGAGCATCATGGAGCATCTGGAGATATCCGACTGCAAGATGGAGGAGGGCAGCCTGCGCTGCGACGCCAACATCTCGCTGCGCCCCAGGGGAGAGAAGGGATTCGGGGTGAAGGCGGAGGTAAAGAACATGAACTCTTTCCGGGCTCTCTACCGCGCCCTGGACTACGAGATAGCCAGGCAGGAGGAAGTGCTGGCGCAGGGAGGAGAGGTGGTGCAGGAGACGCGGCACTGGGATGCGGACGCGGGCGTGACCACCCCGCTGCGCACCAAGGAGTTCGCCTTCGACTACCGCTATTTCCCAGAGCCGGACCTTGTCCCCCTGGAGCTCGACCGGGCCTTCGCGGATGAGGTTCGGGCGGGGCTGCCGGAGCTCCCGGTCGAGAGGAGGAGGCGCCTGCGCGACGATTACGGTCTGCCCGGGCACGATGCCGTGGTCCTGACCTCCTCCAAGGCCATGGGCGATTTCTTCGAGGCGGTGGTGGAGGCGGGCGCGGACCCCAAGGCCGCGAGCAACTGGATGATGGGTGAACTTTCCGCCTACCTCAACGCTCAGAACATCGAGATAAGCGAGATAAAGGTGACGCCCCCGCAGCTGGCGGCGATGATCGCCCTGGTGGACGAAGGGGTCATCAGCGGCAAGATCGCCAAGTCGGTCTTCGAGGAGATGCTGGAGAGCGGCAGGGACCCGGACGCCATCGTGCGCGAGAGGGGCAGCACCCAGATAAGCGACGAAGAGGAACTGGCACGGCACATAGAGGAGGCGATAAGGGAAAACCCGGCCAGCGTCGAGGACTACCGTAAGGGCAAGGAAAAAGCTCTGGGTTTCCTGGTGGGACAGGTCATGCGCAAGACCAAGGGCAGGGCGAACCCGCAGGTCTTGAACGAGGTGTTGCGCAACCGCCTGGAGAAAAAGGCTGAAGAGCTCTGACGAGGAACAGAGCAGGAGGTACAAGATGGGTACTGAGACAGGAAAGAGTTGCCCGAATTGCGGTAAGGCCTTGAAGGAAGGGGCCGCCTTCTGTACCAATTGCGGCGCCGCCGTGGGGGCCGCGGCCGACGCACCCGGCGCGGGGACAGAGCGGGTGGAGCGGGAGGCGACGCAGTCCCCTACTCCCCCGGCGCCCGCCGCAGCGCCCGTACCGCCGGGCCCTCCCGCCGCGGGCGTGGAGGGAGGAGAGATGCCTGCGGCGGAGTATGCGCCCGCGCCTCCTCCCAGGAAGAGCAGGACCGCCCTGATCATAGGCGTACTCGGAGGGCTGCTGATCGTCGCGGGTATAGTGGTCCTGGTGCTCTGGCTCACCATGTGGAGAGACGGGAAAGCGGGAGGAACCGATGACCCCATAGCCCTGGCGGAGAAATACATGAGCGCCCTTGAGAGAAAAGACGTCGATGCCTACTTCGACTGCTTCAAAGAGGATTTTCTCGAGGACAACCCCATCATGGAGGGCATGGGCATGGACATGAAGGAACTGATGGAGATGACCTTCAAGATGATGGAGGTGAGGTTCGATGACTATGCCCTGGAGGTGGAATCCGAGCGCGGTAGCGAGGCCACGGTGGTGACCACCAGGGGAAAAGCCACCATGTCGGTCATGGGGTTCGAGGAAAATATCGACCTGGCCGATGACCCCATGGTATTCGAGATGGTCAAGGAGGGCGGCAGGTGGTATCTCACCCAGGACCCCATGCCCACGGCTTCCATGGGCGGGGATATGGGCCTTGACGGCGAGGATCTCGAGTTCGACCTGGAGGACATGGAGGACTTCGACCTCGAGGATATGGAGGAGCTCCTACCCGAGGACATGGAGGACCTGGAGCAGTTCCTCCCCGAGGGGTTCGACCTCCAGGACCTGGAGGACATGAGCCCCGAGGACCTGGAGAAGATGCTGGAGGAACTGGAGAAGATGTTCGAGGACATGCCCGTGGGGGAGGAGAGCACCACTTAGGTTTAGCGGCGTATCAAGGGAGCCCGGGTCGTGGCTGCGGCGGAGGCTTGCCCCCCTGTATTCTGGATGCGCATGGGGATGCGGCGGTGGTGCTTTCCCGGCACGTTAACCCTTTACGCAAGAAAAGAAACGGGGGGGGCGCCCCCGTTTCTTTTATCGAAAGTCCTTTTCCAGGCCGTCTACGATTCTGAGACCAGTTTCTCGTACGCTGCGGCGTCCATCAGGTCATCCACCCCTGAGTCATCCGCCAGCTCGACCTTGACCATCCAGCCCGCCTCGTAGCAGTCCTCGTTGATTATCTCCGGAGCCTCGACCACTTCCTTGTTGATCTCGACTATGGACCCGTTCACCGGGCTGTATACGTCCGACACCGATTTCACGGACTCTATCTCGGCGTAGGGCTTGCCCGCGCTGACTTCCGTCCCCACCTCGGGTAGCTCGAGGAATACTATCTCCCCCAGCTGGTCCTGGGCGTAATAGGTTATCCCCAGGGTGGCCTGGCCGCCTTCGATCCTGGCCCAGCAGTGCTCCGCGTGATACTTGAGGTCATCAGGGTACATCTACGTTCACCTCCAGCTAGCTCGTTTACGACTATGACATAATATCGCACCCGCCCGGGGCGCGCCACAATCTCCTACTTGCGCGCCGGGGCGGCGTGGATGGCCCGGTCGTGAGCCGCCTCCGCCGCCTCCATGACCGCCTCGGCGAGGCTGGGGTGGGCGTGCACCGTGCCCCCGACCTGGCTGGCGGTGATGCCCATCTGGATGGCCAGGGCCAGCTCGTGGATGAGATCGGAGGCGTGGGCACTCATGATCTGGCAACCGATGATCTTATCCGTGGAAGCGTCCACCACCAGCTGGATGAAGCCCTGCCCCTTGCCCATGGCCAGTGCCTTGCCCAGGCCGCCGAACATGAAACGGCCTATGCGGGTCTCGATGCCCTGCTCCTCCGCTTTGGCGGGGGTGAGTCCCACGCTGGCTATTTCCGGCTCGGTGAAGATACAGGCGGGGACCACGTTGTAGTCCATTACCGAGTCCATGCCCATGGCGTTCTCCGCGGCGCAGATGCCCTCGAAAGAGGCCACGTGGGCGAGGAGGATGCCGCCGACCACGTCGCCGATGGCGTACACGCCCGGCACGCTGGTCTCCATACGCTCGTTGACCACGATCTCGCCGCGCTTTCCCAGCTCGACACCGACTTCTTCCAGTCCCAGTCCCGCGGAGTTGAGAGACCTGCCGATGGAGACCAGGAGCTTGTCCGCCTCCAGCACGTCGCCGGTGGAGAGCTTGGCCTTGACGCCGTCGCTGCGGTACTCCACCATCTCGTCGATGGTGGTCTCGGTGAGTATCTCGATGCCTTTTTTATTGAGGATCCTCTTCATCTGCTGCGACACGCGGTCGTCCTCGGTGGGGAGGATACGCGCCATGAGCTCGACCATGGTCACCTTCGTACCCAGGGCGTTGTAGATGGTGGCGAACTCCGAGCCGACCACGCCGCTGCCCACGATGATCATGGTCTTGGGTATCTCGGTGAGCTCCAGCCCCTCCGTAGAGGTGAGGATGGCGGGCTGGTCGAAATCGAATGTTGGCAGGCGAGCCGGCTCGGATCCGGTGGCGAGGATGACCTTCTCGGTGTCGATGACCTTCTCGCCCTCCTTCGTCTCCACCTTGACCTGGGTGGGGGAGGACAGGCTGGCCGTCCCCTGGACGTAATCCACCTTGTTCGCCTTCAGCAGCTGCGCGATACCGTTGCGCAGCTGGGCGCTTATCTTCTCCTTGCGCTCGACCATGGCCTTGAGGTCCGGGACTGGCTCCGACACCTTGATGCCGTACTCCTCCGCCTCCTTGATGGTCTCCAACGCTTCGGTACAGGCGAGCAGGGCCTTGGTGGGTATGCACCCCCAGTTGAGGCAGGTGCCTCCCAACAGGTTCTTCTCCACCAGCACCACCCCGCTGCCCAGTTGGGCCGCCCTGATGGCCGCTACGTAGCCGCCGGGGCCCGCCCCGACGACGACCAGCCTGGCTTTCTGCGCATCTGCTGCCATGTCTCCTCCTTCGAACTGCTCTGCGTATCCAGCGGGTCCGCGACCCGCGATCTACCAGGGACATCATCTGGAATCAGACAACGTCCAGCATATTTTATCATTAACCGGCCGCGGTTAGCACAGGCAGAGGCCCAGCCCCCGGCTCAACCCGATTTAGCGGCGCGCCACACGCATGGATCCCGGCGCCCCTCGGGCGGATATACCTGCAGCCAGTCGGCGCCGGCCGCCCTGAGGAAGGCGGTGCAGATGCAGCAGTAGTAGGGCATGCCCGCGCGGTCCCCCGACCACCCGTACGCACGCGCAGTGGTGCCCATGCCCGCGGGCCTGCGCGTCTCGCAGAAGTAATCGAGGGTAAAGGGGATGGAGGCCTTCATCAGGCCCAGCGGCAGGGGCAGCTTCGTGGTCAGGCGCATGGACTTTACCTCCAGGTCCTCCCGGGCTTTCTTCGCCGCGCCGAGGGGGCGGTAGGAGCGGTGGCGGATGAGCTTCCCCCCGCTCCCACACGGGTCGAGGATGACGGTCACGTGGTCCGCGTCCTCGCTGACGCTGAACTTGCCCCGGGGATAGCTGCCGCCGCCGCAGAGGTCGGCGAGGAAAAAGTTGTGCACGATGAAACGCACGGCCTCGCGCCGCTCCATGCCTTCGATCCGGGACGCGAGCTGTCTTTTTGCGCTCTTCTCGTACAGGAAGGCGAGGGCCTCTCCCAACTTATCCTCTCCCGCCTGCCGGGAGATAAAATCGAATATGGAGACGAGCATGTTCACGATCTGGCTGTGCAGGAAGACGAAGTCCCCCGCCATCTCACGGATGATGCGCAGGGCCCCCCGGGCGTCGCCGCCTTGCAGCCTCTCCCGGATACGCGCGTAGGTGGGGCGCACGGTGTCCTCCAGCTGTCCCGGTTTGAACCAGCGCTCTCCGCCCGCTGCCGCGGGCGCCGCCCTATCCGGTTTGCTCACCCCGTAGCGTTCATAGAACCTTTCCGGTATGGCATGCTTGTCCTTGTATATATACCAGCGGCAGGGGTCCCCGGGCGCTGCGGGAGGGTCGAGGGGCCAGCTCGGGATGCCGTTATACTTAAGAGGCATGGACTCGTTGATAAAGGAGCAATGGGTGCAGTAGTAAGGGAACCCCTCGCGGTGAAAGGACCAGGGGTATGCCCTGGAGGTGCGTGCGAACTCCAGAGGGGGGTCGTAGCTACCTTTGCGCAGCAGCCGCCCCCCGCTCCCGCAGGGGTCCATGATGAAGGTGAACTTCTCGTCGTCCTCCTCCACCCGGAAGGCGCCGGGGTGCTCCCCCGCGCCGCCGCAGCTGTGGGCCACCCAGCCGCGCACCAGCAGCTCCGCCATCAACCCTCGCTCTATCTCTATGCCCAGGAGGTCGAAGACGGGGCGCTTGGAGCTGTTCTCGAAGCAGTAGGTGAACATGTCTGGGATCTTTTCCTCGCCCAGGTTCTCGCCCGTCCAGGTGAATACGGCGGCGAGGCAGTCGGTGAAGAAGTCGTGCAAAAGGACGCGCTCCGTCCTCAGGTCCTCGCACAGTGCCATGGCCTTGTCCGTGTCGCCCTACCGGACGCCCGCCCTTATCCCCCTGATAACCGGTACGGCCATCTCCACCCGCTCGGACTCGCTAAACCATAGGTCGGCCATGAGTACCTCCTCTTGTCACGGGCTGTCCCCGCGGCGATTACCCCACTGGATATTCCCTCCACTGCTCCAGCTTGCTACTATTCTACAAGCTCACATGAAGCGAGCGCACCGCCAGGGACCCCGCGCTCACGCCGCAACGCAGGCGCCTCAAGCAGCACTGCGGAGCGTTTTGCGAAAACAGGGTTTGTGGTTGATAATGATACGTGGTCCGCGGGGGGAAGGCTCCTTGTGACCCGATGCAGGACTGTAAGTCAGGCGATAAATTACGAGGAGAACGCGCCGATGGGCATGACCATAGCGGAGAAGATATTCTCGCGTCACTGCGGGAGAGAGGTGCACGCGGGGGAGCTGGTAGTCTGCGGGGTGGACTTCATGATGGGCCAGGACGGCACCTCGCCCCTGGCCATACAA
>CAYPZH010000006.1:11803-35719 GCA_964415205.1 uncultured Actinomycetota bacterium | reverse complement strand
AGCCCACCAACGGGAAGATAGACCACGGTATGACCGGGAAATAACCGGTGAGGAAGAAGCCCTGCACGATGTCCTTGAACCGCCATACGGCCTCGAACTCCTTGGCCGGGTCGAGCAGGATGCCGGGCAGGTAACGCGAGATCACCGGCACCTGGATGAACTCCCCTCCCCACATGGCGTTGAAATCGATGCCCCCACGCAGCCAGGGAGCGCAGACGGCCAGGGCGGCGACGATGACCAGGATGGACCAGGAGGGCAGGAAGCGGCAGAAGAAGAGCATGATGGTGGCGAAGCCCATCAGGGTCAGGATGTCCCACTGCCATATCTGGTAAGGCCCCCAGGCCACGGCGAGCATGAGTATGCCCACCAGGAAGATGAAGCACCCGCGGATGAGGGCGCGCTTGAAGAGAATGCGGTTGCCCTCGCTTTCGTGCTTCTGCCCGGACAGCACCTGGCTCATGCCCATCATCATCAGGAAGCAGGCCGCCCCCCAGTCGCCGAGCACGTGGTTGAGGATGAAATAGGGCCAGGTGTCCACGGCGCCTTCGTTGCCGTAGAAGATCATGAAATGGACCAGCACCATGCAGATGAGGGCAAACCCGCGCATCACGTCAATGGAGAGGATGCGTTCCGCTCGCTGCCCTGCGTCCTCGCTCATCTTCCCTCCGCTAGTGGCCAGGCGCCGTTCCCTTGTGCAAACGTCCGCTTCAGAATTTCAGCCATACTCAGGCGATCATTTCTGCCGCTACCAACAATCGACAGAAAAACACTGAATCTGTATAAGGCCGGGACCTTCAAAAGGGGTCAGGTCTCGAATATCGAATAATCAACCATAATATGGAAAGAAACTCGATTATCGAGACCTGGCCCCGTTTCCAGCCCAGCTAACCGATAAAGGTTGGGATCAGGCACCGAGCCTCACCATGGAGCGCGCCACCACACCCTGTAGCATGTTGCCCGCGCGGTGCGCGCTCACGTACATGCGGCCGTGG
Source organism: uncultured Actinomycetota bacterium (assembly GCA_964415205.1). Classification (GTDB taxonomy): domain Bacteria; phylum Actinomycetota; class Geothermincolia; order Geothermincolales; family RBG-13-55-18; genus SURF-21. The sequence continues at coordinate 34,727 of CAYPZH010000006.1, read as the reverse complement.
TCCCAGTACCCGACCGGCACGATATCGGTAAGTCCGCGCCGGCCGACATCCGGCAGATACGAACCGAGCAGCCAAAGCGCGTTGCCGTCATAGCGCGCATGCATCACCTGGCCGGTGGCCTCCAGCCAGGTGACGAAGTGGGTGAGGAAATCCTCCGGCGTCCATCCCGTTTCCCCCTCGTAGGCTGGTGCGCTCAGGGTGCGCAGGTATTCACGGGGAGTGGAGTAAGCCTCCAGTTGTCTTCTTCCACCCCTGGTCTTGCCCTGTCCCTGCTGCGGCATGACCGCTATGGGCTCGATGAGCCCCACGCTCCAGCCGGGCACCGCGCAAAGGCTTGTATCCCGCATCACCTCTTCCTTGCTCAGCCCGTGATGGTCGCGGCGGTCATGGGTACTGGGGAAATAGACCAGGGCAGGAGTATCAAGCGCCTGACGTACCACCTCCCATACCCAGGGCGATTTAGCGGTATGCACGCGCACCGGTATGTCGGCATTGGCGGGGTCCTGTTTGACCTGCACGATCTTTCCGATTGCGGCGCGTTCGAGCACGGCGCTATGTACTATTTCGACCAGTCGAGGTACCGGCATCGCCATGGGCGTCAACTGCAGCTGGGCGAACCCCTGTCGCATCTTCCTGCCGATCAGCTCCCGGTTGTGCGCGAAAGACTCCCGCACCTGTTCCAGTGTCGGTACGGGATATCCCTTTCCATCGACGCCGATCACCCCCGGGCTCTTCGCGCGCGTAAGAGTGATCAGCACCCCTGCGCGCTCCAACGCATCGATGGTGCGGGCATACTCCCGCTCGAGTGAGAAGCGCCCCTTATGAGCAAGGGAGCCTTCCGATTTGGCTTTCCCCATATCCGTCCCACTGTTTACTTATAACGCTGAGCCCATATCCATGTGGAAGTGCTCCTCCATGTTCCTGATACTGGCATCTACGCTGGGCTGCAATTTGTGAGTCCAGGGCATCGAGGTCTTCAGCGGGGCGAACAGCGCTCCTCCCAGAAACGCCAGACCGGGAAGAGTGCAGTTGTCCTCGATCTTACGCAGGGCGCTGGCCATCGCCTCCGGATGCATGGTCCATTTCAGCGCGAGCGCATCGGCCAGCAATTCCCTGGTCGGATTGATAGCCCACTGCGTGAGCATGCCAAAGATGATGAGAATAGCGATGTTTATCATCAGAAGCCAGAGAGTTCCTACTACGATCTTTGGCGGGGAATCCTCCGTGATCATGGTCGCAAGCACTATTCCCAGCATGCTGAAGAGAAACATCCAGACAGGCCAGGAAAGGATTAGAGCTCTCGCCATTTCCCTTGCAGCTCTCGCCATACCCCTTGTGGAGTGTGTGCTGCGCGCCTGTTGTTCCAATTTATCAGCCTCGGTTAATCTGTCCGCATGAAAGCGCAAGAACCCCCGTATATACGCGATGAAAGTGTTGAGATATGAATCACGATTGAAAAGATGTGCCATCTCGTGAGCGACCACCGCCCTCAGTTCCTCGCGGTTCAAGGCTTTGACCAGACCCTGGGTGAAGACGATCATGCCGGCATCCCCCGCGTGCAGAGATAAGGCGTTGCAGCGGTCGTCTTCTATGACCGCAAGCTCGGGCGGGGATATCCCGGAGGCGGTGGAGATATCCTGAACGGCCTCCCGTACCTCCCCGAAGCCACCGGGATATATGGCGGTGGCTTTGATTTTCCATAAAAGCCCTGCTCTTCCTTGCAGGAATATGAATATGATGCACAGGAGATCTACCAACACGAACAGGATCAACGCGAGCCAGGTGTTTGAGCCCCAGGGATCACGCTGATCTTTTGCCAGGAAACGCTGTTGCTCTATGAATATCTTGTAGAAAAGGAATGCAGTGATCCCGATCACTAGTACAACGTAAAGAGCGCCGCCAATGAAGACCTTGCGCATGTTCAAACGGACCTGCTCAACCATGGCAGCGCTGCTCTCTCTTGAGACGGTCTCAGAGGAACACCCTGTATCTACCTCCCGATGTCCCTATTCTAGCAGCCTAAGGGGTCAGGTCTCGAATATCGAATAGACAACCATAATATGGAAAGTTACTCGATTATCGAAACCTGACCCCATTTCCTCAGAAAAGGAAGGCTATTACTTCCTCCGCCACTTGCTGCGGGAACTGGACGATAAGGCCGTGCCCGCCGCCCTCGTATTCCACCAGGCGGCTGTCGGGGATGGCCTCCGCCAGGATGCGTGAGTTCTCCGGGGGGATGAGTATGTCCTCGGACCCGGTGATCAGCAGCGTGGGGTGGCGCAGTCCACCCAGGCGGGGATGATCGGACCAGGCGATTATGGCGTTGAGCTGGGCCATGAAGCACGCGGGGGAGATGGGCGCGATGAGGTTGGTCCGCATCGTCTCCTCGACCAGCTCAGGGTTCTCGTCCATGAACCACTGCGGGAAGAGCACGGGCAGCACCAACGTCCGTGCGATCTCCTCGTCGCTGAGGCCTTCCCTGGGCACGGACAGGGAGGTGAGGACCTCGGGGCTCGCCAGGACCGATTCGCCGCCGCTGCAGGAGGTCACCATGAGGACCAGTTTCCTTACCCTCTGTGGGTGCTCCAGCGCCAGTTCCTGGGCGATCATCCCACCCATGGAGGCGCCCAGGACGTGGGCGGAGTCCCAGCCCAGGTGGTCCATGAGCCCCACGGTGTCCTCCACCATCATGGGGATGGAGTAGGGGCCCTCCGCCGGGGTTGTCCTGCCCGCACCGCGGTTGTCGAAGGTCACCACCTGGAACCGCTGCGTCAGTGGCTCCAGGAACGGCTCGTACCACCAGTCCGCGTTGGCGCCAAGCCCCATGATCATGAGCAGCGGCTCCCCCCCGCCGTAGACGCGGTAGTGGATATCTATGCCGTTGATGCGCGCGCTGTTCTCGTTTTTATCCATTGCCGGCCTCCTTTAATGCCACCATGGCTCCGCAACAATTTCAGGTATCTTCCTGTACATCGCATTCACTGCATCAACCCTTTGCGCGCCATCCACATGAAGACCGGCCTCCCGAACTTCGTGCGGTTAAGGACCGCCTGCAAGCCATGCCAGGACCCAGGGTGCAAGCGCTTTATCATCCAGAACACCCTGCCGGACGCCTGGGGAACTGCGTAGAGCTTTCGCTTTTCCACCGCCTTGACCGTTGCCTCCGCCACCTCGTCCGCGGTCATCCTCGCGTACTCGAAGGTGGTGTGGGCGAACTCGGCCTCGAAGTCGTCCGTGTAGCGCATATTGTCAAGCAGGTGTGTGTTGAAGAACATGGGGCAGACGGCGGTGACCCCGATGCCCGCGGGGGCCAGTTCGCTGCGCAGGGTCTCGCTCAGCGCTATCACCGCCGCCTTGGTGGTGTTGTAGGGCGCCATCTCCAGCATACACAGAAGTCCCGCGGCGGAAGCGACGTTCACGATATATCCGCTGCCCTGCTTCTTCATGCGCGGGATGAAAGTGTGGCACCCGTAGACCATGCCCCAGAAATTGATGCTGAATATCCACTCCCAGTCCTCCAAGGGGATTTCGCCCACCAGCCCGACCGAAACCACCCCGGCGTTGTTTATAAGGACGTCCACGCTTCCCCAGCTGGTGAAGAAGTGGTCGGCCATGGCCTCCCAGTCTATGACCACCCTCACGTCGAGCTCGTAGACCTCCCCGCTGCCGCCCGCCTCTTCGACCATGCGCAGAGTCTCCTCAGCGCCCTCCATGTCGATGTCCACCACGCCCACGCGGCACCCCCGGCGCGCCAGCGCCAGGGACAGCGCCCTCCCGAACCCGGAAGCCGCTCCCGTTACCACAGCTTTCTTGCCATCAAGCCATTTTCTCATCGTTCACCCCCATATCCCGCGCGCAGAGCATGTCTGCGCATTGCAGCGGCAGCCCACCACCGCACCTTCTTCCCGCATAACGGAACCGTATCCGACATCTCTTTCTTTTCGGTCTTTCAAGGGTCCGCTCCTTGTGGAAGTGCGCGCTTTCGCATGGCCGCCCCGGGAACACCTACGGCTTGGTGGAATTTCTCCAGCACCTCCGGCGTATTGGGCGCCTCAACCCCCATGTTAATGCCGAGACGCTCCTCGCCCATGCCAGACCCCCTTCCGGCTAAAGGCCCCACCGCTCCCTTACGCGCCTCTCGTTGGTGGTATCCTGTTGCACGCAGCATCCATCCTCCTATCAAACCATATCCTATGCATTTATGCTCGCCATTGCCGGGTTACTGCCCGCGCGTAGCCGCCTGTGCTCCGGCGGGTTGCCCTCCCCGAGTCTCCGTGAGAGGGTGGTTGCCGCGTACCGCCTCCCATTCCATTCCCGCCACTCGGTTCTTAATATACTGTTAAGATATGTGCGGGCTGAAAGGCGGCGGAACAGGTCTTAGGAGATGAACCGGAAGGAGATCCGTTGACGATCATGGACTTAACGCCATACGCAGTGAAGGCCTTTGGCGGCCTGAGCCTGTTGGGGGGACGCACACGGCTTATGAACCCCAGAGATATACCCGTGAAGGAATCGGTCAGGGACGTACCTTACGTAATGAGCGCCCACAGGCTGCAGAAGCTGGACGTAACCGTCCCCCTTGCGGAACCGCCCCTTCCCATCCTCGTCTACGTCCACGGCGGCGGATGGATGAACGGCGACAAGAGCATCTACCGGCGCATCTGCGCCCAGTACGCACAGGCCGGTTTCCTGGTCTGCAACATAAACTACCGCCTCACCCCGCAATACGGTTTCCCGGTACTGGCGGAGGACGTCGCGTCTGCAGTGTATTGGGCATACAGCAACGGCCCCCGCTACGGGGGCGACTCTTCCAGGATATTCCTGGCCGGCGATTCGGCCGGAGCTCAGCTCGCCTCCTGGTACGCTGCCGCCTTGAAAGACCCGGCTTTGCGGGAAGCCGCCGGTATCGGCGAAATGGTCCCGGCGGAGTCGCTCAAGGGACTCCTCCTCTTCTACGGCGCCTACGATATGGACAACATGCTCGAGACGGGGTTCCCCTTCATGAAGACCTTCTATCGGGCCTGCTTCGGGAAGGACGCGGAAGCCCGCGGGCGCATGGCAGGCATCGCTTCCACGGCGCGCCATCTCACGAGCGATTACCCCCCGGCCTTCATATGTTGCGGCGGGAGCGACCCCCTCCTGCCGGAGTCGCAGGCTCTCTCCCGTGCCCTGGAGGAACTGGGCGTCCCGCACCGGGACCTATTCCTCACCAGACCGGAATACCCGCGTGTAAAGCACGGTTTCCTCAACTTTTATTTTTTCAAGTCCTCACGCTTGGGGATGCGGGAGTCGATCGCCTGGCTCAAGGGGCAGGCCGAGGCCCGGCTGTGATGGCCGCACCGGACTGCAAGGACGCGAGAAAGGATGGACATGGCTGAAACAAATGGTGACGAGATCTACGCAAGGCTGCGCGAATTCATGGACAGGCTGCCGGGCGGGTTTCCGTCCACGGAGAGCGGCGTGGAGATGAAGATCCTGCGCAAGCTGTTCTCCCCTGAGGATGCGGAGATGGTCCTGTGCATGACCAGGCATGCGGAACCCGCAGCGTCGATAGCTGAGCGCCGCGGGATACCGGAATCCGAAGCGGCAAAGAAGCTCGACTCCATGGCCGCGCGGGGGCTGATAGGCCGGGTGACGGAAGAGGGCCAGCCGCGCTACCAGGCGGAGCAGTTCGCCGTGGGCTTCTATGAGCTGCAGATGAAGACCATCGACCGGGAATTCGCGCAGCTGGCGGAGGAGTATTTCCCCCACCTGGGCCTTTCCTGGGTTAAGAACGAGACCGACCAGCTGCGTATCGTGCCGGTCGCCTCGACGGTGGAGGTAGCGCAAGAGGTGGCCACCTACGACCGCATAAGGGACCTGGTGAAGTCCAAGGAACACCTGGGGCTCTTCGAATGCATCTGCAGCAAGCAGCAGATATTGCTCGGAAACGAGTGCCGCTACCCGCTGGAGAAGTGCCTGGTCCTCATGGAGATGGATTTCTACCTGGAGAACGGTTTCCCGGGCAGAAAGATCGACGTGGAAGAGGCGTTGAGCTTCCTGGACCGGTCGGAGGAGTTAGGCCTGGTGCTCAGGACGGACAACACACAGGACATCAAGGTCGTGTGCTCGTGTTGCAGCTGCTGCTGCCCCCAACTGCGGCTGATAAAGATGCTGCCCAAACCGGCCAAGTTCATGCACTCCAACTACAGGGCGCGGATAGATGCAGAGCGATGTGATGCCTGTGGGGTGTGCGCCGATCACTGCCCCATGGACGCGGTGGTGGATGGCGAGGATTTCATGGAGGTCAACCCCGACAGGTGCATAGGCTGCGGGGTATGCGTCTCGGCCTGCCCGAGAGAGGCCATCTCATTCGACCGGAGAGAGGATGCCGTCGTTCCCCCCGCCGATTGGGAGGAGATGATGGGGCGCATAGAGGCGGAGAGGGGCCTGGCGTAGTTCGGCAACGGATGATCAATCTCGTCCAGGAAGGGCAAGTGCATAATACGGACGGAGATCCCGCGGAGATTATTGAGATCGGGTGCTGCGGCGCATACTGCAAGCCCTGCCGGGCACTCGCGGACGGGGTTTGCCGCGGCTGTAAGCTGGGGTACGACAGCGGCGAAAGGGATATCGCTAAGGCGAAATGCAGGATCAAGGTATGCTGCTTCAGGGACAAGAAACTCAGCACCTGCGCCGATTGCCCGGAACTCGATTCGTGCGCGATAATGCAGGAGTTCTTCAGCAAGAAGGGATATAAATACAAGAAGTACCGGCAATCGCTGGAGTATATCAGAGAGAACGGATATGCGAGGTTTATCGCGGCGGCAAGCGAATGGAAAGGTCCCTACGGCAGGCTGTGAGCCACGCTTAGGTTACCGGGTGTTGAGAACGAGATCATTCGGCCTCGCTCGGTAATCCGGCTTACAGCGGTTACTGGAGGTAGGAGTTGTCCTATAAACAGCAGAAGGAAGAAGAGGTAAGAGCGGCCAGGATGTTCATGGCCATAATCGGCCTGCATTACGAGATAGAGAAGAGCGAGAAGCCGGATATCTACTACTACGAAAATGATGAGAAGATAGGCCTGGAGTTGACGACGTACTGGCCGGACCTGGAATCAATAGATGCCGGGTCGAAAAGAGCCGAGACAGCCGCCAACTGGACCAGGGTGCGGGAGAGATATTACAGTGACGATTTCTCTCACCTGTGGCTGGAAGATAAGCATCTTCTGATCAAGCCGAGGGACCATTACTACCCCTCGGAAAAATTGACCGACCCTTTCCTCGAGGAGGTCGTCGCGTTCGCCGGGAAAAATCCGACCAACGATACCGCCGGTTGGTATGGTGATTTCGACGGCTTTCCACTGATCGAGAAATACGTTGAGCGGATCCACATCATGGAGTCGAGGATAAGGCTGCCCCTGCTGGATATCACGCTTCTGACGGCGGGAGTCACGGGAGTGAAGCCCGAAGAGCTGATAGTCTCGATCTTGAAAAAACTCGAAGTGGTGGACGATTACGATAAGACGTGCAGCATACTGATGCTGCTGATCTACGATACCATCCATTGTCCGGTTGGCCACCTCCCCCCGATAAGGAAGCACTTCAAAGAGGACAAGAACCTTAAAATGCTGCTGAAGGGTTCACGCTTCGACCAGGTCTACCTTCTCTCTTCCGCGACCCAGACGGTGTTAGAGATCTATCCCAGTGCGGGAAAGATATTCGACATGAGAGCCGTCGATTATTCGACTCTGTGAGGGTCAGGTCTCTAATATCGAATGATTAACCATAATATGGGAAGAAACTCGATTATCAAGACCTGACCCCCCTGCACAGCAGGGTTGGTTTCAAAGCATTAGAGAGGTGCTAGAATTGTGGCATTAAAGTCGGGACGGGGAAGAATGACTCGGCTATAGGCAGAGGAGCGAGACTTGGCCGGAGCGTATCGAAAGACCAGCCTCCCGGCGACCCGTTTGCTTACCATCGCGACCATGAACGTCGGCATGAAGTCCCACTACGTCAGCGGGTTCCTGGAGATCGACGTCACCGAAGCCAGGCGGAAGACCAGGGAGTCTAAGGGCGGCGGCAACCCCATATCCTTCACCGGCTGGATAATGAAATGCGTGGCTTCCGCCGCGAAGGAATTCCCGGAGGTCAACGCGTACCGCAAGGGCCGCAGCCTGTACCTGTTCGAGACGGTCAACATCGGGATGATGGTCGAGAGGGAGTTAAGGGGGGAGAAGGTCCCCCTCGGCTTTGTCGTCAGGGACTGCGATACGAAAAGCGTGCGCGACATCAGCCTCGAGATCTCCGGCGCAAAAGAAGGAAAAGGGGGAGAGGAACTCGTTATCGCGGACAAGCGTTCGGCGAGGATAGCGAAAACCGCGGTCTGGCTTCCGTTATCCCTGGGCAGTCTCGGGGCCCGGGTCTTTTTCAGAGACCCCGTGAAGAACCACGAGAGGATGGGAACCATAGGAGTCACCGCGGTAGGGATGTTCGGCAGGTCGGGCGGCTGGCCGCTGCCGATCCCGAACGTGCATTCGCTCGCGGTCGCCGTGGGCGGCATATCCGTAAAGCCCCGCTATGCCGGGGAGGGGGGCGAGTTGCAGCCTCGCGACATGCTCGACCTCACGCTGATGTTCAACCATGACGTCATAGACGGCGCCCCGGCGGCCCGTTTCAGCAGCAGGCTCGTCGAGTTGATGGAATCGGCACACGGGCTCGAGCCTTAGGGTCAGGCATCGAATATCGAGAAGTAAACCATAAGATGGTAAGAAACCAGAGAGTATCGATACCAGGCTGTCTTACTATTCGCCGCTCCACACCGGCTCGCGCTTTTCCATGAAGGCCATGGCTCCCTCGACGGCATCCTTGCTGGTGATGATGGCCTCGAATTTCTCGGCGCTGAACTCATAGCCGCCGAGGCCCCGGTTGATGGCCTCCTTGGTGAATCTGACCGCCAGGGGTGCCGCCTTGCGCATCTTTTCTATCATTACCTCCACCGCGGACATCAGGCCTTGCAGCGGCACCACCTGGTTGACCAGGCCGATGCGCAGGGCTTCGCCGGCAGGTATGCGCTCGCAGGTCATGACGAGTTCCTTTGCCTTGGCCCGCCCTACTTCGTCCGCCAGGCGGATCATGGCGTACGGGCAGGTGACCCCCCTGATGGGGCCGATGAAGCCGAACTCCGCCTCTTCGGCGGCGATGATCAAGTCGCACATCAGGGCGAGTTCGGCCCCATGACCCAGAGCATAGCCGTTTACCGCGGCGATGACCGGCTTGGGGCATTCGATGAGCTTGATGGCGACGGATGTGCCTGACGCGGCATCCAGCTCCTGCCGGATCATGGTGATCGCCTTCACCGGGTCGCCGAAGTCAGCCCCCGAAGAGAATATGCCGCCTCCACCGGTCAGGACGATGAAGCGCAGGTTCCTATCGGCTACGGCAGCGTCGATGGCCTGGCCCAGCTCCTCGGTGAGCTCGAGAGAGATCGCGTTCTTCCTCTCGGGCCGGTTCAGGGTGATGATGCAGTAGTCGCCTTTGACCTCGTATAAGAGTGTCTGAAAATCCATACGGCCCTCCTTAACAGGTGTACACATCCCGATGTATGTATCCTACCATCCCGCTTGCAGGTTAGGGGCCAGGTCTCGAATATCGAGTTACTTGCCATATTCTGGTTTCTTATTCAATATCCGAGAACTGGCCCTGGATGCTAGAATATTGGCATTGGAATGTGCGCGTGGAAGATGTCAGATCAGATATGTAACGACCAGAGCCCACAGAGCTTGAGGGGGTGGAGATGCTTTCTTCAACAGCTGAGGCGACGATGCTGGACGAATGGACGGCCGAGATGCTGCAATCCCTTTCCATACCGGAATTGGAGGGACTGTATCGCACCCTGCTCGCCCCCTCCTTTACGGAGATGCACGGTGAATACAGGGGAGGGTACATCGGATGCGAACATCCCATATCCAACGGACTATGGAAGCTGGTGGCCTGGAACCCCGTCCTGGGCGGCATCTGGCAGGGCAAGAGCTTCGAGCCCCTCTCGGAGAGCGAAGGACGCGGCTACAACATGCTCAAGCTCTACGGCCGCAAAATACGTAAGTGGCCGATGCGCACCACCATGTCCACCTCCTTCATTGACGACGGGGAGGTTTTCCTTCTGGACTACCCCTTCTATATTTCCGGTTCCGGGGCGGTCAAGATGACGGACGAAGTCCGCAAGGTAAACGACCGGCTATACCTGGGCATCGGCCATTGGAAGCCCCTGGTCCCCCTGGCATCTGTATGGTTCACGTTATCCGGTCCCATCGGGCCCTTCGACCCCGGAAACCTGGCTTTCAAGAAACGGGTAGCGTATCGAGCCTGAACCCGTAGATGCAGCCGATGCATCTTTTTTAGAGCGATGTTCCCGGGGATTACTGAACGTGCTCGATACCTGCGGTTACCGAAAAGCGAGATTCTATTTAAGGAGGACAATGGATATGAACGAGGAATTGCCCTTCAGAAAAGGCACCTATGAGCTCCACCCCGATGCGAACTTCAACTTCCAGTTGAACAGGCTGGTGATGTGGAGTGGCGCCGACCTGGAGGAGGTCAAAGAGGCCGCGCAGAAAATAGCGGACCTGGGGTCGTGGGTATCCACCTTCCTCGCCCTGGCAGAAGCGGCATTGCGCGAGGGGCGTACCGAGCAGGCCATAGCCTATTTCCGCGGGGCCGAGTTCTTCATCTACGACGATCTCGAGGAGAAAAGACGCGTAGGCGAGAAAGCCAGCAGCCTCTTCTACGAGCATTATTCCCACATCTTCGAAGACGGGCTCATAAGCAGGGAGAGCGTGCCCTATGCGCAGGGATGTCTTCCCGTCTGGGTGGCCGAGCCTGATGATGACAGGGCCGCCGGCACCATACTGCTGCATGGAGGCTACGATTCCTGTATGGAGGAGTTCCTCGGAGCGGTCCTCTATCTCAGGCTGGGAGGCTATAACGTCTATCTCTTCGACGGGCCCGGACAGGGCGAGGTCCTGCGCAAATACCGCATTCCCATGACCCATGAATGGGAGAAGCCGGTCAAGTCCCTGCTCGACCACTTCGACCTCGACGATGTCACCATAGTGGGGGCCTCGCTGGGGGGGATGCTCGCCCCGCGCGCCGCGGCGTTCGAGCCCAGGATAAAAAGGGTGGTGGCGTGGGGGGTCATGCCCGACTTCCTGGAAGTGGTCACATCCACCCGCCCGCGCGTATTGCAGGTATTGATGAAAGCCGCCCTCCGCCTGAGGTTGAGACTCCCCGTAAACCTGTCGGCAAAGAGGGAGATAGCCAGGGATACCATGGCGGAATGGGGGATAAAACACGGCATGTACGCCTTCGGGGTGAGTTCGCCATACGATTACCTGGCAACGGCCGGTAAGTACCAGATGTTGGATATTGCAGGACTCATAACCCAGGATTTCCTGCTGCTCGGCTCGACCAAAGACCATTTCATCCCGCGCGGCTTTTATAGACAAGTAATAGACAGCCTCGTAAAAGTCAAGTCGCTTACCTTCAGGCTCTTCACCGAGAAAGAGGAAGCTGAGAACCACTGCAATGCGGGCAACACCCGGCTGGTCCTGGACACCATAACGGACTGGATAGCCCAGATGAGCCGGTAGGTGCGGGGGCCGTATCCAGCTGCTGACGCAGTCCGCATCTTTTCTCTTGCCGTATCAGGCCCCACCCTTTTCCCGCAGTAGTTGCTCCGCCCTCCTGCGCCACTCCCGCATCCCGAACCAGCCCATCCACTGTCCCGGCTCCTGCCGTATCATCTCCTCGCCCTTCCTGACCACCAGCTCGAGGATGGTTTTAACATCGGCTTGGCGGTCACCCGTCAGCGTGTATTCGAGGTCACCGTCATATACGAGCTTGAATCCCAGCGGGTCCTCGGTCCGTGCGAGGAAGCCGGGCAGGATGGGCACGTTGAGATCGCAGGCGAATTGGGCGATGCCGCTCGCTATCGCGGCCGGGCGCCCGAAGAGATCGACGACGGTTCCTCCCACCATGTCGTAGGTGAACCCGACTATCTTCCCCTGTTGCAGGTGCTCGCGTATCTTCTCGATGGAGTCCCGGCCCCTGAAGAACACGGGGTTCTCGGGATCGAGCGGCCCTATGGACTCGATGAGATCGTAAAGGGCGTGGAGATAACGGGGGACAGGCGTATCGTCCGGATTGGCGACAAACGGCGTCCAGCCACGTCCCAGGCGGGCAAGGGGCAGTATGATCGCCATGTTGCCGAGGTGAGGAGAGAACACTATCATACCTTTGCCCGCGTCCCTGTGCCTGTCGAAACTGGCCAGCAGCCTTTCGTCCACGACCAGTTTGTCCATTATCTCGTCTGCGTGATATTCCATGAGTATCACATCGAGCATCGACCTGAAGGGAGTGGCGAATGCCTGTCTGGCATAGCGTTTTATGTCCTCGTCGCTTGCTTGCGGCAGGCATTCCCTCATCGTCTGCAAAAGATACTCCCTGGCCCCCCGCCGCGCGTAATACATGGCGGCGCCCAAACCGTCCGCTATCGCCACCAGGGCCGAGGCCGGCACGAAGCGTGCCAGGAAACGGACGGAGTTGAACACTCCGAGGAGGAAGAGATCAAGGATCTTCAGTGCTTTTTGTAATGTGAGGATCTTTCTTTGCGAAGGCATCGTAATCCCCCTTGAGCCTTTTGGCGTCCGGTAGATCCTTTAGCCAGCACAACCCTAATAATAGAGACCGGCTGAGCGTAAGAGGTCTTTCCGAACATCACCACCGCCGTCACTATGCCGTTTACCCTTGCCGGGAGGCATCCATTATCCGTTTCCTGCATGCTTCCGCCAGCTCTTCCCTGAATATCTTGGCGTTGTGCCTCGCATCCACCGGGAACGTCGTGAAGAACTCGATGCGCCGGATGGAACCGGTCATCTCGGATGACGATGCTGTTTCCAGCAGCTCTTCCACCAGCCGTGCGTCGGCCTCTACGTTGTCTTCCGGCTCGATGCAGATCACCGGCTCTACGCCTTTTCCCAGCTCTATCCCCACCAGCGCGCTTCTCTTCACCTGCGGATGGGCATTGAAGACGTTTTCGCACGGGACGGTGAAAAGAGTGCCTTTCCCCGTTATCACCCGCTGGCTCTTCCTGCCGCAAAACCAGAGCCGCCCTTGGGCATCCATGCGGCCGAGGTCTCCCATGCGGTGCCATATCTCGCCGCCCTCGCGTACTTTGTGGAGCGCGTCGGCGTCAGGCCGGTTGAAATACCTTGTGCTCATGTGGGCGCTTTTGATCATGATCTCGCCGACCTCGCCTTCTTCGGCCAGCAGGTCCTCGGCAAATGCGGCGATAGGCTCATCCGTGATCTTTATTATCCTGATCTCCACCCCCGGGAAGGGCCGCCCGACGCACGTCCCCTGCGCCAGAAGTCCGGGCTGGTTAAGTTCCGAGAGCACTTCGTCGCTTCCCACGCCGGATATGGGCAGGCACTCAGTCGCGCCGTAGATCGAGAACACCTCCGCGCCGGCCAGCAACGCGGAGAACGTGCTCATGATGGAAGGCCTTACCGGGGCGCCGCCGGAGAGGACCCTCTTCACGCTCGGAAAGACCAGCCCCCTCGGCCGGGCATACCTGCCGACACGGTCAAGCAGCGCGGGCGAGCCGAAGATCTGCGTCACCTTATGATCATCGATGGCTTCTATTATGCGTTCAGGGTCGACTTCGGCCGGTCTGCCTGTATCCATGTCGGGCAGCACCGCCGTGTTTCCCAGCACGACGTCGAAAAAAGCGAAGATGGGAAAAGTAGCCAGATCGGTCTCCTCTCCCCTGCCCATGATGGAACCGACCAGTTCGATCTGGGAAGTCCACCCGGCGGCCGTGTTTTCAACCCCCTTGGCGGGACCCGTGCTCCCGGTGGTGAAAAAGATGATGGCGAGGTCGTCGGGGTCAGGGTCGTCGATGGAGAAAGGTTCCGCTTGCGGGCAGTACATGTCGCTGAGAGCATAGCTTCCCGGGGACTGCGCGGGCCCCACGGTGACGCGGGTCTTTACGGAAGGGAGTACCTCGGGCGCAAGCGGCACTCCGACCAGTGCCTCCGCCCCGGTGGACGCCAGGCATCTCATCATGTTGTCCACTCCCATGCCTGAGTCGATCATTATGGGGACGGCCCCGGTTTTCATCAATGCCGTTAGGATGAGGAACAGCGTGATATCGGGTTTTGCGAGGACGATGGTCTTCACCCCCTTGCCTATGCCTGCTTGCGCGAAGCCGAATGCGTAGGCGTCGCTCTGGGCTTCAAAATCCCGGTAGGTGATTTCTCCGTAGGCGGCATTGCCGCCTGCAGCGCGTTCCCCGGCCCATATAAAAGCCTTCTTGTCGGGGTGTTCAGAGGCCCTTGCCCGTATTTCAGCGGTGACATTGAACCGGTTCCCGATCATGCCTCACCGCCTGACATATTTCACATATTCTTCGATGCCGCCGATCTCCGCTATCCAGCTCTTCAGATTTTCGAGGCCTTCCTCGACACTCACCACGGGGGCGTATGCGAGGTCCCGCCTCGCGGCGTCGATATTGTACGTACTCGACTTGGTGAAGATCCCGACCCTGTAGCGCGTCAGTGGAGGCGCGCCTTTCTTCTTGAGCCAGGGAAGCCTCCAGATGGATTCCACCGCGCGCGCGAGGCTCATGGCCACGGCAGGCGAGACGTCCTTCGCCGGTCGCGGCAGCCCGAGCAGGTCGCTGAGATGGTCGATGAAAGGCCACAGGCTCACGGGCTCCCCATCCGTGACGAAATATGCTCTCCCGCCAGCTTTCTCGGACCTGCCCGCAAGTGTGCAGGCATGCGTTGCGTTCTTCACGTAGCACAGGTCGACCATGACGTCCCGCTTACGTCCGATGGTGCTGAACGTCCCCTCAGCCAGCTTGGAGGCGATTTGCGTGATGATCCCGATTCTGTCTCCCGGGCCCCAGATGGCATGCGGCCTGAGGGAGGTCGTCGTGAGCCCGCCGGCCCCGTTGGCCTTGATGACCTCCTGTTCCGCCATCGCCTTGGTCTTACAGTAATGGTTGGCATACCTGGCGGGGTAAGGGTAGGATTCGTCTATATCGACCTGGTCCTTGAAATCAAAGACGGTGCTCGGGCTGGATACGTTTACAAGGCGTTTTACGCCCGCCTTCCGGCAGGCATCCAGGACGTTGAGGGTGCCCAGGTAATTCGTCTCGTAATGCTGTTCGTACGTCCCCGACACGAAGACCCTCGCGGCGCAGTGATACACCACTTCGATGCCTTCGCACGCCTGCTCGAGCGCGTCTTTATTGCGCAGGTCCGCATAATGGTATTCTATTCCGGGGATGGCCTTCAGGTGCGAGATGTCGCTGGTCTCTCTGACCAGAACACGGACCGCGTCGCCTTGCCCGCGGCAGTCTGCGGCGAGATGCCCGCCCAGAAAGCCGGACGCGCCCGTGACGAGTACCTTCATCAGCGGAGGGCCCCTTTCGCCGCGGGCTTCCACCAGGTGG
This sequence comes from uncultured Actinomycetota bacterium, assembly GCA_964415205.1. Taxonomy (GTDB): domain Bacteria; phylum Actinomycetota; class Geothermincolia; order Geothermincolales; family RBG-13-55-18; genus SURF-21. The sequence goes on along the minus strand of CAYPZH010000006.1, from coordinate 19,229 downwards.
CGCCGAAGATCGCGGTCATCATGGCGATACGACTGTCCGGGATTCCCATGGGCCTGCATTTTCGCAAGGCCACGGGTATCATCGGGACGTGCATGACCAGCCAGAAAGCAATAGAGGCGTAGATGGAACGCCATAGGCTCTTGAAGAGGAATCTACGCGCCAGGACTACGTCCAGCACCAGAAGACTCAGCGCTCCCCCCATGAGAAGATGCGCTTTCCTTTTTTCGTCCATGGTCGAAAGCCCTCCTTCATTCCAGATAAAATCCCACCGATGCCGTCAGACCGGCGCCTGCGCCGATGAAGACCACCTGGTCCCCAGGCCTAATGTGACCCGACGCCCTTCCTTCGTGGTAGGCGATGGTCAAGGCCGAAGAGTGGGGGTCTCCGTATTTTTCGTAGAGACACCCCGCCGGTTTTCCACTGATGCCAGCCTTCTCCATGACGCGGAAAGCGAAATCCTTCACGGGCTGCGAGGTCACGAAGACGATACCGCCCGGCCGAAAACCGCTTATTGCTTTGTGTTCCCCGCAGACATCGGCCACCGTACTGGCGACGAAATCTATCAGGTGCTCGTGATATCCTGCTGGGCGTTTGACTTGCAGGCTTTCCCGGGCGCCCGGAATGGAATAATCGCAGATGGACTCGAGCGTCTCACAACCATTGCGGGAAGTGCGAAAGACGATCTCCTGAAATCCCTGCTGAGGTTCATCGGACAGCTCCAGCAGCGCAGCCGCCCCGATGTTCCGATACGGAAAGTCCGCGGACTCCTTTTTGGAGGGATGCACGTCGCTCGATACGACCAGGGCATATTTTATATCCCTGGTTTTCATGGCCGCGCCCGCTACCTGCGCGGCATTCAAGAATCCGCACGCCCCGTTGAGGATATCGAAGGAAAAGCTCGTCCTTCCCTTCAGGTACTTCGGGTTGATGCGCAGGCGGTTCTGTATCATCGACGCGTTTGCGGGTTCGACGATGTTGCCGTTGCGGTAGATGCCGACATTGATAACCAGGCCGATATCATCCCTGTCGATCCCCGCGGCTTCTATGCAGGCCGATCCCGCCCGTGCCGCGTGCTCGATGGAGTCGTGGAGGGATGCGTCCGTGCTGATGCCGGTTGCTTTGACGACTACCCCCATGTCACCTCCAGGTCGCCCAGAGTCAAGGATATGAGCCCGAAATTGAGGCCGGAAGCCACGGGGATGATGAGCAGCCGGTCGCCTCTTTTCAGCCGCCCGCTCTGAAGATAGGTGTACAACACCACGAAGAGAGACGTTGATTAGGTGTTGCCCAGGTCCTGCACCACCATGAGGCTTTCCGGGGGCTCGATATTGAAGTGCTCCTCGATCGATTTCACGTATTTCCTGTTCTTAGGTATCGAGACCTGGTGCGCTATGATGTAATCGTATGCCGCGGCCTCGAAGGCCTCCCCCCGCTTCTCGAACACCGCTTCTATGAACCTCGAGATCGTGCCGGGGGTGTCCGCGTCGTGCATCCCCTGGATGTTCGTGTACATGGCGAGGCCGGCGTTTGCTCTGGCGGGTCCCCCGATGCACAGGTCCGAGTACCCGGCAGCGGTCATGAACTCCACGAAGTCGATGCCTTCCCCGGCGGACCCATGGCAGTCCATGATAATCGAGGCTCCCGAATCTCCCACCGTCAGCGAGGCGAGTTGATCGTTGATCTCTCCCATGGTTTCTTTCACCGCCGTCTCCGCTATCGGTGTGATGCACTCCCCGCTAATCACCATGCCCGTTTTGACCAACCCGGCTTTCATCATGCCGTCAAGGATAAAGACGCCGGTAGCCATGCCGGCACAGGCATTGGCGATATCGAAGTTCAGTGCCTGGTGGGCACCAAGGTGTTCCTTGAACAAGAGGCTCATAGGAGGCTCGAAGAAGAACTTTTCCCCGTCTCTGGACCTGGTGATGGACGCGTTGATGATGATGTCGATGTCTTCGGGTCTGTAGGCGGAGTGCGAGAGGCAATCCTCCGCGGCGTTGATCGCCATGCTGTAAGCGGATTCGCCATCGGACCTAACCCTGCGTTTCCTGACCCCCGTGATCCTCTCCACGTCAAACTGCGGCTCGACCGGCATTCCGGATACCAACTCACTCGTGGAAAGCTCTCTTTCAGGCAGATACAGCCCCAGACTCTCGATCCTCGTCTTCATCTACAGTGTCTCCCCGCAATACGTCCCGGCACGGAAAGTCGGGTTTAAGTATGCCCCTCCATCATTCCCCCGATGCTTACCGGCGTTTGCCTGTTTCTCCTTGACCTGGCCCTCATCCCCCCGTCCCGGGCGGACCCCTTCAGGCAAAGGGCAGCCATAACCGTATAGATATGGACCAACATCCATATCATCTGGTATTTCCCATATGCGCCCTTTACAGTCTTTATTTTACCATAATTCAATTAATCCAGGCATATACATCCTGGCCGCAATAGTCCTCTTTCAGGGCAAGCCAGGGAATTGCGATCCACCCCGGCCATCCTATCCACCGCCTCTTTCATCCGATCGGACGTTTCACTATCACCGTTCCGGGCTTTTCCGGTTTTCCGGAAGAAGAAGGGCGTCTCTCGCCGCTGGCCATCCCGTGCGATATTTCCCATGCGCACATCCCGATGAGGATATTCCAGCACCCGGCGCGAGGAGGAGGATCAGGTCTCGAACATCGAATAGAATATCGATGGGGTGCTAGAGTAGTTGTATCGGGAGGTGCGCATGGAAATGCCGATCGACGGCTCAGAAAGCAAGACGGGATTTCTTGGATGAGTGCGGAGATCTATTTCTTCTCAGGAACGGGCAACTCTCTTGTCGTGGCAAGGGACCTGTCCGAAAAGGTCCAGGGAACGTTAATACCAGCAGCATCTCTGATGCATCGGGACAATATCACTTCGGAAGCGGCCGTCATCGGGTTTGTCTTTCCTATTTACGATTTCAAACCACCGGGGCTGATCATTGAATGCGTCAACAAATTCAAAGACCTGGATTCGAAGTACATATTTGCCGTCTGCACATACGGGATTGCCCCGTTAAAAGCGATCAAGGTCTTTGATGAATCGGTAAGGGCAAGCGGAGGGAAGTTAGCTTCGGGATTCGCGGTGAAGATGCCTCACAATGGGCTCGGATGCGGCTCATTCTCTCAAGTTCAGCACGATCAGATGTTTGAAGACTGGAAGAGAAGGCGCGAGGAGATCAGCGAATACTTGAATTCCGGCAAAGAGGGGACGCTGGAAGGCAGCAAGGTGTTTTCGAGTCTGATCCTTTCCGGAGTGTTGGTCAGAAGGATACCTTTCTTCGTTAGACTACTAAAGCAAGTGATGATGAAAGGGTGGGGCTCCCTAGGGTTCGTTACAAATGAGGGATGTGACGGTTGCGGGATCTGTAAGAGGGTTTGCCCCGTGGATAACATCGATATCATCGACGGCAAGCCCTCATGGTCGGACCATTGTATAAACTGTTTTGCCTGTTATCACTGGTGTCCGAAAGACGCGGTCCAGTTCGGAAATGCGAACATGAAGATGAGTCATTACCATCATCCCGAGGTAAGGGTTGCAGACATAATAAGGCAGAAAGACGTCGGCAACAAGTAGGATGCGTGTCAATGCCACAGTCTGTTGATGTGAGGGCCCAGACCATACGGGGGAAAGTAATATGTAGCCCACCTCCCTCCTCATTTGACATTCCCGGCTAGAAGGGGATCAGCAAGAACCCAGTCTTATTGGAACCGACAAAAGTCCTGCATATACCGGCTTTTCAAAGCCGAAACATGCAGGACGTCAACGCTGGCTCCCCGGGAGGGACTCGAACCCCCAACCTAGTGGTTAACAGCCACCCGCTCTACCGGTTGAGCTACCGGGGAAAGAATCTCAAAAAGTATTTTTTACCTGCTATTTTGTTTTCAAGCTCCATGAGCGATTTCAGATTATATGATACCACGCTGCGGGGTACAAGCGGCCCTTTGCCGCATCGCGGCTCTGCCGGCGGCAGCGCCGGGGATCAGGTTATGTCGGCGTAGCTCTCGATGCGCCGGAAGGCCTCGTCCAGCATCCTGTCCCCGTCGGTCACCCGTATGCTGATTGCGTCGCGCGGGCATTCCTCCACGCACAGACCGCAGCCCTTGCACGCGTCGCCTATGTAAGCCCTCTTGTCCACGATGGAGATGGCCTGCGCGAAGCAGCGCTTGGCGCACTTTCCGCAGCCGTCGCATTCGTCCGAGATCTCTATGCTCATGCCCTCCAGCCGGTGCATACGGTCGCGCATGTCCTGGTACCAGGAGAGCTGATTGCGCATGGCGATGCAGCAGCAAGTGCAGCAGAAGCACAGGGTCAGGAAGTTCCCCCAGTCCTTCATCTTCACCCCTAGCCACAAAGGGTCGGGGTCCACGCGCCCGATCTGGGGGATGAGCCCGGCCGCTATAGAGCGCTGCACGTGCTCCAGGGCCTCATCCACCGAGACCGCCCTGCCGATGCTAGGGTCTATCTGTTTGGCCCCCTCCCCAAGGAAGATGCAGCCTATCTCGATGGGGTAGTCCTGGCAGCGGCACCCCAGCCTGCACAGGCAGATGGGCAGGATGACGCGGTGGCAGGAGCGCCGGATCATCTCCTCCACCACCTGCAGGGGCAACACGGTCGAGCCCCCTTCGGCAAGCTCCTGGTTGATGGGGATGAAAGTCACGTCGTAGTGGTCCCGGTTGACGATCCACGAGGTCAGCTTGCCGACCACCGGCCAGGCCGTGGTCTTCGCCCACAGGTCGGTCACCGGCTGCCACACGTAGGCGGCCGCCAGGAACGTGCGCCAGTTGCGTTTTATCAGGTTCTTTCTCAAAGCGATCCCCCCTGCATCCCGAGTCGTCCCTGTACCGACAGCAAGTCTATTTTATAAGGAATATCGCCCCGCCCATATAGACTGTGGAAAAGTGGGAAGCATGTATATAAAATAGAGCATCCATAGTGCGGAGACCCTGTAAGCCGAACGGAGGAGAAGATGACGGAGATCAACCCATTCGAGATGGCGCAGCAGCAGCTGGACGAATGCGCGAAGATACTCGGGCTGGAGCCCGATGTCGCGGCGGCCCTGCGGGAGCCCATGCGCGAGGTGCACGTTTCCCTGCCGGTGCGCATGGACGACGGCAGCATCCGCACCTTCAAGGGGTTCCGGGTGCAGTACAACGACGCCCGGGGGCCGACCAAGGGGGGGATAAGGTTCCACCCCGACGAGACCATAGACACGGTGCGAGCCCTGGCCGCATGGATGACCTGGAAATGCGCCCTGGTGGACATCCCGCTGGGGGGAGGCAAGGGCGGCATAATCTGCAACACTAAGGAGATGTCGCCGGGAGAGCTGGAGAGGCTGAGCCGCGCCTACATCGACAAGGTATGGCAGTTCATCGGCCCAGAGCAGGACGTCCCCGCCCCGGACGTCTACACCAACCCCCAGATCATGGCCTGGATGATGGACGAGTACTCCAAGATCTGCGGCAAGAACCAGTTCGGCGTGATCACGGGAAAGCCCCTCAACCTGGGCGGCTCCGCGGGGCGCGGCGACGCCACCGCCCGCGGCGCGCTGTACTGCATACGCGAAGCCGCCAAGACGCAGGGCCTTGACCTTAGCAAGGCGACCGCGGCGGTGCAGGGTTATGGCAATGCAGGATACTATATCGCCACCTTGCTCAAGAACGAGCTCGGCTGTAACGTGTGCGCGGTCAGCGACAGCAAGGGCGGCATATGCTGCATGGACGGGCTGGACCCCGATGGGGTGTGCAGCCACAAGGCCGAGACCACCTCGGTGGTGGAGTACCCCGGCACCGAATGCATGACCAACGAGGACCTGCTGGAGATGGACGTGGACATCCTCTGCCCCAGCGCGCTGGAGAACGTCATCACCGCGGAGAACGCGCCAAACATCAAGGCCAGGATAGTGGCCGAGCTGGCCAACGGGCCTACCACGCCCGAGGCGGACGCCATCCTGTACGAGAAGGGCGTGCACATCCTGCCGGACTTTCTGTGCAACGCGGGAGGGGTCACCGTCTCCTACTTCGAGATGGTGCAGAACTTCTACATGTACTACTGGACGGCGGAGGAGGTCTACGAGCAGCTGGACCGCAAGATGACCGCCGCCTACCATGCCGTATACGAGACCTCGAAGGAATACAATATAAACATGCGGCAGGCCGCTTACGTCATCGCGGTCAAGCGCGTAGTGGAGGCGATGAGGGCAAGAGGCTGGATCTAGAAAATATATGGGGTCAGGTCTTGTATTTTGGATACTCGGGTATCTTGACCGAAACGAAAGAAATTATCGTCTCCTTTGCAGGCATATTGAGCGGGACGGCATAATATGGCATGCAAAAGACAGGACCTGACCCCGCAGTAAAGGTGGGGAGATGCTCGTTCATAGCGGGATAGAGGGCCTCGACGAGGCCATACAGGGGCTTCGCCTGGGTGACAACGTAGTCTGGCAGATCGACGATCTGGCGGATTACTGTTTTTTTGCCGAGGCTTTTGCCGCCCAGGCGATCAAGGACGGCCGCGAACTCGTATATCTCAGGTTCGCTCCCCACCCGCCGGTCCTCGAGCCCCGTCCCGGACTGGATATAGTGGAGGTAGATCCCGGCGAGGGTTTCGACTTCTTTAGCCGCAAGGTGAACAAGATCATAGAAGAACGCGGCAGAGAGGTCTTCTACGTACTGGACAACCTGTCCGCCCTTGTGGTGGAGTGGGCCACGGACGAGCTGCTCGCGAACTTCTTCCAGATCACCTGCCCCTTCCTGTACGAGCTGGATACGATAGCCTATTTCGCCCTGACCCGCGGCAAGCACGCCAATAGTGTCATCGCCAGGGTGCGGGACACGACGCAGGTGCTTATAGACGTCTTCAAGGTCGACGGCATGATGTACATCCACCCCCTCAAGGTGTGGGACCGCTATACCCCCGAGATGTTCCTTCCCCATGCGGTGGAGGGAGACGAATGGTCCACCGTTTTCCAGAGCGGGGACGCCGCCGCTATTTCGGCTATGGCCAGCAGGCATCCCCTGGGAACCAAAGAGGACTCCATAGCCCCCTGGGACAGCGTCTATAACCGGCTGGCCATATATCGCGGCGCGCCAGGGTTGCCGCAGGAAACGGATCCCGAGCTGCTGGCATTGAAAAGAGAGCTCCGCAGTATGTTGATAGGGGACTATCCGGAGTTCAACAAGCTGGCCGACTCCTTTTTCACGCTGGAGGACCTCTTCACCGTGAGGGACCGCCTGATAGGATCGGGCAGGATCGGGGGGAAAGCGACGGGCATGCTGCTCGCGCGGCGAATCCTTGCGGAGCAGCAAGGCGAGGACGGAGAGCTTTCGGGGGTCATGGAAGCCCACGACTCCTTCTACATCGGCTCGGATGTTTTCTTCACTTTCCTGGTGGAAAACGACCTCTTCCG
>CAYPZH010000006.1:3936-11793 GCA_964415205.1 uncultured Actinomycetota bacterium | reverse complement strand
ATCGTGCGCTCGAGCAGCCTGCTCGAGGACAGCTTCGGAAACGCTTTCGCGGGCAAATACCGCAGCGAGTTCTGCGCCAACCAGGGGAGTCCCGAAGACCGCATGGAGGCTTTCCTGCGCGCGGTAAAGCTCGTTTACGCGAGCGCGATCAACCCCGCCGCGCTCTCCTACCGGCGCAAGCGGGGCTTGGGGGAGAGCGACGAGCAGATGGCCATCCTGGTGCAGCGGGTCGCGGGCATGCCGTATAAGAAGTATTTCTTCCCCTGCCTTGCGGGGGTGGCTTTCTCGCGCAACCTCTATGCCTGGAGCAGCCGCATCGACCCTGAGAAGGGCATAATCAGGCTGGTCTTCGGACTCGGTACGCGGGCGGTTGAGCGGGTGGGGAAGGACTACCCGAGGATGATCCCGGTGAGCAATCCCGAATTGAGGCCGGAGAACGCGGAGGAGGCAGCCTTTTACTCTCAACACCGCATCGACCTGCTAGACCTGGAGGCCAATACCCTCACCAGCCTGCCACTGCCCGAGCTTTTGGCCGAGCGGGACTACCCGGGCCTGTATCTGCTGGTCTCGTCGATGGAAGACGGGTACACGCGAGATCCAATAGGTAAAGTGGTGGACGGGTCTCCACGCGACTACGTCCTCACCTTTGCCAACCTTATCAGGAAGACGGACTTCTGCCGTCTTATGGGGGTCATGCTGGAGAAGCTGGATGCCGCATATGGCCATCCCGTGGATATCGAGTTCACGGCAACTATCAGGCCGGATGAGAGCGTGATGATTAACCTGCTGCAGTGCCGCCCACTTTTCCTCCCCGGGGCCGCGGGGCCGGTGTTCGTGCCGGAGATAAAGCCGGACGCCAAGGTGCTCTTCAGGTCGGAGCGTATGATCAACGGAGGGGTAATACGCAACCTCCGCTTCGTCGTCTTCATCGATCCTGCCGCCTACAGTTCTATCCAGTCCCTGGAGAACAAGAGGGAGATCGGACGGCTGGTGGGCAAGATAAACGAATCTCCCGTAATAGCTGAAGGCAGGATGATGATGATGGGGCCGGGGAGATGGGGCAGCAGCAACATCAATCTAGGGGTTAACGTGAGTTACGGGGATATACATAACGCGGCTGCGCTGGTGGAGATCGCGCGCGAGGAAGCGGGCCACGTGCCGGAGGTCTCATACGGCACTCATTTTTTCCAGGACCTGGTGGAGGACCAGACCATCTATCTGCCCGTATATCCCGACAGCCCGGGGACCGAGTTCGACCACGAATTCTTTACGGGTTCTCCCAATTCGCTGGCAATGATAGTGCCCGACGCGGAGCGGTTCGAGGACATCGTGCGGGTGATCGATGTCCCGGCGACGACGGGCGGGATGTACGCGCAGATAGTCGCGGACCCGCGTACCCAGAAGGCGATCTGTTTTCTGGAGTGAACCTGCAACAGGGTCATCTGCCGCGCGCAAACGCGTTAGTGTTCGGGAGGGACCATTGGCGGAAGACAAGGAATACCGCAAGCAGATAGAAGCGCTCGCCGAGGTGAGCCGGGCCATCGTTTCCGACCTCTACCTCGAGGACATCCTCAAGCTCATCGTCATGGTCACCGCGGAAGTGATGAACTCCAATATCGTATCCATCATGCTCTTGAACGATGAAGGGAAGCTGGAGACCAAGGCGACACAGGCCGTGAGCAGTGAATATCTGAACAAGCCTCCCCTGAACCTGGGCGAGGGCATCGCAGGAAGAGCCGCGCAGGACAACATCCCCATACAGGTGCTGGACGTGCGCAAGGACCAGCGCTACTTCAACAAGAGTATCGCCGAGAGAGAGAACCTCTGCTCGCTCTTGAGCGTTCCCATGAGCGTAAGGGGCCACGTGATCGGGGTGTTGAGCTGCTACACCTCGATTCCGCACGAGTTCACCGCCGAGGAGATCAACCTGCTATCGGCGCTCGCCAGCCAGGCAGCCGTGGCCATCGAGAATACCGAGCTCCTGGTGAAGACGCGCATCGTGCAGGAGGAGCTGGAGACGCGCAAGCTGGTTGAGCGGGCAAAGGATATACTCATGCGTAATAACGGCATCAGCGGTGAGGATGCATACCGCCGCATACAGCGCAAGAGCATGAATGCGCGCAAGAGCATGAAGGAGATCGCGGAAGCCATCATCCTCGCGGACTTGGGCGAATAAACGCCCGGAAAAATCCCCACCCCGGAAGGCGGGGATTTACCATCTTAAGAGATCGCAGGCACAACGCCTGAGGGGCCAAGCAAACCTCAACTATCCAGGATCTGCAGCGCCTCTTCCTTGTCGACTTCGGTGACATAAGGTATGCCGGACACATCGGCGGCCTCGCGCGTCAAGGAAGCGAGGTCGCTGCGGCTGATGTATTCCAGGGCGAACTTCCTCGCCCCGCACATCAACTGGGATAGGCCTTGCGACAGCCTCTGGAAGTAGGTGTACACGCCGATGGCGCCCGGGTGCAGCTTCTCGAAGTCCTTGCCGTACTTCTCCCTCAGGGTCACGCCCGAGTAGAAGACCTCTTCCATGCTGGAGCCGTAGCGCTCTATGTACACGGGCAGGTTGCCCTCCAGGACCCTGCTCCCGACCGTCTTGCCGACCATGGCCGCGCATAGGGGACCCCTGGCCATGCCTATTGCCTTGACGAAGGGCGCCCCGAGGGCGAATCCCTTGAACATCTGGTCCTCCAGGGTGAAGCCGCCGGCGAAGGCTATGGCCGGGACGTACTTGCCCTTCGCCGCCAGGTGGGCCGCGTATTCATAGGTCAGGCTGCACAACTCGACGGTGGGGACGCCCCACTCGTTCATCATCCTCCAGGGGCTCATGCCGGTCCCGCCCCCTGCGCCGTCCACCGTGAGCAGGTCGATGCGGTTGTCCGAGGCGTACTTCACCGCCCGTGCCAGGTCCGCGGGGCGGTAGGCGCCCGTCTTGAGGAAGACCCGCTCGGCCCCCATTTCCCGCAGCTCTTTCACGCTGTTGGCGAAGCCCTCCTCGGTCACCATTCCCAGCCTGGAATGGCGCTCGAATTCTCTCACGCCGCCCAACCGGAAGGCCTCCTCCGTCTGCGGGTCGTCGGGGTCCGGGAGCACGATGTAGCCCTTCTCCTTCATGGAACGCGCCTTCTCGATGGTGCTCAGCTTCACCTCTCCACCGATGTCCTTAGCCCCCTGCCCCCACTTCAGCTCCACCGTCTTGATGCCCAAACGGGTTAGAACGTATTCAGGCACCCCGAGGTTGGTATCCTCCACGTTGAACTGCACCACGATATCTCCGTACCCGTCAAGCTGCCAGTCCCGGTAGGCCTTGATCCTCGACTCCATGTCCGGGGACTTGACGATGCGGCCGTTTTCGATGATAGATTCGTCGTCCATGCCGCACACGTTCTCGCCGATGGTCAGAACGCAACCCGAGATGGCCACCCCTATTGCCAGGCCGCTCCAGTTACGCTTGGCAACGTAGGTCGAGCCCAGCCCGGGGACGACGATAGGCAGCTTGAGCTTGAGCGGGTTCGCGTCGCCGATGGTCGTCTCCAGGTTCACGTTGGTGAAGACGGCGTGCTCGCTATCGGCGGGGACGCCGTAGGCACCGCATGCGCTTCCCATGATGCTGAAATGGGACCAGTCGATGGGGTAGTCCTTTTCGGAAGCCGCGGTCATGATCCCGAAGGGCTGCGGGTAGATCAGCTCGGGGCCCCGGTAGGCCGATTTGCCGATCTCGCACATGCCGATGCAGCCCTCGACACAGGTGGCACACATCCCGCTGAAGGGGCTTACGCTGTCCGGGGTGCGGTTCTTGGACAGCGTCGCGGCGGACCTGTTCAGCTTGGTCATGGTCATCTCAACCCATCCTCCTTCGGTTATTCCTCTCTACATGGAAACGCCTGCAGCTGTACCGTGTCCAGGCAGGAGTTGCACAACTCGCCCGGCTGCAGGGGGCCTCCACAAGGCAGCTCGCAAACGGGACATATATATAAGCAGGCGCCACATTCGCGGCACATCTCGGATTTCATGCTGAAGGGCATGCTCACGTGGCGTTCGACGCCGCGCCCGGCGAAACCTATGGCGCCAGCCTGCATCTGCTCGGAGCACATGCGGATACACAGCCCGCAAAGAAGGCAGTCGCGGTCTTCCGCCTCGAAACGGATCTCGGTCACACCGTAGCGGGAGGCCAGGCACTGCAAGGTGCGGGAGTTGGGGCACGAGGCCAGCATGAGCTCTATAATAACCTTGCGTGCCCTGCGCACCTTCTCGGAATCGGTGAGCACCTCGATCCCCTCCCGCACCGGGAAGGAGCACGAGGCGGATAGCCTGGAGCGGCCCCCGCTGATGATCTCTACCGTGCACAGTCTGCATGCGCTGTATGGAGACAGGCCTTCGTTGTAGCAGAGGGTGGGGATGTCCACGCCGTAATATCGCGCCGTTTCCAGGATAGTCCAGCCATCCTCGGCCTCAACCGATTGCCCGTCTATAACCAGTCTGACCATGCTACCTCACTTCCTTATGACGGCGCCGTATTCGCAAACATCCAGGCATATCCCGCATCTCTCGCATAGAGACTGGTCGATGGTGTGCGGCTTCTTCTTCTCTCCCGATACCGCACCCACCGGGCAGGATTTCTTGCACCTCAGACATCCGGTGCAGGCCTCGGGGTCTATCTCGAAACTTATCAGGGCCTTGCATACCCCGGCGCGGCACTTTTTCTCCAAGATATGTTCCCGGTACTCTTCCTCGAAATAGCGGAGGGTGGAGAGGACGGGGTTCGGCGCCGTCTGGCCCAACCCGCAGAGCGAGGTCTCCTGGACGACCCAGGCGAGTTCCTTCAGAAGCTCCAGTTTCTCCAGGGAAGACTCTCCCTTGGTGATGGCGGTGATGATGTGCTGCATCTGCTTGAGCCCCTCGCGGCAGGGGACGCATTTGCCGCAGGATTCCTCGCACAGGAAATCCAGGAAATACCTGGCGATGTCAACCATGCAGGTGTCCTCGTCCATCACGATCATGCCCCCGGAACCCATCATCGAGCCCACCTCGTATAAGGCGTCGAAGTCCACCGGGGTATCCAGCAGGTGCTCTGGGATGCAGCCCCCCGACGGGCCACCCGTCTGCACTGCCTTGAAGGCCTTGCCGCCCGGGATGCCGCCGCCGATATCGTAGACGATCTCGCGCAAGGTGGTCCCCATGGGCACCTCCACCAGGCCGGTGTTGTTGATCTTGCCCACCAGGGAGAAGATCTTGGTACCTGTGCTCGTCTCGGTGCCGACGCTGGCGTAATCCTCGGCCCCCCGGTTGATGATCAGGGGCACGTTGGCCCAGGTCTCCACGTTGTTCAGGTTGGTGGGCCGGTTGTAGAGGCCCCTCTGCGCGGTGTGGATATGTTTCACCCGGGGTTCGCCGATGCGCCCCTCGATGGACGCCATGAGCGCGGTCGATTCCCCGCACACGAAAGCCCCCCCGCCCACACTTACCTTGATGTCGAAGTCGAAGCCGGAATGGAGGATGTTCACGCCCAGGAGTCCCAGCTCGCGCGCCTGGTCCAGGGCGACGAGCAGGTTCTCCAGGGTCAGGGGGTATTCATGCCGTACGTAGACGTAACCCTGGTTGGCGCCGATGGCGCGGGCTCCTATGACCATGCCCTCGATAACGGCATGGGGGTTGCCCTCCAGCAGGCTGCGGTCCATGTAAGCGCCGGGGTCCCCTTCGTCGGCGTTGCACAATACGTACTTGATACCATCCCGGGCGGCCGCCCGCCGGCAGGAACGCCATTTGCTCGCGGTGGGAAAGCCCGCTCCACCCCTTCCACGCAGGCCAGCCCGGTCGACGGCCTCGATTATCTCCTCCGGTTCCATCTCGAAGAGCGCTTTGGCGAGAGCCGCATAGCCTCCATGCACGATGTAATCGTCGATGTTGCGGGGGTTGATCTTCCCGTTCATGTCCAAGAGCACGCGCATCTGTTTACTGTAGAAGGGGATATCGTCCTCCCTGGCGATCTTGCCCCCGTTGGACGGTTCCTGGTAAAGGAGTTCCTCAACGGCCTCGCCGCCTAGCAGGCTGTGCTCCACGATCAGCGGCACGTCATCGGGTACCACCTGTTTGTAGAAGATGTCAAGCGGCCAGATGACCACCAAGGGACCCATCTCGCAGAACCCGTGGCATCCGGTCATCTTGAGTTCGACGGATCCCTCCAGGCCGCGCTTCGCGATCTCCGCTTCAAAGGCATCATATACCGCCCTGCACCCGTGGGCGTGGCACCCTGTTCCCCCGCATACGGATACGGTTGCGGTATATTTTGTTCTCTCCGTCTCCAGGGCCCTGCGGTATTGCTCAAAGGCTTGCAGCGACTCGATCTTCGGCATATTCCGGGACCCTTTCCGCATCCGCTATGTCCTGCAGGAGCTTTCTTACCTTCGTCGGCGTCATCTGGCCGTAGTATTTACCGTCGATGACCACGATGGGCCCCATGGCGCAAGCTCCCAGGCAGTTGACGGTTTCCAGCGAGAAGAGCATGTCCTCGGTGGACTGCCCCGGCTCTATGCCCAAGAATCGCCTGGCTTCATCCAACACCCCCCCGGATCTCCTGACGTGGCACGCGGTCCCCATGCACATGGTGACCGCGTGCTTGCCCTTGGGAACGAGGGAGAACGAGGAGAAGAAGGTCGCCACTCCGTAGACGTCCACCAGAGGGATGTCGATGATGGAAGCAACGCTTCTGAGCGCATCCTCCGGCAGGTAGTGGAATTCCTTCTGGATTTCATGCAGGATAGGTATGAGGTTGCTACGCCCGATACCGTGTTTCCTGATGGCCGTAAGCGTCGGGCTGATGTCGATTTCCATGTCTCCTACTCCTCCACTTCAAGTAAATGAAAAAACGACGCCATCCGATGACAGCGTCGTCACCAATGCGCACGCCTTTGTGCTGCTGTTCAATCAAAATACTAGGTAAAACAGCTGGCGGTGTCAAGTTTTAGCTCGAACCGCTAATGCGGAGGAGGCAGGGCTGGCAGGGCCTCTTGCCTGCGCCGGGCATGCGGGGGCAACCCGGCTGCCCCCTTCCCTGTGCCGGTGCCAGTCCATATAATAGACGGAAGACCCGAGGACGGGAGGTAGGCGTAATCACTTGACCGAAAAAGCTGTCATCCTGCTCGAGGACGGGAAGTATTTCACCGGTACGCCCTTCGGAGCCCGGGGGACGCGGACCGGTGAGTTAGTATTCAACACCAGCATGACCGGCTACCAGGAGATCCTCACCGATCCCTCGTACAAGGGCCAGATCATCACCATGACTTACCCCCTCATCGGGAACTACGGCGTCAACGCCGAGGACCTGGAATCCCCCCACCCCCACGTGGAGGGCTTCATCGTGCGCGAGTGCTGCCGTTACCCCTCCAACTGGCGGGCCACCCAATCGCTGGACGAATACCTGGCAGAGCACGGCATCGCGGGCATCGAGGGGGTGGACACCCGCGCGGTCACCCGGCATATCAGGTCGCTGGGAGCGAAGATGTGCATCATCTCATCCGAGGACACCGACCTGGCGTCGCTCAAACGCAAGCTGGACGAAGCACCCGGATATGTAGGCGTAGACCTGGTGGCGAAGGTAGCATGCAGCGAGCCCTACCGCTGGGATGACGCGCGCATGCCGCCCATGGGCCGGGGCGTACTGCCCGACGTCTCCGGCGGCGGGGAGCGCCCCCTGCGGGTGGTGGCCTACGACTGCGGCATCAAGCACAACATCCTGCGCATCCTCACGGGTCTGGGCTGCGAGGTGATGGTGGTCCCCGCGGACACCACCGCCTCCAAGGTCATCCATTTGGGCACCAACCCAAAATACAACCCCACCGGACCGTTATCCCCCGC
>CAYPZH010000006.1:0-3926 GCA_964415205.1 uncultured Actinomycetota bacterium | reverse complement strand
CAGATGGGGCCCGACGGCATATTCCTCTCCAACGGGCCCGGAGACCCCGCGGCGGTGACCTACCTCATAGATGAGGTGGCGAAGCTGGTGGGGGTGAAACCCATATTCGGAATATGCCTGGGCCACCAGATACTGGGGCTGGCCCTGGGCGGCCGCACCTTCAAGCTCAAGTTCGGCCATCGCGGAGCCAACCAGCCGGTGAAGGACATGCGCCTCGGCAACATCCTCATCACCGCCCAGAACCACGGATTCTGCGTGGATCTGGCGGCGGTGGCGGCGGACACCGAACCCACCTTCGTAAACCTCAACGACGGCACGCTGGAGGGTTTCCGCCACCGGCGTTACCCCGCCTATTCCGTACAGTTTCATCCCGAGGATTCCCCCGGCCCTCACGACGCCGTCTATCTCTTCGGGGATTTCATCCGCGACATGCGCGCCGGGCGGGGTGAGGCCCGTGCCTAAACGCTCCGACCTGCGTAAGATCCTGATCATCGGTTCGGGACCCATCATCATCTCCCAGGCCTGCGAGTTCGACTACTCCGGAACCCAGGCCTGCAAGGCCTTGCGGGAGGAGGGCTACGAGGTGGTGCTGGTGAACTCCAACCCGGCAACCATCATGACCGACCCGGGGATGGCCGACCGCACCTACATCGAGCCCATCACCCCCGAGGTGGTGGCGCGCATCATCGAGAAAGAGCGGCCCGACGCCCTGCTGCCCACCCTGGGCGGGCAGACCGGGTTGAACACCGCGGTGAAGGTGGCCGAGATGGGCGCGCTGGACGAGTTCGGTGTAGAGATGATAGGAGCCAACTACCACTCCATACGCAAGGCGGAGGACCGCGAGCTCTTCCGCGACGCCATGGCCTCCATCGGTCTAGACCTGCCGCGCTCCGGGCTGGCGCATACGATGGAGGAGGCCCGCGCGGTGGCGTCGGAACTCGGCCTGCCGCTCATCATCCGGCCTGCCTTCACCCTGGGAGGTACGGGCGGGGGAGTGGCTTTCAACGCGGAGGAGTTCGAGCGCATCGCAGCCGCCGGCATCGAGGCCTCCATGATAGGCGAGATCCTCATCGAGGAATCGGTCATCGGCTGGACGGAATACGAGCTGGAAGTCATGCGGGACCGCAAGGACAACGTGGTCATCATCTGCTCCATCGAGAACTTCGACGCCATGGGCATCCATACCGGCGACTCAGTAACCGTGGCCCCGGCCCAGACCCTGACCGACCGCGAGTACCAGCTCATGCGCGACGCGTCCATCGCCATCATCCGCGAGATCGGGGTGGAGACCGGGGGGTCGAATATCCAGTTCGCGCTGGACCCGCGCGACGGGCGCATGGTGGTCATCGAGATGAACCCGCGCGTCTCCCGCTCCAGTGCCCTGGCCTCCAAGGCCACCGGTTTCCCCATTGCCAAGATCGCAGCCAAGCTCGCGGTGGGTTATACCCTGGACGAGATACCCAACGACATCACTCGCGAGACCCCGGCGTCCTTCGAGCCAACCATCGACTACTGCGTGGTGAAGATCCCCCGCTTCACCTTCGAGAAGTTCGCCGGCGCCGACCCCGCCCTGGGCATATCCATGAAATCGGTGGGTGAGATCATGTCCATCGGGCGCACCTTCAAAGAAGCGCTGCAGAAGGGTATCCGCTCCCTGGAGATAGGGCGCTTCGGCCTGGGCAGCGACGGCAAGGAACTCATGGACCTGGGAGCGATGCGGACGCCCGAGGACCGGGAGGAAGTGCTGGAGATGGTAAGGGAGAAGCTGACCACCCCCAACGCCGACAGGCTTTACTTCATACGCTATGGCTTCAAGCTGGGGATGAGCGTAGGGGAGATGTACGAGACCTCCCGCATCGACCCGTGGTTCCTGGAAAACATGTGCGAGATAGTGGAGATGGAGGGGGAGCTGCGGGGCCGGGCGCTGGAGGAGATAGACGACGCCGGACTGTTCCGCGCCAAGGCCTTCGGCTTCTCGGACGTGCAGCTGGCGAAGCTTCTGGAAAGCAGCGAGGCGGAGGTAAGGGAGCGGCGCGCACGCTCCGCCGTCCGCCCCGTGTACAAACTTGTTGACACCTGCGCGGCTGAGTTCGAGGCCTATACCCCTTACTATTACTCGTGTTACGAGCAGGAGGAGGAACCCCTGGCGGGCTCCCATGCCTCCGCGTCCAAGCCCAAGGTGATGATCCTGGGCGGCGGGCCCAACCGCATCGGGCAGGGCATCGAGTTCGACTACTGCTGCGTGCACGCCTCCTTTGCCCTGCGCGAGGAGGGCTACGAGTCCATCATGGTCAACAACAACCCCGAGACGGTCTCCACCGACTACGACACCTCGGACCGCCTCTACTTCGAGCCCCTGACCCTGGAGGACGTGCTGGAGATAGTGGAGCGCGAAAAGCCCGGGGGCATCATCGTGCAGTTCGGCGGGCAGACGCCCCTCAACCTGGCCGTACCCCTGCTCGAGGCAGGCGCCCCTATCATCGGCACCACCCCGGACTCCATCGACCGCGCCGAGGACCGCGACCGCTTCAAGGAGCTGCTGCACAAGCTGGGCCTGCGCCAGCCGGAGAACGGAACCGCCATGTCCTTCGATGAAGCCCTGCAGGTGGCCCGGCGCATCGGCTACCCGGCCGTGGTGCGCCCCTCCTACGTGCTGGGAGGGCGCGGCATGGAGATAGTCTACGACGATCAGTCCCTGGAGGAGTTCATGCGCGGCGCGACCGAGGTATCGCCCGACCACCCCGTGCTCATCGACAAGTTCCTCGAGGAGGCGGTGGAGATAGACGTGGACGCGGTGTGCGACGGGCGTGACGTGGTGGTGGCCGGGGTCATGGAGCACATCGAGGAGGCGGGGGTGCACTCCGGCGACTCCGCCTGCGCCATCCCGCCCTTCTCCCTGGGGGAGGCCATAGTGGAGGAGATAAAGCAGGCCACCTACGCAATGGCCAGGGAACTGGGTGTGGTGGGGCTGATGAACGTGCAGTACGCGGTGAAGGACGAGCTGCTCTACGTCCTCGAGGTCAACCCCCGCGCCTCGCGCACCGTGCCTTTCGTCTCCAAGGCCACCGGCATCTCCTGGGCCAAGATAGCCACCAAGGTGATGATAGGGAAGACCCTGCGCGAACTGGGCATAACGCGCGAGGTCGAGATAGACCATATCGCGGTGAAGGAGGCGGTGCTGCCCTTCAACCGCTTCTTCGGGGTGGACACACTCCTGGGCCCGGAGATGCGCTCGACCGGCGAGGTCATGGGCATTGACCGCGACCTGGGCATGGCCTACGCCAAGAGCCAGATAGCGGCGGGCTCACTGCTGCCCCGCGAGGGCAACATCTTCGTCAGCGTCAAGGACAGCGACAAGCGTGACATCGTGCACATCTCGCGCCGCCTGTCGGAGCTCGGGTTCAACATCCTGGCCACGCGCGGGACGGCCGAGGTGCTGCGGCGCAACGGCATCGAGGTGGAGGTGCTGAACAAGATGCACGAAGGCCGGCCGCACGTGGTGGACTTCATGAAGAACCGCGAGATGCAGCTGATCATCAACACCCCGTCGGGCAAGAGGCAGCGCGCCGACCAGTGGTCCATCCGCAGCTATGCCGTCCTCTACAACATCCCCCTCATCACCACCATGAGCGCCGCTCGCGCCGCCCTGCACGGCATGGAGTCACTCATCGAGAGGGGCATGGAGGTCAAGCCGCTGCAGGACTGGCACGTCTAGATAGCTGGGGCACGGCCGGTGTGACGCATCTCCGCCAGATCACCCACCCTTTCTCTAACTTCCGAAAAATCGGGTTATCGGAAGTAACCCGTTGTATTATCCTGGGCTTTCATGCCTTTATCCCCGGGGTTATCTCCCTAAAAAGCCGTGACTTTACCCATAGGGTGCTCATCTGAACCTGTCCAGGGCCTTGGCCTTCTGCGCGAAAGCC
>CAYPZH010000005.1:21458-35775 GCA_964415205.1 uncultured Actinomycetota bacterium | reverse complement strand
CACGTAAGTGTCGCTGTGCAGCCCCGACGTGAGCAGGAAGTGGCCTTTTCGCACCGCCTCCTCCCTCTCCAGGATCTCGAGTACCTCCCACCTGTTCATCTCGTCCTCCTTGCCTATCAACGCAGCTACCGCGCGGCCGCCTTCACCTACGCGGCCGTCGGACCTCAAGCGCCGCCGCTCGACCGGATGCCTCCGCGCGCAATCCCCTCAGCGCGGCGACGGGGTCTTTTTGCGCCGTGACCGGCCTCCCCACCACCAGGTAGTCCGCCCCCGCAGCCAGCGCCTGGCGCGGTGTCGCGGTCCTCGCCTGGTCCTGAGCTTCCTCTCCCTCAGCCCTTATGCCAGGGGTCACGATCACCGCATGCGGCCCCAGCGCCTCTCTCAGAGCCGCTGCCTCTCTTGCCGAGGCCACCACGCCGGCGAGGCCCGCTTTCATCCCCAGCCCCGCCAACGACAGCGCCGCGCCTGCGGCATCATCCCGCCAGCCCATTTCCGCCAGCGCCGCGTCATCCAGGCTGGTTAGCACGGTCACCCCCAGGAGAAGCGGCATATCCCCGCGCGTCTCCTGCGCCGCTTCCGCGGCCGCCTCCACCGCCGCCTCGAGCATCTTGCGCCCCCCGCCGATGTGCACGGTGATCATGTGAGCGCCCCCGCGCACAAGGCCTTTCACCGCGCCGCGCACCGTGTTCGGGATGTCGTGCAGCTTGAGGTCCGCGAACACCCTGAAACCCATATCCCGTAATACCCCGATTATATCGGGGCCTACACCGATGCAGGCCTCCAGGCCCACCTTCACCGTCTCCGCCTCGCCCCTCAGGGCTCCCGCCAACGCCAGCAGGCTTTTTCTCTCGTTCAGGTCCAGGGCCACGATGAAGGGGTCATGCGTAGGTCTCATACCTGGCCGTACCCCCTTTGCGCCATGCCCACCAATTGCGACACGGATCCGAGGCCTTTGCGCCGCATGAAGGCGCTCATCCCCTCCAGTATCTCCAACGGGGCCGTAGGGTCCATGAAGTTGAGCGTGCCCACGGCAAAGGCATCGGCCCCTACCATCATCATCTCCACCGCGTCCTTCCATGTCCATATGCCCCCCATGCCGATGACCGGCAGCTGCAGCGCCTGCGCGACCTCCCACACCATGAGCACGGCGATGGGGTGGATGGCAGGCCCCGAAAGCCCGCCGGTCACGTTGGCCAGGCAGGGCGTGGCCGTCTCCACGTCAACGGCCATGGCTGGAAAGGTGTTGATCAGGCTCAGCCCGTCCGCCCCCGCCGCGGCCACCGCGCGCGCCATGCCCACGATGTCGCTGCAACGCGGGGTGAGCTTTACGAAAAGGGGGACGTCCACCTCCCGCCTCACCTTATCGACCAGCGCGGCCGCCTCGCGGGGAGCGGAGGAAAAATATATGCCTCCCTCTTTGACGTTTGGGCAGGAGATGTTGAGCTCGATGGCGTCGGCCATACCGCTGCGCGAGACCTCCCCCGCGACTACCGCATATTCACGCGCGCTGAACCCCGCCACGTTCACCCAGACGGCGAGATCGAGACTAGACAGCCAGGGCAGGTCCTGTTCCAGGAAGGCGCCCAGGCCACGGTTCTCGAGTCCGATTGCGTTGATCATGCCGTAGGGGGTCTCCCATATGCGCGGCGGCGGGTTCCCCTCGCACGCCTTGAGGGTGACCGACTTCGTCATCAAACCCCCCAGCCTCTCCGGGTCAAGCCACTGTGCGTATTCCCTGCCGTTGCCGTACGTGCCCGAACAGACCAGCAGGGGGTTCTTGAGACGTATACCGCATATCTCCACGCTCAGGTCCAAGCTTTTATCCTCGTCCAATCCAGCTCCCTTCCACGGAATACCGGCCCGTCCTTGCATGCCGCGAGGTAAGACCCGGGCGGTGAAGCCGCAGGAACCGCGCATCCCCTGCAAGCGCCTACGCCGCAGGCCATGCGCTCCTCCATGCATATCTGTGCCTCGGCCAGGCCGGCTTCGCCGATGCATGCGGCGAGGGCCACGAGCATCCCCCTCGGGCCGCAGGCATATAAGTTTCCCAGGTCCCGCGTGCCCTCTCTCTTCAACAGCTCGATGACGCTGCCGGCGTTTCCGGAGCTGCCGTCCAGGGTGGCGTAACGGAGGTCGAGGCCCTGCGCCAGCGATGCAGCCAGGCCCCGGCATTCCCTCTCGCTCTCCACCCCCCAGTAGAGCGTCGCTTCCTCCCCCCGCCTGGCGAGGACCCCGGCCAGGAAAGCCAGTGGCGCCACGCCCGTCCCCCCGGCAACGAGTACATGCCTGCCCGGGGCCGCGACCGTGAACCCCCGGCCCAGCGGTCCCATGACGTCAAGGCGGCGGCCTGGCTCGGCCGCACACAACCACGAGGAGCCCGCGCCCACCTCCCTCACCAGGATAGAAACGGCGCTTCCCTCCAGGCCGGCGAGGCTGTAAGGGCGCCGCAGTATCAGTCCTTCCCGGTCGCAGCGTACGTGGAAGAACTGCCCCGGTTCCGCCTCAACGGGCGTTCCCAGCTCCAGCCGCAGCTCCACCAGATTTCCGAACCTGCGTTTGCTGGTTATCTCCGCCCTGTAACGGCCCGGCAAGAATCATCCACCCCCGACCCCTCGCCGCGGCGCGGCGTACGCGCCCAGCTCGCACATGTCCCACGCCACCGGGTCCGCTTGCCGCAACCCCCTTGACAGCGCCAGCGCGACCTCCATATTGGTTATGCAGGGTATGCCGTGGCGCACCGACGCCTCGCGGATGTAGAAGCCGTC
Organism: uncultured Actinomycetota bacterium; assembly: GCA_964415205.1. Taxonomy (GTDB): domain Bacteria; phylum Actinomycetota; class Geothermincolia; order Geothermincolales; family RBG-13-55-18; genus SURF-21. Next base: position 33,010 of record CAYPZH010000005.1, on the reverse strand, counting down.
TGAGTGGGGGTGTTTGCCGCGTGGCACGTTCACCACCAGTCCGACCTGGCCGTTGCGTATGAGGTCCAGTACGTTCGGCCGTCCCTCCCGGAGCTTTTTCACCGTCTCCACCCTCAATCCGGCCGCGGCAAGCGCATGTGCCGTCCCCCGCGTGGCCATGATGATATAGCCTGCTTCCTGCAGCTCTCGCGCCAACATCAGCACCCGCCTTTTCTCGCGGTTGGCTACGCTCAGGAAGGCCTTGCCTCCAGGTTGGGGCCTCAGCCCCTGGCTCCACAGCGCTTTGGCCAGCGCGATGCCTGGGTCCCCGGCCATGCCCATCACGGCGCCGGTAGAGCGCCGCTGCGGGGAGGGCAGGATGTCGGAGGCGGCGATGAGTCCGAACGGTATCAGCGGCACCCTCACCGTGCTGCAGCATTCCGCCGCCCGGGGCATCTCGAAGCCCTCTCCTTCCAGCGCCAGCATGCCCATCGCCGCCAGAGGCAGCGAGGAAGAGCGGTACAGGAAAGGGAGGTTTGCGGAAGTGCCGGGGGAGATGCTCCAGATGTTGATATCGCCGTCGCTAAGGTGTATGCGCATGGAAAGGTTGCCCCTCCATGCGAGCACGTCCATGGCCTGCCGGGCCAGGTCCAGGGCCTTGCGTGACTGCTCCGTGGTCAGGTAGCGCGGAGGATACACGGCTAGGCCGTCGGCGGAATGTAATCCCGCCGCCTCGACCTGCTCCCACAGTAGCGCAACATGTCCCCTGTCCGTCGCCACCGCCTCAACCATCACCTCTTGCGCCTCTTCGCGCAAAGGGCGCCATAATATCCTCTTCGCGCCGTACTCGGCCAGGAAGGCCTCTCCGTCCTCCAGGCTGTACACCGTCCTCTGCACCGAGGCCTCGTCAGCCTGCTCCACCGTCGCCAGCAGCGGGAAGTCACCGCGCTCGAGCACCGCCCTGGCCGAGTCCTGACCGTCGCTGAGCGTGAAGTCGACCACCTGAAGCCCGCACGACCTGATCGCGGACAGTGCTTTCCATAATCTTCCTTCGCTTTCCAGCGCCTCGCGCCCCCACACCTCCCTGCCCGCTGCTGCGAGCGACATCGCCGCCTCCATGGCCGCACGTCCTCCGAAATGCGCGACGAAACGTCCGATTCCCAGCATCGATGCGGCCCGGTCTATATCCCTGGCCCGCAGCGGACCCAGGAACACCGCATCGGCCTCATTTGCCGCGAAGGTGGCGAAGCCGGGGTCCGGGGTGTAGAGCACCGACGCCCTGCCCTCCTTTCTCCTCGCCCTGATCGCCTGGATGCAGTTGAAGTTGGCCTCGTATCCTCCCGCGGGCCCGGTGTTGTCCGCCCCCAGTAGCATGACCCCCTGCGCGTGCTCGACTTCCGCCGCGCGGGACAAGCAGAGGGGACCCGTATAGCCTCCGCTTGCCTGCAGGGAGGCGCCGTGACCGCCTTTCCTGCCGTCCCGGCAAAGGCGTATCAGGTCCTCGAGCGCCCCCGTTGCCGCGCTGCCCGCGTGTCCGGCGCAGCCGCGCATCGCCTCCACGGCCCGTCGGGCAGCGGTAGCTGTGTCCTCCGCGGCGAAGAACGCGCGTCCCATGGACCTGCAGGAGAGCGACACATATCCCTCCCCCGCGCTTTCGTCCGCGGCGGGACGCGCCGGCACGGCCACCACCGACCACCGCGCCGGCGACATGGACATGCCGGTCTGCTCCCTCGTCAGGATCCTGCCCGTGATCAGGCCGAAATGGGCGCTTAAAAGGTCCATGCCCAGGGCCGCCTCCAGGAGCGGCATCGTCCTCCACGGCCTGGGATTGACGTCTATGACATAGAGGTCCTCCCATGCCGGGGACACGGCCAGCTTGATCTCCGCCAGCCCCAGGAGCTCCATGACCTCGGCCACCTTGCGCGCCATCTCCTGCAGGGCGTACAGGCCTTCCCCGCCGCCTCTGCGCGGCGGATAGAAAAGCACCGCGTCCTCGTCGTGGGCGGGCAGTGGCTCCTGCTGTTCGAAAATACCCGGCACCGCGGTCTTTCCGCCGGCGTCCCTCAGGACAACGGCGATAAACTTATGCCACCCCTCAAGCGCCTTCTCTACCAGTACCTCCCCCGTCATGCTCTGTCGCATGGCCTCCTCGAGCAGCGCTGGGTATTCCTCGAGGTTGAAGGCCAACCCGGCTCCCCATCCGCCGCAGGAGAAGTGGGGCCGCACCACCAGGGGGAAACCCAGCGCGTCAGCCGCCGCCTGCCCTTCCCGCAGGCTCCCCGCGGCGTGGAATGGGGGGTTAGGGATGCCCGCCGCCTCTAGGGTCTCTCGCAGCAGGGAACGGTCGCCGCACAGCCAGAGGGTGTGATCGTCCGTCCCCGGCGCCCGGATACCGCTCTCCTCGTACCAGCTCTCCCTCGCCAGGCGCAGGGCCAGCAGCCACCCCCTCCTGCCCCCCAGCCCGTGCCATATGGTATCCACCTCTGCGCGCTCCACGATGCGCTGCACCACCTCGACCGCCGGCGGTTCCACGAAAAGGTCTCCGCCATCTCCCTCGTCCATGAGGGTGGCGGGGTTGTCCTCCAGGACCAGCACCCGCCTCCCCTGCCGTCGCAGCAAAGCGCAACCCCGCGCCGCTATGTACTGGAACGCGGGCCCCTGCGCGTGTGTGACCGGACCGGGTCCTATGACCAGGTCAGCGCCTTCTCTCTCTCCCATCTCAGGGGCTCCCCTCTGTATCAGCCCGGAATACGCACTTGCCGTTCTTGAGGGTGCGGATCACCCTACCTTTGACCTTCCTGCCATGGAAGGGGCAGTTGCGCCCTTTGGATGCGAACGCGAAGGCGTCCATGGTCCAGCTCCTCTCCAGTTCCAGCAAGACGAGATCGGCGCGGGCGCCCTCGCTTATCCCCGCTCCGTAAACGGGCGGCCGCAGGCCCATGACCCCTGCCGGGCCGCTGGTCAGAAGCTCGACAAGGCGCATGAGGTCTAGCGTACCGGATAAGACGAGTTCGCTGTAGAGCATGGGGAACGCGCTTTCCATGCCCACCACGCCGAAGGGGGCGTAGTCGAACTCACGCTCCTTGTCCTCGATGGTGTGGGGGGCGTGGTCGCAGGCTATGGCGTCAATGGTGCCGTCAGCTACCGCCTGGCACAGGGCCTCTACGTCCTGTGGCCTGCGCAGGGGAGGGTTGACCTTGTACACGGTATCGTATCCGTCAATGTCGTTCTCGCTCAAGATAAGGTGGTGAGGCGTAACCTCGGCCGTGACCGGGACCCCGAGCTCCTTCGCCTCCCTCAGCATACGCACCGAGCGCGCGCTGCTGAGGTGGGCCAGGTGCAGACGGCAGCCCGTCTCCTCGGCGAGCAGGAGGTCGCGCGCCACCATGACCTCCTCCGCCAGGGCCGGGAGCCCCCTCAGGCCCATGGCGGTGGATACCCTGCCCTCGTTCACCTGCCCCTTTCCGGCAAGGGCGGGGTCCTCGGCGTGGGAGATGATAACCCCCCCGAAGGCGGACGCGTATTCCATGGCCCTGCGCATCAGCCCGGCGTCAGCCACCCCGCTGCCGTCGTCGGAAAAGGCGCGTACCCGTGCCTCGCTCAAGTGCATGAGCGCCATCTCCGCCAGCTCACGCCCTTCCCTTCCCCGCGTTATGCAGCCCACGGGGAACAGGTCCGCCAGCCCCAACTCGCCCGCCCTGGCGCTGACCCCCTCCACCACCGCCGCGTTGTCCAAGGGCGGCTGGGTATTGGGCATGCAGCATACGGCGGTATAACCTCCCCTCAGAGCCGCCTCCAGGCCGGTCTGCAGGGTCTCCGCGTCTTCGCGCCCTGGCTCGCGCAGATGTGCATGCAGTTCCAGAAAGCCGGGGGCCAGCACCATCCCCCGTGCCTCTATGACCTCCCTCTCTCCCGCTTCCAGGTGGGCGGAGACCGCAGCTATGCGGCCCCTGGACACGATGACGTCCGCGACCTCGTCCAGGCGGTTGAAGGGGTCCACGAGCCTCGCTCCCCTTATCAGCAGCTCAGGCAACCCTCTCACCCCCCTCTGAGCCCCCCAGCAGGGTGAAGAGCACCGCCATGCGCACCGCCACCCCCGCAGCGACCTGGGCGGTGATGGCGGCATGGGGGGCGTCTGCGACCTCGGCCGCTATCTCCACGCCCCGGTTCATGGGGCCGGGGTGCATGACCACCACGTGGGGCCGGGCCCTTCCCAGGCGCCTCGCGTCCAGCTGGTAAAGCCTGGTATATTCCTCAAGGGAGGGGAACCTCCCTTCCTCCTGCCTCTCCTTCTGGATGCGCAGCATATACAGGGCGTCACAGCGCGGTATGACTGCATCGAGATCGTGCGAGGTCTCCACGCCCGCGAAAGCAGCCGGCGGGAGCAGGGTGGGCGGGGCCACAGCGATGACCTCCATCCCCATGGCCATGCAGGCCTTGATGCCGGAGCGGGCTACGCGCGAATGCAGTATGTCCCCCACGTAAGCGATGGTCCTGCCCTCCAGCTCCCCCATCCTCTCCTCCAGGGTGAACAGGTCCAGCAGGGCTTGGGTGGGGTGGGCGTGCATGCCGTCCCCGGCGTTGAGGATGCAAGCCTGCAGCCACTGCCTCAGCAGCCACGGCGCTCCCGCCACCGGGTGCCTCACCACCACGGCATCCACCCCCATGGCCTCCAGGGTCAGGGCGGTGTCCTTGAGGCTCTCTCCCTTCTCCACGCTGGAAGCCTGGGCGGTGAAGTTCATCACATCCGCGCTGAGCCTTTTCGCGGCCACCTCGAAGGACATGCGCGTGCGCGTAGACGGCTCGTAGAAGAGGTTCACCACCGTCTTGCCCCGCAGGGACGGTACTTTCTTTATCGGGCGCCGGAGCACCTCGGAGAAGGAGCGCGCGGTCTCCAGCACCCTCTCTATCTCCCCTCGCTCGAGTTCGTCCACGTCCAGGAGATGCCTTATCTCGGCCAAACCGGTTCTCCTTCCCGCTCTTCAGCCTTCCCGCCTGCGCGTGCTGCCGCACAACATCGGCCCGTGGGGAAAGACCCTACCCCGGGTACCTCGCTCCGCGCGCCCGGCGGGCAAAAAAAATCCCGCCTGCGGGCGGGATCATTCGTCGCTGCCGATGTACACCCCGTCTTCCCCGTCCACCTCCCTGAGGGCCACTCTAACTTTCTCGCTGGCCGACGTGGGCACGTTCTTGCCCACGTAATCGGCCCTGATGGGAAGTTCGCGGTGGCCCCGGTCCACCAGCACCGCCAGCTGTATTGTGGCAGGCCTGCCGAAGTCGATGATGGCGTCGAGGGCGGCCCTGACGCTGCGGCCGGTGTAGAGGACGTCGTCCACGATGACCACGTTCTTGCCCTCTATGTCCCCGGGGAGATGGGTCTCCCTGACCACGGGCTGGCTCCTGGTATGCAGGTCGTCACGGTACAGGGTGACATCAAGCCTCCCCACGGGCACATCCACCTTCTCGATGCGGGATATCGCCTCCGCTACGCGCAGGGAGAGGGGCACGCCGCGGGTGCGGATGCCCACGATGACCACGTCCGCCGCCCCCTTGTTGCGCTCCACTATCTCGTGGGAGATGCGCTGCACCGCACGGCGGATGTCCGCTTCCTCCATGACCTTGACGCGTTCCCTGGAAGTCACCCTCACCTCGTAAAAAAACCCTCCCTGCAGGCGGCGCAGGAAGGCTCCTTTTCATACTGTATTTATCCTTGCCAGCCTCGCAGGACTGAATTAAAGGTCTATAAAAGGATATCACCCCCGCCCCGGGCGCGCAACACACAAGATACGGGCTTTCCGGGTCACTTTCCCCGGTCCCGGACCAGTTTTCCCAGCACGCCGTTGATGAACTTGCCCGAGTCCTCGGTTGAGAATACCTTGGCCAGCTCCAGGTACTCGTTGATGGTGACGTTGCTCGGGATATCGCCGCGGTAGAGCAGCTCGGTGAAACCCAGGCGCAGGAGGTTGCGGTCCACCATGGGCATGCGCTGGAGCGACCAGCGGTCGGCGTAGGAGTCTATAAGCTCGTCTATCCTCTCGCGGTTGCGCATAAAGAGATCTAAGAGTTCACGGGAGAACTCCGGTATGCCAGCGGGAAAATCGAAGCTCTCCGACCCGAAGGCCACCAGCTCCTCGATCTCGGCGCTGCTTCCCAGCATGCGGCGCACGTGTTCCAGAGAGGTGCCGGGGATGCCCCGCGGGGTCGCCTCCTCGTCCTCTATGCCCTCGCGCAGCATGCGCTCGAAGTCCTCCGTCACCTCCTCCAGTCCGTCGCCGGTGAGGTCCATCTGGTAGAGGACATCGCAGGCCAGCATGCGTGCCAGCGTCCGTCGGCTCAGGGATGTGGGCTCTTTCACCTAGAGGGCGTTCACCCCCACCACGTTCACGTTCACCGCCACGACCTCCCATCCCGTCATCGCCTCGATCATCTCGCCGACCCTCTCCTGCACCTCGCGGGCCAGCGCGGTGAAGTCACGGCCGTACTCCATGTTCACATCGACTTCGACCGCAACCCTGCCTTCCTCGGCTTCCGCCTTTATCCCCCTGCTGAGGTATTTCCTCTTCCTGCGGTCCTCGGGATGGTCGGCCCGTGCGCCCGTGCCGGACACCCCCTCCACCTCGCCGAGGGCGATACCGGCGATGAGCTCGAGTATTCCCGCGCGTACCCTGAAGGGCTCCGGCTCCCTCGTCTTGTTCAATCTACCCTCTCCATGTACTCTCCGCTGCGCGTATCGACCCTTATCCTGTTGCCGGGCTCTATGAAGAAGGGCACGTTGACCACTAGTCCGCTCTCCGTGGTGGCTGGCTTGCTCCCGCCGCTGGCGGTGTCGCCCTTTACCCCGGGTGCCGTTTCTACCACCTCCATCTCCACGAAGAGGGGAGGCTCAACACCCACCGGTTTTCCGGCGTAAAGAGGTATATCCACGCTGACCCCCTCGGTCATGTATTTCGCCGCATCCCCGACCTCTGCGGCGGCTATGGGCATCTGCTCATAGGTATCCAGGTCCATGAAGAAGAACTCGTCTCCTTCCCGGTATAGATACTGCATCCTGCGTCTGTCCAGAATCGCTTGCTCTACTTTCTCCCCCGCCCGGAAGGTCTTCTCCGTGACCGCTCCGGTCTTGAGGTTCTTCAGGCGGGTGCGCACGAATGCCCCCCCCTTGCCCGGCTTCACGTGCTGGAAGAAGACGATGGTGTAGAGGACGCCGTCCATCTCGATGGTCATGCCATTCCTGAAATCAGCCGTGGATATCATGCTCTCGTGCTCCTTGATAAACCCAGTGTTGCGCCAATAATTCTAGCATAGACGGGACAGGGTCAAGACCACGATCTGTATGGCGTCGGCCCTGGAAAACGGGATATGCCATACCGGCAGGAGATCTAAAGACCCGACGTCAGCCTTACGTAATGGCGACTGGGGCCAGTATAAATGCCGGCCCCACCCTACGGGGAAAAGAGCGAACGTGAGTATGCAGAAGGGCGGTTCACAGGTAGTCGGAGGGGTCGAGGCCTCGGGGCAGCGAGGTCAGGAGCTCCGCCCCCGTACCCGTCACCAGGACCATGTCCTCCACCCTGACCCCGCCGATGCCCGCGAGGTAGATACCGGGCTCCACGGTGATGACCATTCCCTCCTCCAGCACGTCTGTGCTCGAGGTGCTGAGGCTGGGTCCCTCGTGCACCTCCAGCCCCACCCCGTGGCCCAGGCCATGGCCGAACTCGTCGCCGTATCCCGCCGCAGCGATGAGGTCGCGTGCAGCGCGGTCAACCTCCCTTGCCTCCACCCCCGGAGCGATCCTCTGCAAGGCCAGCGCCTGTGCCTCGAGCACCACTTCGTGCGCCTTGCGCAATTCCCGGGGCACCCTCCCGAAGGCGACGGTGCGCGTGGTATCCGAGCAGTAGCCCTGGCAGATGACCCCCCAGTCGACAACGGTCACGCCTTTCAACTTTTTTGCGGAGGGTGCGGCATGGGCCATCGCGCCCCGTGGACCGCAAGCGACGATGGTCTCGAAGGAGCGGTCATCGGCCCCCATGCGACGTGCCGCCGTGTCCAGGTTGAGGGCGAAGTCACTCTCCCGCATCTCCCCCGTATATCCCCTCAGGGCCTCCTGAAACGCCTTCTGCGACATGCTTACGGCTTTCCTGATGATTTCCACCTCTGCGGGGCTCTTGCAGGTTCTCAACCTGCTAAATGAGCTCTTAGCCGGCTTAAATGAGGCAATGCCCCGCAGCTTATTCCTCAGCGACAGCACCTCGGCATAGGAGAGCGAAGCGGGGTCGAAACCGATGGTGGCCCGGGAGCGCGCATGCATCAGCCCGGCCAGCGCCTTGACGGGGGAACCGTCGTACACCACCACCTCGAGTCCCTGCACCTCCTGTGCGGACTGCTCCCGGTAACGAAAGTCTGTGACGAGATAACCCCTGCGCTCGAGAAGAAGGACAGCGCCGCTTGAGCCCGTGAACCCGCACAGGTAGCGTACGTCGTAAAGGTCGTTTACGTAAAGCCCCTGCAGGCCCTCGCGGGCCGCCAGCTCTCTGAACCTCTTCCTTCTCGCGGTGTACTCCCCGTCTTCCAGTTCCCTCGCCTCCTCCTGCGCGTAAAGCGCAGCGCCGCGCGGCGGCCGTATCGCCTTTGGTCAGCTCCAGGTTATCCGCACGCGGGGGGCGTTTTCAAGCGGCTTTTAAGCCGTGCTGCAAGGAATGAACGGAGGCCCAGCCGCGCGGGCCGGGCCTCCGGGTGTCCCACGGCGACCCCGTCAGGGAGAGTCTACCGGCAGCTCCCTCCAGGCGGTCACGGTTATGTCGATGGGCCAGGCCGCGATGTCCAGCTGCGGCGCCCGGTATTTGAACTCGGCGTAGGAGAACTCGTCCTCGGCGCTGAGGTTTATGTCCCGCAGCGCCGTCACCTGCACGTTGTTGACGTCGAAGTGGGTCATGCACATGTTGACATCGTTCCTGGAGTAGAAGAAGTACTCGTTCACCGCCGCGATGCTGCGGTTGTCCGCGTCCTTGGTGATGTTGACGTCGCCTCCTGCTATGACCTGGAACTTGCAGTTCTCCTTCATCGCGTATGAGCCCTCGGTGATGAAATCCCCCTCGCATACGAAGATTCCGTTTGTCTGCTCCTCCACCCATTCGGAGTCCACCAGCTTCATGTCACCGGTAGAATAGTAAACGGACATGGAGGATATGCCGCTCTTCTTGATGTCATGCGGAAGGGTCGCCACGCCGCCAGCGCCCACGTCGAAAAAGTGTGGGTCGCCCGTGGCGTCCTGCTCCATCGCCATGGCCTTGTAGTACTCGAAGTCCGGCTCGGGGATATAGACCTTCTGCACGCTGCGGTCCACGACATGGGTGCCGGTGCGGAGCCTGTCGTGGTTTGCCGGGGGGATGTAAGTGTAGAGGTTGGCGGGGCTGGTAGTGTGTATCTCATAGTTCGTGGTGCTGCCGTCGGTCGCCGCGCCCAGGGTGGTCCTCCCGTCCGTGTAGCCCTCACGCAGGAACGCGTACCTGCCCCCGCTCATGGAGGTCTCCCCGCTCCAGGCACTCAGGTTGACATGGCCCGAGGTGCTCGTGTCCCAGGCGCTCCCCGCCTTGATGTCGCCGTAGATCCACAGGTTCATCCCCTTGGTGTCCAGCGGGTTCGGGGTCCTTTTTGGATACCCGTAGAAGTCGTACGGCTGGTCCTCGTAGTAATACGTGCCCCCGGCGTCTATGGTCACCGAGTTCCCGCCCTCGATGCTTCCCCTGATGACTAGGTAGTCCCAGGTCGATTCTCTGCAGTAGGTCCCGATGAAGACGTCGTTTTCGGCCCGGATGTTACCCGACAGCCAGATGGGGTAGTTGTTCTGTTCCCCCGGCACGTAGCAGGTGAGGTTGCGCCCGGCGAAGAACATGTAGATGCGCATGGCGTCGTAGGCCTGCTCCCCGCTGTAATACACCTCCTCCTCCACCTTCCTGCGGTAGGTGGAGCCGCCGTCCTGGTAGCTCCCGGTGGAGGTGATGACGAACTCGGTGGTGGAGCCGTTCTTGGGCATGACCGTGACCTCGTACTCGCCCCCCAGGGCGTCGTCCTTCTTCGTGACCCCCGTGCCCACCTTGCCCTCTACGATCATGGCATGCCCGACGTAGAGCCCCGATTCCGTCACCTTGAAGGCCCTTTGCTCCGGGGTCATGTTCACGATGCCCCGCAGGGATGAGACCATCAGCAGCAGGCTGGCCGCCCCGAGGACGGAGATGACCAGTATGGCCACCAGCGCCACGATCATGGCGAAGCCGGCCTCCCCGCGCGAGAACCACTTCTTCACTTTTCGTATCATCCTCTGCTTTGTCCTCATGTCATACCACCTCTCAGAACATGTCGGCCAGCGTGTTCCTCAGGCTCACGCTGCCCGTGAAGGTACGGTCCAGGGTGTGTTCATCCACCAACTCCCTGGATAACCGCAACTCGAAATCTATGCGCACCACCAGCGAATTGCCCCCGTCGCTCCACTCGGATGAACCCGGCTCGATCCGCACCAGTTTCTTGCTGATTGCGTCGATGGTCCAGTAGATGAAGGTCACCCCGTCGCATCCCTCTATCCAGTCCTGCATGGCGGGAAGGCCGGCGCTCAGCCTGCACGTGCCCGTGCGCAGGAAACCGTTCGCGGCGTTGAAGCGCACCGTATCGCTGATCTTGTCCGCGTTCACGTCGGCGGCGAAGATGAGGTCTGAGGCGCTGCTGTTGGGGCTGATGGCGACGGCCCCACGTATCTGCCTGGTCATGACGTTCACCGCCTCGTCGCCCGCCTCCCCGATCTTCACCGCGTTGTAGTTGGCGGACGAGCTTTTTATCCCTGAGCGGATGAGGGAGCCGATGGCCACGACGATGAGGACCATGAGCATGACTACCACCAGCATCTCGACCAGGGTGAAACCTCCCTCGCCGTTCAGCCTGCCCCGCGTTCTCATGGCTATCATGACCTCATGCCTTTCTTCCTTGCGTTCCGGTATTGCCCGTTCGCCATCTACTCCACCAACAGCCAGCGGTTGTAATACTGGGTGGCAGCATAGCCGTTGGCCTGAACCGAGATCTCGGCGTACTGCGTATAACTGATATTGGGCATCGTCCAGGTGTCGGAGGTTATCCTCACGATCCTCCCACCGCGGTCCAGTTGGCTGATGGAGTAAGCGCCGCTGTAATCGCGGCCGAACCCCCATACCCTGAGCGTGGTGGTTCCGTCGATGGGGAAGCCCATCCCCCGCACGTAGAACCTGGCATACCAGGTGGTATATCCGGAGTCCTTTGCGCTCGCCCTGGTACCTGTCTCGTAACTGTATGACACATCGCCGCCAGACGAGCTGCGGCGGATGTATATGGCCGCCCTGCTGTCGCCGTAGGTGTTGTAGGGGATGATGATGGCCGGCCCCAGGGCGATATCGAAGTCCAGCGCATGGTAGAAGCTACCCCCTACGTACGCCCGGACCTCCCACTCGTCGTCGTGATGGCATCCGACCTGGTTTTGTGGGTGGTTAACCCCCGGGCCCTTTACACCGTTTTGTAAATTACCCGTCAACGGGGCCCCGCCCCCAAACCCA
>CAYPZH010000005.1:0-21448 GCA_964415205.1 uncultured Actinomycetota bacterium | reverse complement strand
TTCCCTTCTCCACTATGCTTACATTGGTCACGCCTCCCAGGCCGGTTCCGGTGATGATTCCCTTGACCCGGTAGGGAGATGGCGTATCGGTATAGTCGAAGTAGTTCTCGTAGAAGGGCGCCGCCGCGCCGTTTATCTCGCACACGAACCCGTCTATACCGCCGCTGTACTCCACCACGTTGACGCGTGGCGTCTCGGCGGTGATATACGCCGAGAGCATAGTGTCCTGGTTCTCGACGAAGACGTTGTAGTCCCCCAGGGCCAGGTCGGCCAGGTCGAAAAGTACGGTGATGCGGGTCTTGCTGACCGCCGTGACCGTGCCCTCGATGAGGGTGGCGCCAGGCGGTTGGCCCGGGCCCTCCACCGACGGGTAGAGCCAGACCCTCACGCCGGCCGGTCCGGCTGTGGTGCTGAAATAGTCCCCGATGACCTCCAGACTCACCGTCTCGCTGCCGATGTCCTTGTACACCCGGGTCTGACCGGTGGTGCCGGAGACGTAAACGCCGGTTACCACCGGGGGGACCACAGTGACGGTGTAGTCCTGCACGCTGTAATCCGAGGCTATGTTGCCGACGGCGGAAGCGACCGTGTTCCATACCTGCAGCTTGTAATCCGCGGGCCTCCCTTTGGTGAGGTCGAACTCCGCGGTGATGGTGCACCCGGGAGAGGCGGTGTACCCGTTGTTCAGGCCGGTCACATCGGTCACCTTGCCGGGGATGACGTCCGTGCCGTATATGGGATTGCCGTCCTCGTCAACGCCGTCGATGCTCAAGAGGGCGACACTGGGGTTCCATACCAGCGTTCCCAGGTCCTCTCTGTAGGGGAACGGTCCGCCCTTGACGGTTATCTGCTGGGCGGTCTCGGTGTTCGCGCCGACCCGCGACGCCGGGTCCGAACCCGTGTTGTAGAAATCGGAGATGACCGGCTCGGGGAACTCGACGATGAACCCGTTGAAGAGGTAGGCGTTGACGATGCCACCCTCCTGGCTCACCTTCACCGACCAGTATCCGGCGGCGGCGCGCGGCGACTGGTCGGGCTCCCCGTAAACATCCGGAGTCCCGCTGGCGTAGAGGTTTAACTTACCTACCAGGAGCTCGTCGGTGCATAGGCTGCGGTTGAGCTGGAAATAGTCGTTAGCAGGGCCTATGTCCTCGTACTTGTTCCTCACCAGCGAGGCGATGACGGTGTCGGGGTCGAAACCGTAGCCCTCTATCTCGACGTCGATGAGGTTGTTGGGCCAGTGTACGGCGGCATTGGAGCGTTCGGGGTCCATGTTGTCAACGGGGCCTTTGACGGTTATCTTGTTGATGCCCAAGCCGTATATGGCCTGGGTATCCGTGATTATCTGCTCAGCCGCGTAGCTGTTCTCCGCCCCGCCCCTCATCCAGTACACGCTGACCCGGACGAGCAGGAGATGGAGGTCGTTGTTCTCAACGCTCAAGGGACGGTCCTTACCGCTCTTCTTGGGGCCCCAGGTAGGCATCATCGTCGCCGGACCGGTATCGTCGTTGAGGTATGCTATCCTGGCCTCGATCTTGAACTCATCGTATTCGTTCAGGGGGCTTAGCTCTTCGAAAAGCACCACGGAGCCGTAATCCTTGATCAGCACCGCGGGGATGTTCTCCCAGTCCGGGCTGTAGCTGCCGTCGACATTGAGCACGGTGGGGCTGTAGTACACCGGTTCGCGATCTCCCCAGAAGTGGTCGTCGATGTCCACGTCGCCGCGTGCGGTGCTGTACGGCTCATAAAACGGCATGGCCTTTATCTGCTCCACGGCCTGCTGTGCGCAGTCCGCGCTGCCCCGTATCCACTCGGACTGCATAATGCCCTTGGTGGCCGTGTCGAACATCCTCACCAGGGGGAAGAGGGCCACCGAAATGATCAGCCCCGCGACCAGGATCTCAACCAGGGTGAAGCCCCCCTGCTGCCTAAAATTCCGCCTCAAACTCATCTCGCCGCCCCCTTTTTCTCGTAAGGGTGTGTTCGTCCTTGCCTGCCTGACAGGCATCGCTATCAGTTCGTCGATATCCTTCCGTTCGCATCGATGGATACGCTCCCCGTGGCGTTTCCGATCTTAAGGCTCACGGTAGCCGGGAACGTGGTCATGGAGGTGCCCCGCGGCATGAATAGCACAGCGGTGGCTTCTCCGGTTATATCCACCCCTCCGGACAGCTCGATGTACCAGTGCCCGCTTTCCTCTATCACCGTTTCCCCCGTGACCGACAGGTCTACCGGCTTAAGCTGCCATTCCGAACCGTCGTACTCGTTGCGCATGAACTCGTAGCGGTTGTCGGGGGCGGGATAGAACACGGCCGCGTAGGTCACGTTCTCCTGCCTGGCGGCGGTCTTTACCCTGTTAAGAGCGACCTCCACCTGCCTCTTCGCCCCGGACAGGTTGGTGCCCTGGCGCACGTTCGCATAACTCAGGGTGCCCACGGCGAGGACGATCCCCAGGATCGCTATGGTCACGGCAATCTCGGTGATGGTGAACCCGTTCTCCCAGTTTAAAGGCTTCCTTTTCCTCGCGATACGGTCTTTCATGATCATTTTCATGCCCCGCTCCTCGGCTTCGCCGGAACTGTCTTTCGCGCCCTAATAACGCCCTTTCGCAGCGTAACGTCCTCTTTTTCCCTCTATCGTCCGATTGTAGCCAGGCACTTTAGCGCCCACAAGAAAATATTGTGTTAATGATGTTACGGAGATGTTACATAAGCCTGTTGAGCTGGTATTATAAAGGCGCAAAGAGGTTCTGTATGTGCGGCGTCCCTCACTTTTCCCGCCCGCTTTCACCCAGCTTCTCGGCCAGGTACTGCAAGGCCAGATCATAGACGCCCGGGCCCAGGCCGGCGATTACCCCGCTGACCACGGAGGTTATCACGGAAGTGGACCTCCATGCCTCCCTGGCATGGATATTGCTAATATGCACCTCGACGACGGGGAACTGAACTGCCGCCAGGGCATCGCGCAGCGCGTAACTGTAATGGGCAAGGGCACCCGGGTTTATGATCATCCCCTGCGCGTGCCCTCGCAGCCCCTGGATATGGTCTATGATCGCCCCCTCGTGATTGCTGTGAAAGAACTCCAGCTCAATGCCTTGTTCCGCTCCCCGCGCCGCCAAGCTTTCGTTGATCTCCGCGAGCGAGACCGTGCCGTAGACGTCCGGCTCGCGGGAGCCCAGCAGGTTCAGGTTCGGGCCGTTGACCACCGCTATCATCGTCATGGATCCGCCCTCCTCAAGTACTCCAGTGTCTCCTCGACGGCGGACACTACCGCCTCCGGGGGCACCCCCTCAACCAGGCGTGGCTTCTGCGGCTCCTCAAGGAGGACGAACCTCAGGCTCTCCCCCTTTTTCTTGTCTTTTTTCATGTCGGAAAGGATACGTTCCCGGTCGATGCCGGCGCATATCTTCCCCTTCCCAATTAGCGGCCGCAAAACCCGGAGGTGGTGGCCGGATAGGTCCTGTTCGCAGAGCCCGATTATCTCGGCGAGGCGCGCCGCCATCATCATACCCACCGCCACCGCCTCGCCATGCCGCAGGTTCCCATATCCGCAGG
Organism: uncultured Actinomycetota bacterium; assembly: GCA_964415205.1. Classification (GTDB taxonomy): domain Bacteria; phylum Actinomycetota; class Geothermincolia; order Geothermincolales; family RBG-13-55-18; genus SURF-21. The sequence continues at coordinate 17,894 of CAYPZH010000005.1, read as the reverse complement.
CCGACTCCAGAGCATGCGCGAAGGTGTGGCCGTAATTGAGCATCGCCCTCTTCCCCCCGAGGTCGCGTTCGTCCGCCTCTACCACCCCAGCCTTGAGCGCCGCACAGCGGGCGATAATCCCCTCCAGTCCCGCGCCGTCGCGTTGACCCCCCTCGGCCATCTTCTCCAGGCCACGCAGGGGCCCCTGGCCAACCCCCAGCCCCGACCTGTCACGGGGAAGCTCCTTCATCATCGCTTCCAGGCTGCGCAGGAGCCCCTGGTCATAGAGAAGGCCGTATTTGGCAACTTCCGCGAGGCCGCTGCGCATTTCCCTTTCCGGCAAGGTGGCCAAAAAATCGACGTCGCTGTACACCGCCAGGGGTTGATGGAAGGAGCCCACGGCGTTCTTCGCTCCCGGCAGGTCTATGCCCACTTTCCCCCCGATGGCCGAGTCCACCATGGACATGAGGGTCGTCGGCACCTGCGCGTAACGTATGCCGCGCATAAAGGTGGCGGCCAGAAAACCGCCGAGGTCGCCGACCACCCCTCCGCCGAAGGCCAGCAGCGTGTCCTCCCTGCCGATACCCCCGGCGAGGAGCACTTCATACCCTTCGGCCAGCGTCTCCAGGCTCTTGTTCTCCTCGCCCGCGGGAAAGAGGAAGAAGGTCACCCGGTCCAAGCCCCCCAACCCCGCCTCCAGGGCGTTGTTCAGCCGCTGCCCGTGCAGTCCCAAAAGGGATGGGTGGCTGACCACCGCCACCCTGCCGTGGGCGAAGCGCGCCAGGTCCCCGGCGAGATGTCTCTCCAGGACCTCACGCCCTACGTGGACGGGATATACGCCCCCCGCCGCCCGCACTTGTATCTCCGCCATCTCCCGGCAATCTCCTCCGCTATCTCCTCCGGGCTTCCTTCGTCTGCCGCTACGCTCTCGTGCGCTGCCGCCGCGTATTTACGCGCCCGTTCATCCATCAACCTGGCGATGTTCTTTTCCGGCTCCGGTCCCTTCAAAAGGGGCCTTCCCTGCGGATCCTGCAACCGCCGCATCGCCGTTTCCGGTGTTATCAACAGCAGGTAGACGCGGCACTTTTTCCTCAACAGCTCGGTGTTTACCTCCCGTAGCACAACCCCTCCACCGCAGGCGACGACCTTGCCGCTTCCCTCCAGTTCGCCTGCGAGGGCTTCGCTCTCGAGCCGCCTGAAGGCGCCCTCTCCACCGCGGGTGAAGATATCCTCGATGCTCATGCCCGCGCAGGCCTCGACCGCCTTGTCCAGTTCGACGAACCGCATGCCCAACCGCGACGCAAGCAGCGGTCCCACGCTGCTCTTTCCCGAGCCCATGAAACCGATGAGGGCCAGGTTATCCACCTCGCGCGTCAACTGTCCTCCCCCTCTCGTCTCGCTCCGCATGTCAGAACCCGGCCTGCTTTGCGAGCACCGAACGGTAGTTCTCCTTTATCTCCTCCATGCTGTCCCCGCCCGTCTTCTCCAGCAGCGCTTTCGCCAGCTCCCAAGCGACCGCTGATTCGGCGATCACCGCCGCGGCCGGCACCGCGCACACGTCCGCACGCTCCACCGCGGCCTTCACCGTCTTCTTGCTCACCAGGTCCAGGGAATCCCGCGGCGAGGCCAGCGTGGGTATGGGCTTCATGGCCGCCCTTATAACCAGGGGCTCGCCGTTGGTCATCCCCCCCTCGAGGCCACCGGCATGGTTGCTGCCGCGGTAGAAACCGCGACCCGTATCGTGCAGGATATCATCCGCAGCTTGTGAGCCACGCATCCCCGCCAGGCGGAAGCCATCTCCTATCTCGACACCCTTTATCGCCTGGATCCCCATGACCGCAGCCGCGAGCCGGGCGTCCAGGCGCCTCTCCCAGAAAGCGTAGCCGCCCAGCCCGGCGGGCAAGCCGTAGGCGACGACCTCGAACACTCCACCCAGGGAATCGCCCTCTTCCCTGGCTTTGTCCACCTCCGAGCGCATCCTCCGCGAAGCCTCTTTGTCCAGGCAGCGCAGGGGGTCTTCATCTGCGACCCTCAGGTATTCGGGTGTCGGGCTGCGGGACGGGCCTCCAGCCTCGATCCCCCCTACCGCAAGCACGTGGGAATATATCGAGATGCCCAGCTCCGCCAGCAGCTTTCCGGCCACGGCGCCCGCGCAGACCCTGCCCACGGTTGACCGGGCGGAAGCCCTCTCCAGGACGTTCCTAACGTCCCTGGTGCCGTATTTCAACGCCCCGGCGGTGTCCGCGTGGCCCGGCCTCAGGCGCGTCATGGGCTCACCCTCGCTTTCTCCCACAACCGGCATAACCCCTTTCCAGCGATCGTACTCGGCGTTCGCCACCACCAATGCCACGGGACTTCCCAGCGTTATCCCCGACCTCACTCCGCTCAGTATCTCGACGCGGTCGGGTTCCATCTGCATGCGGCCGCTCCTGCCGTACCCCAGTCTCCTCCTGGCAAGTTCCCTCTCTATGTCGCCGGCGCTGATACGCACACCGAAGGGGAGCCCCTCGATTATCGCGCTCATCGCCTTTCCGTGCGATTCACCCGCATCCAGGAAACTCAGCATCTTTTCCTCATCTCCCGCGCTTGGCGCCGCTTTTCTTCGACACGGCGCCTCCTCGGCCGTTCTTTCGCAGCCACGCCTGCTGCAACAATGAAAAAGGGCGGCCGAGGCCGCCCCCCTATCCCCTCAGTCCGCTCAGATCTTCCTCAGCTGGTTCACCTTCAGTTCGTATACCTCGTCTCCGCACAGCACGGTCACCGTCTGGTCGTCCTTTATCTCCTGGACCCGGAAGACATCGCCGAAATCGCTTCCTGCTTTCAGTTTATCATAAGTCTGGTCGTTGACCTTTACCTTGGCATAGCGGATGCCCCTTATCTCGTATATCTCCTGCACCATGACCACCCTTTCCGTAACGCTGGTGGTCACCGGTAGAGAGCCGGTCGGCGCAGACGAGACGGGCGCTCCCGTGGTGGCCTGGCCTTCCACGGGTTCGTAGTCGGGGAAACCGAGCATCTGCCATTCCTTGCTCGCGAGCACTCCGTCCGAGTCCCTTAGATCTCCCACCTCGCCCATGAGCGGGTAAAAGGGGTCGTTCAGCACCCAGACTTCCACGTAAGGTATCTCTCCCGCCTGCTGGTCCATCTCCTCCATGTGGATCTGGAACTTCTGCTCCACCACCCTCGCCGCAAGTCCCTCGGAATCTATGTCCACCTCCTGGTTGTCGGACAGCAGCGCCTGCGAGAGCATGACGTTTTCGCCCCCCTGCGCGCCCGGCTTCGCCGACACGACCAGGACCGCCAGTACGACCATGGCCAGCGCCATTCCCGCCAGCATGCGGATGCGTGCTCTGGCGATATCCCTGCCGTCCGACCTCGCTCCTCCCGCCATGTCCCCGTGCATGACCTCCGTCTCCTTGTCCTCCGGTCCGCGCTTTTTTTCCATGGCAAACACCCTACCCTTGGCCCGCCTGAGCCGAGACCAGGTTTTCTATCCCCTGGTTGGTGGTGAAGAACACCTTTATCTTCAGGTCTATCAGCAGGTAGGGCAGCCCGTTATCGCCCTCCGTTAGCTCCAAGAACACCACTTTGAACGAGCGCGGCAGCCTCTCTAGGTGGTTGAAGAACTCGACGAGGTTGAAATATCGCCCCTGCATCGTCACATCGCAGTTCACGACGTAGAAATTGCCCGAGGAGATCGGCAGATCCGGCGTTATGGAATAGAAATCAAGCCCCGCCTCCTCGGCGGCATGGTCCAGTTGCTGTATGACGTCGGCCAGTTCGACGTTCTCCGGTACGCGCTCCTTTAGCACGTCGATCTGGCGCGTGAACTGCTCCGGGTCTTTTTCGTACTGTCTCAACTGGCTCAGGCGGTTCTCTTCCAGCCTGATGCTCTGCTCGGTATTATCGATCTCCTCGTCGACCTCCCCCGCCTTGTTTCTCTCCGGCAGGATGAAGAGGAAAAGCGCCAGGACCAGGACGATGATACACACCAGCGCCCCCACGAGAAGCCACAGGCCCGAGCTCGCTCTTATCTTCATCACTCGCCACCCCCCGCCTGCTCCTCCTGCGTCTCCGTAGCGGTCTTTTCCTGCGCGGTTTCCGCCGGCCCTCCCCACACCGCGTTCTCCGGGTTCCAACCGGCGTTGATGGTAAAACTTATGCCCCAATCCGTGTAGCTCTCAACCGCCTGCTCGCCGCTCTCGGGGTTGATGACGGCCCTCTCCTCGGTGATGACCGTCTGGGTTGACTCATCGATCCACAGGTCCGTCCACTCCTCCATGTTATGCAGCCTGACGAAAAACTCCGCCACCTTGGGATGGCCCCGGAAGTAATAGTAGTAAGGGTATGCGTCGAGGAAGCCCTTGGCCTTGAAATCGCTGGCCCTGGGCAGCCAGGTTTGCACGCACAACCAGGCCGGAGTCGCATGACCCTCGATCTGAATGGGAAACTTATCACCGCTTTGAGCGGCTTCGCCCCCCTCGAGGGGCTCCGCGTCGATGCTTACGCGCGTCAACCAGATCGCGGGAGCCCTGGGATTGGAGGCGGTCGCGAGCCCCTCGGGCACGTACATGGCCAGGTCGTTGAGCATCTGGGCCCAGGCCACCCTCCCGGTATTGGCCTGGTCGAAGAGGCCTTGCAGGTTTTTCAATTCGGCCTGCTGGGCTTCATACTTCTCAATAGGCTTGGTCTGTTTCTGCAGGTCCGACAGCTGCTGCTCCTTCTCCTTCAAGGTATCCTCTTTGCCCGCTTTCTGGGCGTGAAAGAGCAGGAACAGACCGGCGATGATAGCCAGGGTGACCACGGCCATGAGAAAGAACCACGGCGCCAATCGAGGCCTTTCGACCTTCTCCCTGATCTCCGGTGGTAAAAGGTTTATCCTGGTCATTCCACGACCTCCCGCAAGGCCAGACCTACGCTGACCGCGACCGAAGGCTCGATCTCGGCCAATTCCTCGGCAGTATATGGTAGTTTCCCAATACGCAGGTTCTGGAAAGGCCTGCCTATCTCCAGCGGAAGCCTCAGGCCTTTGCTCATCTCCTGCGTGAGGTTAACCGTCACCGACCCACTGCCCGAAAGGACCACCTTCTTGAACGTCCTCTCCTGGGTCTGGGCGATATAGTAATCTATGGAACGCCTTATCTCCCCCACGAAGCTCGAGATCTCCTGCTGCAGGGTCTTGTCCATCTCCTCGTTCGCCATCCTGCCGCGCCTCACTGCGTCGGCTACCTCCCACTCCACGTCCAGGCGGTTGACCACCGCCCGCACGAAATCGTCACCGCCACGCAGCAGGAACCTGGCGAAGCGAGGCGCGCCGTCCTTGAGTATGGTTATGTTGGTCATGCCCGCGCCCACGTTTATCAGGCATATTGCCTCGCCTTCCTCGTAGCCCGCCCGCAAGACGTCCAGCGGTATTAGAGAACGCACGATGGCGAAGGCCTTGAGGTCGATGGCCGCGATGCTCAGCCCCGCCGCCCTCAAGACCTCGATATAGCTCTGTATCATGTCCTTGTGGGCGGCCACCAGCAGCACGGTGAGCATGCGTTCCTCGTCGGCGGTCATGAACTCCTCGATGATGTCGAAATCCAGGATGGCGTCGTCGATGGGGATGGGGATGAACTCCTGCACCTGGAAGCGCAGGGCATTGTCCAGCTCCTCCTTCTCCATGTAGGGCAGCTCTATTGGTCGAACGATAATCCTCTGGTTTGCTATCCCGAGCGTCACCGATCTCTCCTTAATGCCGGTCATCCCCCACAGTTCCTTGAGGGATTCGGCCAGGGTAACGCCGTCCTCCACCTCTCCGTCCCTGATCACACCCTCGGGGATATGGACTATTCCCAGGTTCGAGAGCACCGGCTCGCCCTTGCTGGCCGTCACTTCCGCCACCTTGACGGAGTTCGTGCTGATGTCCAACCCCAGCGTTACGGCTGCTTTTCTTGGACTCATTGAAAATACCCCCGATCCAGCCCTTTATCTTTGCGTACCTCTGGACAGGTAGTCATTAACGTCGCTCTCCTTGATACGGTAGTTCTTGCCAACCCTTATGGCAGGTATCTGCCCGCTCTTAACAAGCCGGTAAACGGTCATGTTGGATACCCTCAGGATATTTGCGACTTCGTTGACCGTCAGTAACTTGTTGCTGAACCTGTCCCCTAACACCGATCCTCCAGTCAGCGACCTTGAACCGCCCATAGGCCCTCTAACAATACTAAACTCCAAGGGCCAATATATTTCATCGCCAACATCCTCAACCAACTTTAGCATCTTTTGAAAATTAGCTCATTCCAGGTAGATTCTATAATCCGTGCATTTTAGTTGTCAATAATATACTCTTTCAACAGAACCAGGTCCAGCCAGGGTTTTTATGGGATCCGGCCATTCTTGCGCCCGCCGCATCACCCCTTTCCTTTCTGCGTTACGGAAACCGTCTCACCGTGCACAAAGGGCGCGGCATCACTGCCGCGCCCTGTTTAAGACCAGCGGTACGAAAACAAGCGTACCGTCGCCCCTACCAGACCTCGCAGTCCTATTTGTCAGCTTGCGTTTGTGAACTGTGTGACCATCGAGAATATCGGCAAGTAGAGGGCTATGACGATGGTGCCCACTACCGCACCGAGAAACACCATCATCACAGGCTCGAGCAGTGAGGTCATAGACACGACCATCGCCTCTATCTCGGAGTCATATAAGTCCGAAACCTTTGTGTGCATGGTGTCCAGAGCTCCCGTTTCCTCGCCTATGGCCAGCATCTGCGTCACCATGGGCGGGAAAAGCGGGCTCTGCCCCAGGGGTTTGGCGATGGAATCGCCCTCCTTTACCCCTGCGCGCACATCGTCCACGGCCTCCGCCACCAGGACGTTACCCACCGTGTTCGATGTGATCTCCAGCGCCTGCAAGATGGGGACGCCGCTTGAGACCAGGGTGCCAAGGGTCCTGGAGAAACGCGACAACGCCATCTTGTGAAAGAGATTGCCGAAAATAGGCAGCTTGAGCTTGAGTGCATCCACCTTTCTGCGTCCGCCGGGCGTCTTCATCCAGCGACGCAGGAAGTATAGGCCCGCCACGAGCGCCAGCACCAGAACCGCTCCCTTCCAGCTTACCAGGAAATGGCTGACACTCATGATGAACGAGGTCAGGAAGGGCATGCTGGCTCCCATATCCTTAAACATCTTCTCGAAAGTGGGGACCACGAAGATGAGCATGACCACCAGCAGCAGCAGAGATATGCACATCATGGCGATGGGATAGGTCATGGCCGACTTAATGCGGCGGCGGATCTCGTCCTCGCTCTCCAGGGTGCTGGCGATGCGCAGCAGGACGTCGTCGAGCACACCGCCGATCTCGCCCGCCTTCACCATGCTCGTATAAAGCTCCTTGAACGTGTCGGGGTGCTTTGCCAACGCCTCCGAAAGGGAGCGCCCCATCTCTACCTCGTGCTGCACGTCGGCTATTATCTCAGACAGTACCGGGCTTTCCGTCTGCTCCGACAGGATGCTGAGGCATTTCACCAGGGGCAGTCCGGCGTTGATCATGGTCGCGAACTGGCGAGTGAAAACGGTTATGTCTTTGTTCTTGACCTTGGGCTTGAAGATGTGCAGCTCTTTCTTGGTGAGAGATACCCGCTCTTCCTCTATCCCGATGACGAAGTATCCCATCTCCCGCAGTCGCTGCGATACCGAGGTCTCGTTCTCGGCCTCGAGCTTGCCGGAGATGATCTTACCCTGACGGTCTCTGACCCGGTAAGCATAGGTTTGAGCCACCGCTAGCTCTCCTTTTCCTGGCGTCCTTACGACGCTGCCTTGGACTGCTGCCGTCGGACGGTCCTGGGTGCTATGGCTTGCTAGAAACCGGACCGACGGCCTACATCTCTATCCCGCGATCTAATCGCTCTATAATATATCGTTCGATGTCGTGATTTCCTTTATCTCTAATATCACGTTACCGTAAATGGGGCTCCTTACCTTCTGGCGGAAGGCCTTTCCCCCGCCGCGCTTTACACCTATACGTTGTGCTCGGAAGTCGGCCGGTCTCAACCGATGAGCCTCTCCATCTCCTCGCGACTTGTGCAACGGCCGATGGCCACCTCGTACGATATCAGGCCGCGTTTGTAAAGGGCCGCGATGGAGTGGTCCATGGTCTGCATCTTGTACTGGCCTCCCGCCTGCATGGCCGAATATATCTGGTGCGCCTTCGCCTCCCGGATGAGGTTGCGTATGGCCGAGGTGGCCACCATCACCTCCACCGCGGGTATACGGGACTGACCGTCCTTGGTGGGAAGCAGCTGTTGTGTCACGATGGCCTGTATGGTGCTGGCCAGCTGCATGCGCACCTGCTGCTGCTGGTAGGTGGGGAATACATCGATGATACGGTCGATGGTCTGGGGGGCGTCCTGGGTGTGCAGGGTGGCGAAAACCAGGTGCCCGGTTTCGGCCGCGGTAAGGGCCGTGGATATGGTCTCCAGGTCCCTCATCTCCCCCACCAGGATGACATCAGGGTCCTGGCGCAAAACGTATTTAAGAGCGTTGGAGAAAGAATGCGTGTCTCCTCCCACCTCCCTCTGGTTGACGATGCACTTCTTGTGCACGTGCAGGAACTCGATGGGGTCCTCCACGGTGATGATGTGCAGGTTCCGGCTCTCGTTGATGATATTGATCATGGATGCCAGCGAGGTCGATTTGCCCTGGCCGGTCGGTCCGGTCACCAGGATGAAGCCGCGCGGCAGCATACAGAAATCCTGCAGGACCTGGGGAAGCATGAGCTCCTCTAGGGTCTTTATACGGTAAGGGATGATGCGGAATGCCGCCCCGATGCTGTTGCGCTGGAAATAGGCGTTGACGCGGAAGCGCGCGCTTCCCGGCACCGAGTAGGACAGGTCATATTCGAGGTTGCTCTCCAGCTGCTCCCGCTGCCTCGCCGTGAGTATACCGTAGACCAGGTCACGGGTATCGTTCGAGGTCAGGCGCGGGTATTCCTCCAAGCGCATGAGGGTGCCGTTGATGCGCATGACCGGCGGAGCGCCTACGGTCAGGTGCAGGTCGGACGCTCCTCGAACCAGCACCTCCTCCAACAACTCGTTGATATCCAGCTTTACGGCCAAGATCTCTCCTCCTCCCGAAGATCAGCCATCACCTGTCGTCAAACCGATTCCTCCGACGTCCTTCCCTTTCTTGCTGCCCGCGACAACACGGGAAAGCGCCTCCCGCCTCCGCTCGGTCTACCCCGGCGGCGCTCCACCATCTAATCATCGGTAAGTTTGCCGCTTCCTTTCACCCCCGCGTGAGGGACGGTCTACATGATGACCCTCAGCACCTCCTCGATGGAGGTCACGCCCATCTTGACTTTAATAAAGCCTTCTTCACGCATGGTCCTCATCCCTCCCGCGACCGCCGCTTCCGCTATCTCGACGTGGGGGGCGTTCCTGGCCACCAGGTGTTCGATCTCCTCCGTCACCTCCAGCACCTCGTAGACGCCGATCCTTCCCTTGAAGCCGGTATTGTTGCAGGCGGTACAGCCCCTGGGGCGGTAGAGCACCTTCTCCTGTCCGTTGTCCCAAGAAAAACCGGCCCGCTCCAGAAATTCCTCGTCGGGTTCGTATGCCTCCTTGCAGCGCTCGCACAGCTTGCGCGCCAGCCTCTGCGAGCTCACACAGTCAACCGCCGAGGCGATGAGGAAGGGCTCGATGCCCATCTCCAGGAGGCGGGTGAGGGCGCTGGGAGCGTCGTTGGTGTGTATGGTGGAGAGCACGAGGTGTCCGGTGAGCGCCGATTCGATGGCTATCTGAGCGGACTCGGGGTCACGTATCTCGCCGATCATCACGATATCGGGGTCGCACCTGAGGATAGAGCGCAGGGCTCCGCCGAAGGTGAGGCCCGCCTTGTAGTTTACCTGTACCTGATTGATGAGGGGGAGGCGGTATTCGACCGGGTCCTCCACGGTGATGATGTTGTGCCTGATGCTGTTGAGGACGTTGAGGGTAGCGTAGAGGGTAGTGGTCTTGCCGCTGCCGGTGGGGCCGGTCACCATGATGGTCCCGTAGGGCTTGCGGAAGCTGCGCGAATATACCTCCAGGATATCGTCGCTGAAACCCAGCTCCTCCAGACTCATCAGGGAAGCGCTCTTGTCCAGGATGCGCAGCACGACTTTCTCGCCGTGTATGGTGGGAAGCGAGGCCACGCGCAGGTCTATGGGCTTTCCCCTTATGTCCACCGAAGCCCTCCCGTCCTGGGGCAGGCGCTTCTCCGCAATATTCATATCCGACATGACCTTTATCCTGGCCACCACGCCGGGGTGGATCTGTTTGGGGTTTCTCCTGATCTCGTGCAACACACCGTCGATACGGAAACGCACCCGCACGTCGTGCTCCATGGGCTCGATATGCACGTCGGCTGCGCGATCGTTGACCGCCTCAGATATGAGCAGGTTGACGTACTTCACGATAGGGGCGTTTTCCGCATCCGCTTCCTCCGCCTCTTCGGTGCCGTCCAGGGTCAGATCTTCCGTGTCTACCTCCGACTCGCTGCGGCAGTAACGGTTGATGGCCGTGACGATGTCCTCCTTGGTGGCCACCATCGGCTCTATCTGCAGGCCGGTCATGATGCGTATGTCGTCGAGGGCGAATACATTGGTGGGGTCCGCCATGGCCACCATCAGGCGGTCCCCGTTGAACCCCACCGGGATAAGGGTATAGCGTCTTGCGATATCCGCGTCCACCAGCGAACATGCAGTAATATCTATGTCGAAATTCGACAGGTCGGCGTATTTAAGGCCTCTCTGCCGCGCCAGGATGGAGGTCAGCGCCCCTTCGCTGACCATCTTCATGTCGATGAGCACCCTGCCCAACGACTCGCCCGTCTCCTCCTGCCTTTGCAGCGCCTCCTGCAGCTGTTCCTCGTTGATGATGTGGTTATTGATCAGGATCTGCCCGAGTTTTTCCTTTTTCGGTTTCTGCATATCCCCGCTCCCCAATCTCTACCTGTCCAGCGCGCAGCGGTATGCGTCCCTCATCTCCGGCAGAGGCGCCGGGACACCGGTCCACAACGAGAAGGACGCGGCTGCCTGTTGCAGCAGCATCTCTCCTCCGTCGGCCGTCATCGCGCCAGCGGCGGACGCCTGCGCAAGAAAAGCCGTCTCCTTTTTCGCGTATTTCAGGTCTATCGCCCATTTGCCGGCCCCGAAGCCCCCATACTCCATGGGGACCTGGTCCGCGCCGGAACCCGCCAGGGGGGTGCAGTTCACGGCTAGGTCGCATTCCTCCATGATCCGCGAGCCCTCGATGTCGAACGTCCTTAATGATATCTCGGTCGCTGGTGTAACCCTCTTTAACAGGGCGGCCAGCTCCTCCGCCCTCTCCCGCGAGCGGTTCATCACGTACACGCGCGCTGCCCCTTCCCTCGCCAGAGCAAGCGCGACCGCACGCGCGGCGCCGCCAGCCCCGATGAGCAGCACGGAGGACCCATGCGCACGTATACCCGCCTCCGCGAGGAAAGAACGGAAACCATCGACGTCGGTGTTGTAGCCGATGGTCAGACCCCCTTCGCACACCACCGTGTTGACCGCCCCCAGCACACCGGCCGGCTCGCGCAACTCGTCCACGCAGCGGGCCGCCTCCAACTTGTAGGGGATAGTGACATTGAACCCCCTGAAGCCCGCGGCACATAGCCCGCGGACAGCCGCCTGCAGCCCGCCATACGATACCCTGAGCGGGACATAGGCCCAGTTCATCCCCAGCCTAGAGAAGGCGGTATTATGGATCGCCGGCGACATGGTATAAGCGATGTCGCGACCCACGATGCCCACAAGCTGCGTATCGCCGTCTATGTACAAGTACCGCCTCCGGTCTCTCTGCCTACGGCCATCCTTGCAACGGGACCCGCCCCCAGCCGGCGCCGCGGTATGCCGCATGAACACCGGGCGGGCTGCCGGCACCATGGTGGTCCTCCCGGCCGTGGCTTTTCCTCTTAATACCAGAGTATTGCATCCTCCGCCGCTTCGTTATGCCCCGTTATTAACCCTGTAATTAATATGGATTACTCGTCAGGAGCTTTCAAGTGGTTGCGCAGCCCGGGCTGCGGCGTGGATGGGGCCTATTTGTCCAGGGTCTTGAGGATATCGTAGAGCAATCCCAGCAGGACCTTCTTGACATCTTCCTTTTCCGTGGCGTTGCAGGGGATGACCTGGGTGTCGCCGTCGATGTTCAGCTCCTGGCGTATCTTGTCGATGGCGAGAGCGTTATCCTCTTCCTCGATCCTGGTAGCGCCGATGACGAAGGGCGCGTCGGAAAGGGTGGCGAAGAACTCAAGGATGCGTTTCCCCTCCGCATACGTCTCGGGCCGGCTCGCGTCCAGCATCAGGATGTACCCCAGCATACCCTCTGACAGTATCTGCCACATGAAATCGAAGCGCTCCTGGCCAGGCGTTCCGAACAGATACAGCACGATGTCCTTGGAGATGGTGATCCTGCCGAAGTCCATGGCCACCGTGGTCTCGGCTTTGACCCTGCGCGTGGAGTCGGATATGGCCCTCTCCGTCGAAACGATGGAGATCTCGCTGATACTTTTGATAAATGTCGTCTTGCCGGCGCTGAACGGCCCAGTAACGACTATCTTGAAGGATCGCAACTTGCCACCCACTCCTTATAGTTTCTTGATGCCGTCTATAATGCGCATGATTATGCTTTTCGTGACCGCCTTGTCCCGTTTCACCTTCGGAACCGGCTTGCCTCTATCTATTTCCTCCACTTCCCCCTCTTCTCCTTTCGGCTTAAGCGGGATTTTGATCTTCTTAGTCGGCTGGGGCGCTGACACGCCCGTTAGCTCTGCGAGCTCCCTCTCCAGCGAGTATCCCCCCATGTCAAAGCCGCCCGGCTCTTCCAGCCCTTCCTCTAACCCGTCGTATTCTTCCTGCACGGGACCGGCTGATGGAGCTTCCTTAATCTGCGGAACCTCCAGGACCTCCTGGAAGGATGTTCCAGTCACCAGCGGGGGCGGAGCTATCTCCGCCTGCGGCGGCTCGGGCACGGGCGGTGGCGCCTGCACGAACTCCGGAGCGGGCGCCTGTGCGGCCTCGGGCACGGGCGGGGGAGCTATCTCCGCCTGCGGCGGCTCGGGCACGGGCGGTGGCGCCTGCACGAACTCCGGAGCGGGCGCCTGTGCGGCCTCGGGCACGGGCGGGGGAGCTATCTCCGCCTGCGGCGGCTCGGGCACGGGCGGTGGCGCCTGCACGAACTCCGGAGCGGGCGCCTGTGCGGCCTCGGGCACGGGCGGGGGAGCTATCTCCGCCTGCGGCGGCTCGGGCACGGGCGGTGGCGCCTGCACGAACTCCGGAGCGGGCGCCTGTGCGGCCTCGGGCACGGGCGGGGGAGCTATCTCCGCCTGCGGCGGCTCGGGCACGGGCGGTGGAGCTATCTCCGCCTGCGGTAACAGCGCTGGGGGAACGGACTCGGGCGCCTCAGCAAGGCGCTCCAGTAGGTCGAGTGGTTCTTGCGCTACCGCCTCCACCGCCGGGGGTGGCGCCTCGACGAGCTGCTCAAGTATGTCGAGGGGTCCGGGGGCCTCGAGGACCGTCTCATGCACTCCGGCTTCCGTCACTTCCGCGCCCGTCTCCTCCAGGACCTCGGAAGCGAGCGGGGTCAGGCCGCCTGCGCTCGCGTCATCTTCTTCAACCCCTATGACCCTCTCCAGCTGCTCAAGCGAGAGGGGCGCCTCCTCCGCGGGAGCCTCCCCCGTATCTTTCTCTTCGTAGACCTCCCAGATGTCCCTCTCAAGCCCTTCTGTTTCTCCCACCCCGTCCCGCGGCGCCGTCTCTTCCGCCAGGATCTCCTCCTCCAGGGCCGCTATCTCGTCCACCATGTCCCGCGGCGCCGTCTCTTCCGCCAGGATCTCCTCCTCCAGGGCCGCTATCTCGTCCTCGAGTCCGGAGATATCAAGTTCGGGGATCCCCTTCTCCGCCTCCAGGATCTCCCTCTCCAGCTCTGCTATCTCGTCCCGGTACAGTCCTTCCGTCTTGCCTTCCCCGGCGGTCACCGCCTGGGTGGTCATCTCGTCGATCTCGAAGAAGGTATCGAGTGCTTTTTCCGCCGACGTCTCCGCCATATGCACGGGCGGGGTCTCGTCCTCCACCAGAAGCGCTTTCTCGGCTGCCGGAACGTCCTCGAGCATCACGCTCTCCAGGATATCCGCGGCTTGAGCATCCGCCGCGGGCTCGACGATGGTGGCCGGCTTGCCCTCCCCCGCATCCGCAATCCGGATGACGGCGGCGGCCTCCTCGGCGAGATATTCCTCCACGGCGCCTTCCGGCAGGTCCTCCAGCATCACGCTCTCCAGAACGGCGGCAGCCTGAGAACCGTATGGCAACCTGCCATCGTCTCCTGCGGCGCCTGTTTTCTCCTCCGGCTCGCCGGCTGCTAGGGAGACCAAGCTGTCCGCCTCTGCCGCCGCAATGCTCTCCGCCGGTTCTTCCCCGACCCCCTCCCGCTCCTTTACCGCGGCCTCATCCTCGTCGGCAAGTTCTTCCATCTTGCCGTACTTCTTCTCGAGATAGGCCCTTTTCGCCGCTCGCGCCTCAACGCTCTCTTTCGTCATCTTCTCGAAACGGTAGTGCGGCGGACGTTCGGGCGCCTCCGGAGCTGGTTTTTCCTCTGCCTCCTCGAGGTCCAGCCCTTCCGGGAGCAGAGAGCTGATCTTCTTCTTCAACTCCTCCAGCTCCGCCTCTTTGCTCTCTATCTGCAGCACTTCCTCAGCCTGCATGGATTCCTCCATGGCGGCTTCCTTCATCTCCAGGATGTGCTCCTCTTCTTTTCTCTTCTCCTCCTCCAGGACCTGTTGTGCTCCCAGCGGTTCGGACATCTCGACATGAATCTTCTCCGCGATCTCCGCCTCTTCCCCGGCGGTGACTTCCTGCTCCGCCCCCGGCCCGGCCCGCGGATATTCCTCTACAACCTCGATCTCCACCGCCGGGGCGGCGACCTCCTCGACGAGTATTTCTCCTTCCATATCGTCGCCGATCTCGATCTCGACCGCCTCCGCGATCTCCGCCTCGGAAACGGGCTCGGTCTCCATAATATGCGCAGCTGGCTCGGGCTCTTCGCGCCTTTCCTCTCCGGCCGCCTCGACCTCCGCCGCTTCTCGTGCCGCCTCCTCCCTCTCCTCCGCCGTCCCGGCTGCAGCCGAAGCCTCTACGGCCTCGGCGGGAAGAAGTCCCTCTGGCAGCTCCGCCACAGCAGCCGGCCCCGCCTCCTCCAGGAGAGCCGGCTCCGGCACCGCCGTCTCCGCGACGTCCGCGGTGGGGACTACGGCATCGCGCTGTGCTTCTGCCTCCAGCCGTTCAAAGACCTCTCCCAGGGCGTCAGCCACCTCCCAGGGCTCTTCCACCGCGGCTGGAGCGGCCTCACGTGCGGGTGGGGGCCCGGCCTCCTGCAACGCAGCTTCCTCCTGCCCGCCAGGCACCTCTGCTTCCAGCAACGGGGCCTCTTGCTCCGTTACCGGTCCCGCTCCGGAATCCTCCAGCTCCGGCAAGGCCTCCAGGGCCGAGACCTCTCCGACACCCTCCTCTTCCGCCTTCTCCAGCTCCTCCGCCAGCTGCTCCAGCCGCAGGTCGGCCTCCTGCTCCTCGATATCCGGAGTGATGTTCTCCAGCAGGCCGGAGCCGATGAGGCCGTAGAGGATCTTGCAGGTATGCAGGGTGCTCATGCCGGTGAGTTCGACTATCTGCCTCACCGTCTTTTCTCCGTCTATGTGGGTAAGGACCATCCATTCCTCGGGGGTGAGGCTTATCTGGGCCGCTTCCCTGCCCTGCATGGAGGTCATCTTGAAGATGACGTTCAGGTTGGGGATCTTCTTCTCTATGCGGTTCCATTCATCCAGGCGCCGCGAGCCCTCCATGATCAGTTCCTCGGTGCTTATGGAAAGGCCGATGTCCTCCTCGGGGAAGACAACACCGGGCTGGAAATCGAAATCGCCGTCCGTCCAACGCAGCATCTCGAAGACGGCGTCCTGTATCTGCTCCTCAACGAAGACCTCGAGCTGTTCTTTGGTGATATATTCCAAGCGAATAAGGAGCTGCCCCAAGCGCTGGCCCCGTGCCGAAGTCTTCTGCAGCTCCAGCACCTCTTCCAGCTGCGCCTTGGAGAGGATCCCCGCATTGAGCAGCTTGAGCCCTAGCGACTGCCTCTTCCAGTTGGTGGTGGCGAAGAACACCTCGCCATTGCGAAAGCAGATGTACCCCCTCGCCTTTCCGCGGGTAAGGTTGAGCGTCCCGTTCTTCTTGCCGAAGTTCAGCAGTTGGAACAGGTCGGGTATGCTGAAATCCTTTAAGCTTCCCTTCAAGGCCATGTTGCATCATCACCCGCCGCCGCGGGTGTCCTCCGACTTCACCTTCTTTCCATCCGCTTTTTCCCGCTGCCTGATCGTTCTTATCCCATTACGCTTTGCCGTCACCGCGGCCCCAGCGCCGGCCTTGCGATAAGGCGAACGCCGGGCACGTTGTTCTCAATCGTATTCGATGCGGAATTCCGCCTTTATTATCTCCGCTATCTTCTTCGCCGCTCCTTTGACGTCATACAGGACCAGCCCCAGTTTGCTGCCTTTGCGCACCAGCGCGGTGAGGACCGCGTCCTCGCCCGCGGCCATGAGGAAGACGTAGCCCGAGTCGCCCTCCACGTAGACCTGCGTGAGTTCCCCTCTCCCCAGTTCCTCGGAAGTCCTTTCTCCGAGGCTGAGAAGGGCCGCCGACATGGCTCCCAACCTGTCCTCCTCTAGGGTGTTCGGCAAGACAGAGGCCATTACCAGGCCGTCCATGCTGACCACGGCTGCTGCGTCCACTTCGGCAGACCTCGAGACCAGCTCGCTGAGAGCATTCCTGAGCCTCTCCTCCCTGGATTCCGCCAAGTAATCGACCTCCTATATATGATTACCGTATCGTCTTTTCCGTCACCTACTCGAAAAGCTTTGCCAGTTCTTCGGCTGTGCGCTTTCCCTCCATGAAGACCACGCCGAGTTTCGCCTCCGGCCTGACCAGCAGTGAGAGCAGGGCGTCCGGCCCGCAATGAACGAGCAGAAGGTATCCCATGTCACCCTTGATGTATACCTGCTCCAACTCGCCTCTCTTGAGGTCGCGGGCCGCCCTTTCGCCCATGCTGAGCACCGAGGCGGAAAGGGCTCCGATCATCTCCTCGTCGGCCTCGTCGGAGATGTCGGAAGCGAGCGCCATGGCGTCGGAGCTTATCAGAACGGCCGCCTCGATCTCCTGCAGGCTAGATCTCCAGTCCCTTAGGATGGCGTTCATCTTCTCTATTCTGTCCGCAGCCAATCTAACCTCCTGAAAGAAAATCGCCGTGCAGCCCTCTCGATGAAAAGAACCGTGTTCCCGTTAGAGGGATGTCTCGATCCCGGGAAGATACTTGCGAATATCATACCTGGCCTTTCCCAGGTTTGCGCCGCTAGGCAGGATGGAGACCAGAATGGCATCCGTCCCGACCGCGCTCATCAGTATGGCGCCCTTCTCGAACTCGAACATCGCCTGGGCCATCGGTCCCTGCGCCAGCTCCAGCCCGATGACTTCGGCTGCGCCCAGGGAACTCGGGGCGATCGCCCCCACGGCCTCCAGCTGGCTCGCGTCCTCGCCCGCGGTCTCGATGATAAAGCCGTCCCTACCTACCACCAGCGCGGCGCGCACCGTGCCGGTGGCGACCAGTTCCTCCAGGATTTTTCTCAGATCGGGCAATCCATACCACCTCCTGCCCCGGGGAGAAAGAGGTCTCGCTCCTCTCCTCCTTGTCGACACCGTCCCGATAAGCTCAAGCGTGATCTATTAACACTTATCGACATTACCATATCGCGTTTTAATCCCGTTAATTTTGTTGCATGATTATACTAAAGTTAAATCACTACTCCAATGGATAGATATCGTCATTTCCCCGT
>CAYPZH010000004.1:33650-44004 GCA_964415205.1 uncultured Actinomycetota bacterium | reverse complement strand
CCTGCAAGTAGGGTTTCCTGAAATGTTCAAACGCCATCCTCTCCCCCTTTCGATCTCTTGTCTTTTACTCCGCGTACATATGCCAGGTCTTGACCTTCGGAAAGCTCAAGACGCAGGCACTGCCGCGTCAAGAGCCTATCCGTCGAGACGTGAAACCCGATCGAGCTTGCTTCGTCGGCTCCGCCTCCTCGCGATACGTCTTTTCGCTGCGCGAAAAGACTAGCTTACGCGATGCAGGCAGGTGCGCAGATCACGCGTGCCAGGCCTGGACCTCGCTGCGCTCCGTCCAGGCGACTGGCACCGCCGCGCCGCCCTGCGGGCGTCGCTGTCGCTTACGCGAAGCATACTGTCGAAACGTTCTATTTTCATACCTTGCGGACTTCGACCTTCATCATGATCTCGCCGCAGGCCCCCAGGGGCAGGCCGGCCCCGTAGCAGTTCATGGGCAGGTCGAAAAGCTGGCTCTCGAGTTCCCCTCCAGCCGCCATCCTCTCCATCATCAGCAGCACCCGCCACCAGATCTTGGCCAGGGCCATGATGCAGATGCCCTCGCTTCCCGCAGGCTGCAGGACCCTGCCGAATGCATCGAGGTAAAATTCGTCCCCTTCCTTGTGGCCTGCTATGCAGGCCTGCGAGGATACCACCTTGATCACGATGTGATGGTCCTTGAACTCCTCGATTGAGCGCAGGCGCCGCACGCGCTTGGGAGAGGCCATGAAGGCCTCCAGCTCCTCGGATGAGATGGGCAGCCCGCGCATGAACTCGTCCGGCTCGGGCCCGCCGCTGGTGGGCGCCTCTCGCAAAGCCCGGCATTCCCCTTTGGCCCTCTTGTTTTTAACGAAGAGGTACGGGGCCATGGTCATCATGAAGCGGGCGAACTCAAGCGGGGGCATCTTCTCCCGCCTGACCCTGAAGAGATTGTCGCCCAGGCCCCCCAGCTCCAGGCCGGCGTCGGTGCAGGTGACATGGTCGAAGATCATCTCGTTGGGGTCTTTGCCCTGCAGCATGTGGTCCAGGTAATCGTACATCACCGGGGAGAGCTGGGAGATGCCGTGCGGGCATATCGCCGGAGGGCACTTGTGGCGGATGAGCATGCCCATGGGGTTGAAATAGAGAGGCCGCCCCTCGTTGTGGCAGCCGGAGCAGTGGTTGGAGCATACCGGCTCCACCACCAGCCACTGCATCATGGCCTCCATGGTAAGGGCCTGCAGCAGGCCCAGCTCCAGGGCCTTCTGATACTCCTGTTCCGTATAGCCCCAGCGGTTCTTGATGATGACCTTGAGCGCCGGGGCGCTCAGCTTATCGAGGATATCCATCATGCCCATATCCATCCCCCCTTACTCACGGCCCTTAAAGGTATTCTCTTCGCAGACAATGCAACAGACCCGAATAGGTAACCCCTAAAAGCTCGTTTCACCGCAGGTCATAGAGAATCACGCCCGGATGTCGCTCACTATAAACCCTCACCTGGGACCACGGGTTGATGCAAGGCCTACGTCCGTGCTGCCACCAGCCCGAGAACCGGGGGTCGGTCTGAAGCGACCTTCGCGAGCAGTAAAATCGCTAGTAGGCTTATGCTCCGCTGCAATCCCTCGGCTATAATACTCCTGCACCCTGCGAGTGCGGAGCGAAGACCGTTACCCCCGGGCTCGGGCCGCTCAAGAGCCCGGGCCTTCAGCCCGTACGTTCCAATATATGAATGCACATGGCCGCCTCGCCGGCTCCGATGAAGCCGCCGCCGTTCTCGGACATGGCTATCCTCGCCCCCTCCACCTGGCGCTTTCCCGCCTCGCCCCGCAACTGGGTCACCAGCTCGAACAGCTGGGCGATGCCCGAGGCGCCGATGGGATGCCCGCGGCACTCCAACCCTCCGGAGGTGTTGATGGGCAGCTTGCCGCCGAGCTTGGTGGCCCCGGACTCCGCGAACGGCCCCCCCTCGCCCTCGCCGCAGAACCCCAGTTCCTCGCACTGCAGCAGCTCGCCGAAGGCCGTTGCGTCGTGGACCTCGGCCACGTCGATATCCTGCGGTCCCAGCCCGGCCATCTCGTACGCCTTCTTGCTCAGCCTATCACCGATCAGGTCCAACTCGCCCCCCTCGGGGATCACACCCCCGGTGAGCACCGATGCCAGGATCTTCACCGGACGCGCCCCCTCGAACCTCTTGAGCGCTTTGCCGGAACAGAGTATGGCCGCCGTGGCCCCGTCCCCCATGGGGGCGCACATGGCCCTGGTCAGGGGATATGACACCGGCCGGTCGTTCAGGACCTCCTCAACTGTCATGTCCATCTGGTACTGGGCCAGGGGGTTCAAGGATGAGTGGTAATGGTTCTTTGCGGCGATGATGGCCAGCTGCTCCTGAGTGGTGCCGTACTTCTCCATGTGCATGCGGGCTGCCGCGGCGTATAGGTCCATGAAGGGGGAACGCGCGCCTTCGCCACCGCCCTTCTTGCCGCCTCCCGCCGCCTCCACCTCGGCCGCCTTCCTTTTCTCGTCCTCCATAAAAGCCGACAGGACGGCCCGGATGAAATCAACATCGGCGTTGGACATGAACATCTCGAACATGGCCTGCTTGTTGTCGGGGTTGAACATCTTCTCCACCCCGATAGCCATGGCCACGTCGTACGCGCCAGCCTTTATCCCCATGTAGGCGCCGTTCACCGCGCTGGTGGCCCCGGCGCAGGCGTTCTCCACGTTCATAACCGGGATGCCCTGGATTCCCAGGGGGGTAAGCGCCACCTGGCCGCGTATGGAATGCTGGCCGGTGACGATGCCCCAGAAAGAATTGGAGAACCAGGCCGCCTCGATGTCCTTCTTCTCCACCGGGCAGTCCGCGAGCAGGTCATCGACTACCTCGGCGGTCAACTGCTTTATCGTCTTGTCGGGATACTTGCCGAAGCGAAGCATGCCTACGCCGATGATGTATACGTCCTCCATCCCTGCCTCCTTTTGCAGATGACCCGTCCCGGGAGCGGCCGGCACCGCCTTTTCCAGCGCCAGGCCGCGCTTGGAAATTCGGATACCCTGGTATCATACCATGGTATCCGGGCTCCGGTGAGCCGTCAATTTCGCGGCCTATCCCGCCTCGGAGAGGTCGAGCAGCCTCAACAGGGCCTCCTGGCTGGTGGTTGGATACATCTGGCAATACTTGGCATCGCGCATCAGGCGTTCCATCCCGTAGTCCCGCATGTAGCCGTAGCCGCCATGTATCTGCACCCCGTCCGTGGCCGACTTGCATGCGCCCTCCGTGGCACGCAACCAAGCCACCATGGCCGTCGCGGACCCCCCGTCCTCACAGGCCTTCTTCACCAAGGACCTTCCCTGCTCGACCGCCGCCACCATCTCCGCCAGGAAGATGCGCATCTGCTGGTGCTCGATGATCATCTTCCCCCCCTGGTACCTCTCCCGCGCGTAGGCATAGGCCTTGTGCAGCGCGTTGCGGGATATGCCCGTGGCGATGGCGGCGAGGCCGAGCATGAGCACCCTCTCCACCTCTCCCGTCATGTCTCCCCCCGAGATGACGTTGGAGGGCTCGGCGCCCCCCAACCGCACGGAGCCGGCCCGCGCCGCCCTCAAGCCCATCTGGTAAGGCTCCGGCGTTATCTCCACGCCGGCGGTATCACCGCGCAGGGTCAAGGCTTGAGTCCCACCCACGCCGGAGGGGAACAGGGTGATGAGGGAGCACTCCTGTGCGTTGAAGGCGAACGGCACCCGCCCTTCCACTTTTCCATCCGAGAAGGCGATATCGCCGGGGAAAGCGAGGCAAGCAGGATAGGCATCGGGACCCACTCCGGTGATCAACGCCTTGAACTCTCCCATGGCGGCGGGCAGCAGGGCGGCGTTGTGCACCAGCAGAGCGGCCGCCACCCCCGCCTCCTCCGCCGCTATCTCCTCCAGCGCTACGCAGAAGGCGTAATCGTCGAGCCCACCACCGCCGTGCTCCTCCGGGATAAGGGCCGCCAGCATGCCCATGTCCCCCGCCTTGGCGATGGCCTCTTTGACCAGCCACAGTGTCGGTTCGAGATCGAGCTGTTCCGCCTGCGGGGCGAGTTCCTTGGACGCGTACGCGGCGGCCGTCTCCCGCAGTATCCTGTACTCCTCATCTTCGTGAAAGTCCGGGAGCTTTATCATCCTACTTCACCCCCTTCTTGAAGGGCCGAGGCACTTCCACCTGAAGCGTCCTCGCTATCTCCGTGTTGTAGACGACCAACCGGTTCAGCTGGTTGGTGCCCTCGTAGATCTGGGTGAGCTTGGCGTCGCGGAAGGCCTTCTCCACCCACCTCCTCTCCTCCGAATCGTCCGCCCCCATGATCTGCAGCGCCCGCGATGTCAGTTCCATGGCGTTGTCGGCGCAGCTGAACTTGGCAAGGGAGGCCTTGGCGAGCATGTCTGTCACCTCTTCGTCCGAGATAAAGTAGCGGAAGAGGGCGTTTACCAGGGCTTTGCCGTAGTAGGAGTTGAGAAGGGACGAGTAGGGCTTCGATACCCGCACCTGGTGCGGCACGAGAAAGGTAGAGAGAAATACGGGGTGGGTGAAGGCGGCGCGGAAGACGGCGTCGCCGGCCATGCTGTGCTGCATGTAGACGCCCCGGTTCTCGTTGATAATGGCCAGCATGTCCGCGATGAACATGCGTATGCGGTCCTCGTCTATGGGTCGTTTACCGTTGCGCTTTTCACGCGCCCAGTCCAGGAAATGCTCGTATGCGCTGCGCGCGATCCCGGTGGCGATGGACCCCACCGGGCCCCGAGAGGCGGCCATGATGATGAGGATGCCGTTGGCCATGCCGTCCCCCTCGTAACCCAGCACGTGCGAGTCCGGCACGAAGACGTCCTCGAAGAGCAGCTCGGCTGCGTGACAGGCGCGCTGCCCCATCTTGAGCTCCACCCGCGGCGTGGAGAAACCCTCCATGTCCCGCTCCACCAGGAAGGTGGTCCAGGTCTCAAGGGGACGGCTGCGGTCGGTGGCAGCTGTGACGGTGAAGTACTTCGCTTCGCTTCCATCGGAGATAAAGCACTTGCGGCCGTTTAGGATATAGCCACCCCTGGTCTTTTTGGCCTCCATACCGATGCGTCCGACCTCCAGGAACTCCGGCTCCTCCACGTCGGTTCCCGCTGACGGCTCGGTTATGCCGTAGGCCATGACCACGGGGTTGCCCTTCTTTTCCTCCTCCACTATCTCCCAGAGGACGGTGTCCCAGTGGGCCATCGCCCCTGAAGCGACTACGGGGGCAACGCCGAGGGAATGCGCCGCCAGGGCCAGACCGATCCCGCCGCAGGCGGAGCACAGCTCCTCAACAGCAAGGGCCAAAGTAGTGATCATGTACTTGTCGGCCAGCCCCCCCAGCACCTTCGGGATAGCCAGCGAGTAGATGTGGTACTTGCAGGCCGCCTTCATCATGTCCCAGTCGAAATAATCGGGCTCCCGCTCCATGCGCCGGTCTAGCTCAAGTGCCCTGGGCAGTGCGACCTTTTGCTTATATTCGGTGCAGCCCTCCACTATCCCGATGATCTCGTCGATGCCCTTGCGGTCGTGCCTGCGCAGCGCCGCCAGGGCGGGAAAGTCCATGAGAAGTTGTTTTCCCCTTGCGCTCATTCCCCTTTCAGCCATCCGAGTCCCCCTCTCGTAATCGCCTTTGCATCATCCGCCAGGAGCCCCTGCACATGTAAACGGATGCCACTCATGCCTCGCAGTCCGCGATGATGTGATGCCTCCCCCGATATAGACAAAGGTATTGTAAACCATTCACTAATAATGGACAAAACAATCCAGCATTAATTAATGGGGGTCAGGTCTTGTATTTTGGATACCGCGGTATGTTGCCTGTTCGCACCTGCGGTTTTTCAGCACGCATCAAAGACCTGACCCCTAATGGGAAGTGGGTCCAGTATAGATGCCGGTCCCACTGGCCTTGGCGCTACACTTCGCTGGCCGCCCTGTCGGATATATGGTCCAATCCTATCTATTGAAGGCGCCCTCGCCTACCTGCCCGGTGAAGATGGGCTCGTAGAAGAGCTTGCGCGCCTCGAGGTAGTTGTCGTAACTCAGCTTTATCTTCTCGTTGAGGTCCAGCCCCAGGTTGCGGTAGACCAGCCACGGCGGCAGGCCGTCGCGCAATGCTACCGCCTTTACCAGCAGCTGCCCCAGGGTGAGGGCGACGTCGCCTCCCACCATGCGCTTGAAGGACGCCTCCTCCTCGTAGGCATCCCACGCATCTTCGCTATACGCCGGCAGGATACCCTTGTCCCTGGCCCTTTCGATATCCATGGCCATGATCATGCGCTCGATCTCGAACACGTCCCCGATGGCGCCGAGGGGCAGCCCGATGAGCCCTAGCCTCTCCACTAGCTCGTTGACGACGGGTATGCCCTCCTCCGGCCCCATGAGGATGGTCTCTTTCTCCCCGCGCGAGAGGCCCCCGGGGATGGGCGATACTATCTCCACGCCGTTGGAGAGGCGCATGGAGGACATGAGGCCGTATTTACCCGCGCCCAGGGTTGAGGGGTAAGCAGATATGGAGCTGATGGTCACGTCCGGGCCCACGCCCGGGGTGATGGCCGCACCGCTGCGCCAGTCCTCCGCGGATTTTTGCATCTGGTAATAGAGCCCGGCGCGGTTGGAGAGGAAGACACCTCCCAGCTTGGCCAGGACTACCCTACCCTGGGGACGGTAGTTCGCCGCCAAGGTGGCGGTGACCTCCAGGGGATCCGGGAGGGTATCCGGCTGGGTGGAGCGGTGGGAGATGACGGTGTTGAATCCCGCGCTGTGGAAGACCTCCATGTACATCCAGGCCTGGGAAAAGCTACCGACCTGGTTCAGCTTCACCAGCCCGGCGTTGCATACTTTCTCCCGCAGGGCGTCGTAGGCGATGGACGGGTTGGTGACCAGGCTGTCGTCGCCGATGATGATCATCCTGTCCCCCAACTCAGAGGTGAGTCTCTGCCAGAACTTCCACTGGCTGCGCGGCGCGGCGAAGGGGTCCTCCGTGGCCAGCTGGTGCCCCCACTGGTAGAAGAGCTCGATGTAGCGGTCGCACAGCTCGTCGCCGCTCATCTTGCGCCCCTGCCAGGTATAGAGATGGGTCTCGGGATCGAACATGGTGTCGGAGTCGGCGGCGTTGTCGATGCCCAGGAAGACGTTCTCGCCGTAGTGGTACTCGTGCTTGGCGCCGGCCTTGCCCACCGCATCCATGAGCAACGAGATGGCGGCCTCGTCGCCCCCGCCGTAGCCGTTGAAGGAGCAGCCCCCCTCGTTCTCACGCCCCCCTCCCGATACTCCCTCCCGGGAGAGTATCTCGGCGACGATCTGGTTCTGGAGCGCGGGCAGGACCTGCAGGGTGCCGAAAAAGCCGCGGCTGGCCACATCATCGCTTTCCTTGGGGAAGAGGATGATCCATTTCTCCTGGGCGACGAGGTCGGGCGAGGTGTTGCCCTTGTTGCCCTCGGCGTCGACGTACTCGGTGTGCTTCCCCGCCTGGATCGAGTTGTGCGCTCCCTCGGGTAGGTAGACCGCGATGCCCTTGAAGCGGGGGTCGTCCCCCCCGTACTCGGCCCAGTTCCTCACCTCGCCGATAAGCCGCTCGTAATTTGACTTGGCGCGCCGGTCGATCTCCTCCCTGCCGGCGTCCACCTTCATGGTGCCCGCGGCGGCCTGGGCGGCCAGCTCCGCCTCGATCTTTTTCTTCTGGCGGTAGCGGTACATGGCGTTGTTGTCCTGGGGGCGCCCCAGGAAAGCTATGGTACCCAGGGCGAGGATGCGCGGGGTGATGTAGGCCATCACCTCGTTGATCTCCCTGCCGGATGCCCGCAGGCCTATGGAGATGCCGAAGAGGGCCAGTCCCGATAGTCCGGCGATATAAGCCACCCAGAGGTCGAAGCGGGAACCGGCGGCGGCCACGTTGAGGGCCGGGGTGCCGTTGAGGCGGTAGTTCAGGCCGTCCTTGATGATGGCGGGGTACTTGCCGGCGGGGCCCAGGAAGAACATCTTGGCCAGCTCGGCCCAGAAGGCCCCGGTGCCGGTCCTGAACTTCACCGAGCCGTCCTCCTGCCTTTCCACCAGCCTGGCCCCGATGGTCTCCTGCAGCGACCGCTCCAGGTTAAAGGTCTTGGCTGCCTCCAGGACGTGCATGGTGTGGTGCCCCCCCAGCATGAAGTAGGCGAAGAGTATGCCGAGGACTATGGAGGCGCCGAACTCCAGCGCGAATCCCCCTATGGAGCCGGACATGCTCTCGGCGATACTGGGATAGAACAGGCTCACCAGCACCTGCACGTGCAGGGCTACGGCGAAATAGCCCCATTTCACGAACTCCGAGGTGGACCAGGCGCCGAGGAAGAGCCCCTCCCGCCAGCTCCTGGGCATGACTGCTGAAATGATCCGGTCAAAGAGCGGGTTGTACCCGGCCTGCACGAGCTCGGGCCTTTCTTTCCGGTTGTTCCTGGACACCGTTGCGCCGACCTCCTAGTTCCGCGACCCGGACCGTTCCGGGTCTACCTGCCTCTTCGAGCGAACATATCCTGCCCGGGCTCCTGTCCGCAGTGGGCCGTAACGCGGGCCTCGCTGCGGGCCATGTCCTCGGGCCCGACGTGATATTTTACCATCCCCCGCGCCCAGTCTCACAGCATCCCCCACCGCGCCGGCCGCATCAGCACCGGCCCGAAAAGCCCGCGTTTGTAAAGAAAAGCCAGCAAACCATGGAAAACGGTCGGCATGAGGCGTTTGTTCAACCAGAAAAACCTGGAGGATAGCTGGGGCAAGAGATAGAACCGGTCCTTCTCCACCGCCTTGACGATCATGCCGGCTATATCGTCGGCGGTGGTGCGCGTATTCGCGGCGGATGCCAGCGACAGTTCGGTGAGCACCGCGCCCTCCCGGGCGGACATGGTGGAGAAGAGGTGGCTGTTGAAGAAGAGCGGGCAGACCACGGTAACGCCGATGCCGGAGGAGGCCAATTCCGCTTTCAAGGCCTCGGAGAGGGAGATGACCCCGGCCTTGGACACGCTGTAAGGCCCGGTTTCGGGAGCGGATATGATGCCGGCGGAGGAGGCGATGTTCACGATATGGCCTCCCCCCTGCCGCCTCATGCGGGGGACGAAGGAATGGCACCCGTATATCACCCCCCAGAGATTGGTGTCTATTATGCGCTCCCAGTCATCGATGGGGACATCCCCCACGAGCCCGGTGCCGTACACGCCGGCGTTGTTCACCAGCAGGTCCACCTCTCCCCAGGTGGAGAAGAAATGGTCCGCCATGGCCTGCACCTGCTCGCGGTCCCGCACGTCGCAGCGGTAGACCTCACCGCTGCCCCCGGCCTCCTCGACCCCGCGCAGGGTCTTCTCCGCCTCCTCCGCCTCGATGTCCGCCAGGCCGATCCTCCAGCCCCGCCGCGCCAGGGCCAGTGCAAGTTCCCGGCCCAGCCCGTTTGCCGCGCCGGTTATCACGGCCGTGTGTGCAGTGAGCATATCCATACGCAACCTCCTTGTTTACCATGTCCACGCTGTCTTGCCTATCGCCGGCGTATAGAGTCAACCGCACTTCAGACGTGAACGGCGCTTTATCGCCTGCATCACAGCCTTATGCGCAGGTCCGAGACGGGATAGCTCATGCAGGGGTGGAGGTAGCCGAAGTGCTCGTCCGCCCAGCGCCTGAGCACCCGCTGCGGTGCGAAGACCTCCCCCGCCTCCAGCCTGGTGCGGCACACGGTGCACTCCCCGGAGCGGCACACCGCCTCCACCACCAGGCCCGCCCGCTCCATGGAGTTAATCAGGGGCTCCCCGGCCCTGGCCTTGAAGGTGATACCAGTGCGTTCCTCCACCACCTCGAACTCGGTATCCGGCGCTATGCCCGGCCAGCCCTCCTCCAGGGTGACGTCGTCGGGGGGGCCGTAGGCCTCCTTCTTGACGTGTACGCCGCCCACCCCCAGGGCCTGCAGCGCCCCCTCGCAGAAGGGGTACATCTCGGCCGGGCCGCAGACGTAGAAGGTCCTGCCCTCCACCTGCCCCAGCACGCTGGAGATCATGTCCGCGTCGATGAAACCGCACAGCCCTCCCCAGTCCTCTGCGGGCTCGGAGATGATGAAGTCCACGTCGATATTGTTCTTCTCCGCCCCCAGCTGGGCCAGTTCCCTGCGGAAGATGATGTCGCCGGGGTCGCGGGAGCCGTAGAGCAGGTGTACGTGCAGGGGCAGGCTCTTCTCCACCGCCTCCCGCATGATGGACATGAAGGGGGTGATGCCGCTGCCCCCGGCCAGGAAGACGAGGTCGGAGCCGTCCGTGAGCGGCTCGTGGTAAAAGCTCCCGGAGGGGCCCGTGGACTCCAGCACGTCGCCCGCCTTCACCTCGTCCAGGAGGTAGGAGGAGACGA
>CAYPZH010000004.1:20507-33640 GCA_964415205.1 uncultured Actinomycetota bacterium | reverse complement strand
CTTTAACAAGTTCATGGTGTTTGTTGTTTAGGATCCGGCCGCCTTGGGGCTGACCGTGATGTCGTAGTAGGGCTTGCCCGGCGCGGAGGAGATGCTGTAGGGGCGCGAGGTCTTCACGCCGCCCGTCTCCACGAAGAGGTTGATGTACTGTCCCGCGCGGAAAACCGGGAGTGTGCCCTCGGCGGACACCAGGCGCAGGGTCTTAGCGCTCTCCGTCTCCTCCAGGACCTCGGACACCTTGAGGGAGAGGCGACGCGGGTGCAGCCCGGCCATGGCCTTGTCCACCGCGCCCGTCTCCGTCTCTATCTCCGGCGCCTCCGCCGCCTGGTTCTCGCAGAAGGTCTTGAGGCCGTCGATCTCGACCGTTCCCATGCCTCCCTTCTCCATGTCCTCCAGCACGTTCTCCGCCGCCGTTCTTCCGGAATCTATGCAGGGTTGGAAACCGCCGCCGACCCTCACCCATGCTCCCGCCAGATACAGCCCACCCAGCGGACCCCGGTTGGGCAGCCGCTGCATGGCGCTCTCCTTCACCGAGTTCTCGTAACCGTAGATCGATCCCGCCGGGTTCCCGGTGAAACGCATGTTGGTCAGCGGTGTGGCGACCTCTATAACCTCGATATGTTCTCTGAGGCCCGGCACCCGGGTCTCCGCGATATCGATCATCTTGGCAGCGACACGGTTTTTCGCCTCCACGTACCGTTCGCGGGAGAGACCCGTCCAGAGGTCTCCGAAATCCAGCTTTATCAACGCGACGGCGGAAGTGCCGGGTGGGGAGAATTCAGGGTCGATGGCGTTGAACGAGGCTATTCCGATCCCCTGGGCTTCGCTGTAAAGGTCCTTTCTGCTGCGCAGGAAAGCTCCTTCGTGATCGTAGTGCTGGTTGATGGCGACCTCGTAGTCATCCAGCCCCAGGTGCGATGGCGGGCAGTCCAGTCCCAGATATACGTTGAAGGTCGAAGCGGCCATCTTTCCCCATCCCAGCCGTTTGAGGTACCAGGAGGGGATATGCTCGCGCCCTACCAGGTCGATACAGGTGGTGATGGGATTGGCGTTGCTCACCACGTAGTCCGTGGAGATCTCCGTGCCGTCTTCCGCGACTACGCCCTTCACCTTGCCGCCCTCCACCCGTATAGCCGACGCTCCGTTGTTGAGCCATACGTCGCCGCCGTTCTCCAGGATGGACTCCACGAAGGCCTGGGAGAGCGCCTGGCTCTTTCCCTTGACATGCACCGGCCCGTATTCGAGATAGAAGGCGGTACCCAGAGCGAAGATCATGAAGGAGAGAAGGGATGGGGGAAGGCCATAAAACCCCCACAACTGGGTGATGACCGCCCGGGCTTTTTCGTCCTTGACCAACTGGTCGAGCACCTCGCCCACGGTGCTGCTCGAGTAGGTGATGAGGTTAGGGAAAGCGGAAGGGTCGTTCATCAGCGCCTGCGATCCTTCCCTGCTCAACCTGTTGATCTCGTTCAGCAGGCCGAAGATGATGGACATGAAGCTCTTGATGCCCTCGGCCTCGCGCGGGAACTGCTCGCTCAGCGCCGTTTCGAAACCTTCGCGGTCCGCCGGGAGCACGATATCGAGGTCCGGTGTGATGGTGCGGTAGAAATCGGGGATGTCCAGGAATTCGACTTTCTGGGCCACGCCGATCCTCTCCAGGTAGCGCCAGAGGGGGCCCCTGCGGCCCTCTTGCCCGACCCCGGACAACTGGTGCAGCGATATCTCGAACTCGAAGCGCCCCCTGCGGAAGGTGGAGGCGTATCCCCCGGGAACGCAGTGCTTCTCCAGCAGGAGCACCTTCTTTCCCGCCACCGCCAGGTTGGCGGCCGCGGATATTCCGCCCAGCCCCGCCCCTACCACCACGGCATCGTAATCAGCCATCCTCTCACCCTCCCCGTTCTTGCCGAGACAGTACCGCCTGGCCTACATCATACCTGTATTCGAGTATTCCCCAAATCGAACGGCGTAATCTTCTATCGATACCTCCGAGAGCGGGGGCTCCAGGTCTCTATCCGCGGTCAGGATGATAGTAGAATAGGCCTTGAGTGATGGAGAAACGAAAACCGAGGATGAAGTCATGGACGTCACCGTCAACAGGGATGGAAACATGCACATCGCCATAATAAACAGCGCGGATGTATTGATCGCAAGCGCTGACGACGCGCTGGACCTGATGGCGACGGTTGCTCACGAATACGGATGCGGAGCGGTGGTGATCAACAAGGAGGCGATCAGCGAGCTTTTCTTCGACCTGAAGACCGGGCTGGCGGGAGAGGTACTCTTGAAGTTCACCAACTACCGCTTCAAGGCCGCCATCGTCGGTGATTTCGATTCATATCCCAGCCCGAGCCTGAGGGCCTTTATAAGCGAGAGCAACCGGGGTGACCAGTTCTTCTTCCTGTCCACGGAGGAAAAAGCGATAGCCAGGTTTCACGCTCTTTCCGGGACGGGCGGAAACGACCCCTGAACGGCGCGAACTTAGCCTGCCGCTACCTTATCCCGCGATTTGCGGGCGAGGCGGCCTCACTCCTCAGCGATGTCCTTTTTCTGGCTCTCCGGGGGGGCGGCCGCCAGCGCGGCGCCGGCGATATAGAGGGACTCGATGAGCAGAACCTGGTTGCGGTCCTCCAGGCGCAGGGTATCGCGCAGGTTCCCGGAGTTGAGGCCGATGTTGATGGCGTCCTTGGTCATGCGCAGGGCCAGGGGAGGCTTCTCGGCCATCCTCTGGGCCATCTCCATCGCCCGCTCCAGGAGTTCCTCCGGGGGATAGACGTGGTTGGCCAGGCCGATGCGGTAGGCCTCGTCTATCTCTATCACCCTGCCGGTCAGAAGCATCTCCGCCGCCATGCCCCATCCCACCAGGCGCCACAGGAAGTAGCTCGAGCCCATGTCCGCTCCCCCCGTGCCGATGTTGATGTACGAGGCGCAGTACTTCGCCTGCGGCGAGGCCAGGCGCACGTCAGCGGCCATGGCGAAGCTCAGGCCCGCCCCCATGGCCGCGCCGTTAACCGCCGCTATGATGGGCTGGGGGCAGGCGCGCATCATCTCGATGATGTCGGAGAACAGTTTCTGACCGCTCTGGAGGGTATCGCCGCTCACCCCGCCCGAGGCAAAGCCGCCCTGGAGGTTCGCCGCCTCCTTGAGGTCGAGGCCGGAGCAGAAACCGCGGTCGCCAGCGCCGGTCATCACGATCACCCTGCAGTCGTAAGCGGTCAGCATCTCTTTCCAGAAGGCGTTGAGCTCTTCCAGCATGACGGCGTTGATGGCGTTGAGGCGCTCCGGCCGGTTCAAGGTGAGCAGGCCGATGCCGCCGTCCAGCTCGAAACGCAATGTCTGGTATTCCATCGTCTCCCTCCCTTTCAAGCGGCCTGACGCGACAGACGCACGGTTCCCTTCCGTGCGTCGTGTTGGAGCGGATAAAACCCGGCCGAAGCCGGCCCGCTTCCTAAAGATCTATCCCTATGTCCCCGACGACCTTTACTATGGTGATCTTCACCTGACCCTCGTAGATCTCCACGATCACCGTTACGACGGAGCCGTCCTCTTCCTGCTTCATCCAGGTCGCCGTCTCCGGCGCGGATGCCGAAGGCGCGCCGATCTTCCCCTTGTACCAGTTGACCACCTTAGTGATATCGTCCTCGCTGATGAACTCCCCGCCGGTGACGCTGATCTCCTTGCCGTCGGGGGAAGTGGTCTTGCCGCTCACCGAGCTGCCCTCGACCAGCTTCGCTCCCGGGTAGAGGGGAGCCCCCAGGCTCTCTTCGCTCGGCTCCTGTTCCTGTACCTCGATGGTGGATTCCTGGCCGCTCTCCCCCTCGATGATGACTTTGTCGCTCTCCCCCTCCTCCTCCGATTCCTCGACGGTTATCTTCTTTCCCTCCTCGGTCGTATCTTCTGGCTGCTCGCTTTCCGCGCCCCCGTCGTTTCCAC
This sequence comes from uncultured Actinomycetota bacterium, assembly GCA_964415205.1. Taxonomy (GTDB): domain Bacteria; phylum Actinomycetota; class Geothermincolia; order Geothermincolales; family RBG-13-55-18; genus SURF-21. The sequence continues at coordinate 29,710 of CAYPZH010000004.1, read as the reverse complement.
CGCTCTCGCCCGCATCCATCGCCCCTTCATTTTCCCCGGCGATATCAGCAGTCTCGCTTCCCTTGCCACAACCGGCGAGCAAGGTCAGGGAGGCCACGCATGCGATAACTAGCACCAGGATCAGCGTCTTCTTCAAGTCCCCGCTCCTTTCCGCCGCCCATCAGTCTTTGCCGTTTGCGAAAGGCCCACGGTATTTAGAGTATAAACCATGCCCGGGGGTTCAAACTACGTGATGCACGCCAGAGGACGGTAAGAAAGCTGCCTTCCCGCCGGTTTCTCGCATAACCATGCCCAGGAGTTCAGACTGCTGACGGTCACGCGATGTTCATGGGGTCAGGTCTTTGGCCTATAAGACAAAACCGCAGTTGCCAACAGGCAACATACCACGGTATCCAAAATCCAAGACCTGACCCCACTATTCAGTTGGAGGCGTCGGCCTCGTTGGAGTAGCCGCGGCTCTCCCAGTAGCCCTCGTATTCGCCGGAGATGACCTCGATGGCGGTCACCCACTTGATCCACTTGTAACCGAGGCGGTCGGGGACCACCAGGCGCAGGGGAAAGCCCTGCTCGTGCGGGAGCATCTCGCCGTTGGCCCCGTAGGCGAGCAGGGGATCGGTCTCCGCTATGTCCGCGAGGGTGAGGGAGGTGGTATATCCGCCGGGAGAGGAGAAGACCACGTTGTCCGCTCCGTCCAGCATCCCCGCCCGCTCCAGCAACGGGGCCAGCCTGACGCCCTTCCACAGGGCGCTCTCCGTCCAGCCCTCCACGCACGGGAGGTCCACCAGCTTCTCCTCCGCCGGCATGGACAGGATGTCATCGAAGCTGTAGGAGACCGGCTCTTCCACCAGTCCGCTCACGGTGAGGATGAAGGTATCGGGGTCTATCACCGGGTCGGGCTCGGCTGTGCGCACGCGCATCTCATCCGTGGGTGTGACCTCGGCGGTGCCGCCCTGGGCAAGCTCCAGCTCCTCCGTGGGCTCTCCGTCCCGCAGTAGGAAGTAAGCAGCCGCTGCGACCAGCAGCACGACCACCACTATGAACACGCCGTATCTTCTCAATATATCCATGCTCACAGCTTAGGCTGCCCGCCTTGACGGTTGTATGACATCGGTCAATGCATGTTTATATATAGAGGAAGGAGGGGGCTGGGCCCCCCTCCTTCTATCGTTCTGGGCTTCAGCGCGTGCGCCTCATCCTCAGCACTCCGTAGGAAGCGATCAGCGCGCCCGTCAAGATGAGCAAACCGACCATGACGAGCAGCAGGCTCATCTCGAAACCGGTTACCGGCAGGGTCTGCCCGGGGTCGGTCTGGGCGGGAGGAGTGACCACTTCGCCCGCAACGATCGCGTTGTTGAAGAAGTCGACCAGCTTCTCCTCTCCGGCGGAGAGGCGGAAGGAGACCGAGATGGGTGAGGTGGCAACATACCCGTCGCTCAGGACCTCCTCGACGGTGTATTTCCCCGCCTTCAAGCCCTCGAAGGCATAGGAACCATCAGAACTGCTCACCGCGGTGGCGATGATATCGCCCCCGGCGTCGCGCAGGTTGATGGTCACACCGGCCAGCCCTTCCTCGCCCTCGTCGACCTCGCCGTTGGCATTGAGGTCAAGCCACTTGGTGCCGGCCACCGAGGCGAAGGGAGCGTTGAGAAAATCGACCCGCTTCTCATCGCCAGCCTCCAGGATGACACCGACCTCCACGGCGCTGGTGGCGTAGTAGCCTTCCGGCACTTCCTCCCTCACGACGTACTCGCCGTCCAGCAGGCCCTCGAAGATGAAGTAACCGCTTGCATCGGTCAGCACCTCCTCGTGGACGCCCTCGCCGTCGAGTACGATGTTCACGCCCTCCAGCGCGGTCTCGTTACCCTGGTGCAGGCCGTCGCCGTTGGCGTCGAGCCACTTAAAGCCGTAGATGGCGGAGAGCCGCTGGTTGGCGAACACGAAGTGCTCTGCGTCGCCGCTTTCCAGCGTGAGTTCATGCTCGCTCGCGCCTACCGCGACCCAGCCCTCGGGTACCGTCTCGTGGAGATGGTACTCTCCGGGCATCAACCATCCGAAGTCGAACTCACCGTTCTCGCCGCTGAGGACCTTCATATAGAAGTCCTCGCCCTCGAGCACGAACTCGACCCCTGCTATGGGTTCCTCACTGATGGCGTCGATCTTCTCGCCGCTTACCCGGGCCATCCTGGCGTTGAGGAAATAGGTGCTTGCTTCCTGCCCCTCTACCACCCAGATCGAACGGTAGTCGGGCGAGGTGGGGAAATACCCTTCCGGCACTACCTCCTCCACGACGTACTCACCCGCATCGAGGTCGAGGAACTCGAAGTGACCGTTCTCGTCGGTCACTGTCTCGGCCACGAACATCAGCATAGACAGCTGGCTCCCGATGGCCATGACCTCTACCGGGTTGACGACCCGGTAGAGCTTGATGGTCACGCCGGCAAGTCCCGACTCACCTTCGTCGAGTTCTCCGTCGGCATCGAGGTCGACGTATTTATACCCGCTGATCGAACCGGTTATCTTTTCGGGCTCTTCGACCACGATCTCCACCTCGACCTCGTCCTCGAGCTCCCCGTTCCTGGGCTTGTTGTTGAGTTGGTAAGTCCCGGCTTCCTCGGCGGTCAGGTCTTTCTCTATGACCACGGTGAAGGGAGCGTCCGCAAGGTCCAGCTCCCAGGGCCCGGTGAGGGACGCGGCATCCGCGCCGTTGATGGTCACCGAGGTGATCTCGTAGCTCAACCCGGCTTCGGGGGATATGGTCTCGATGTCCTCCAGGGACACCAGCGTGGAGGCGCCATCGACCGGCTTGGCGAAGTCCTCGCGGTAATGGAACTTCCAGTCCTGCATGCCCGGCTTCGGCGGGTCGGGCTTGTTGCTGATGGTGATCTCGATGAGGTTGCTCATGGAGGTCACGCTGGCCAGCGGCACCGGCAGGGTGAAGGTCCCCGAGTACGAATAGACGTGGGGCCCGCCGGTGGGTATGGCGTTGTCCCCCAGGGGTACGGTGGTGGTTATGTTCGATGTGGCCGCGAGCCAGTCCGGGCCTCCGGCCTTGTACCACACGGTGTCGGAGACCGCGATCACGTCCGCCGCCCATTCTCCTGTGTTCTGCACGAAGATATTGCCCGCGATGAAATAGGAGTCCGAGAGCTCGGCATCCACCTCGATGGTGAAGGTGACTTCCTTTGTCTCCCCCAGCATCATCTCTATATAGGACTCGGAGGCCGTCTTCTCCAGGCTTATCTCAACCCCCGGAGCTGTGACCACGTCAATGTCCTTGGAGATGTCCAGGCTGGTGACCTCCCAGGGCTCTTCGGGTTCCGTCGGGTGTCCTGCCGCCTCGAACCCCGCCCCGGCAGCCGTTTTCTCCTCAACGGCTACCTTCTCTTCTGCAGCCGCCTTCGTTTCCGTGGCGGCCTTTTTCTCCACGGCTGCCTTATTGCTTTCAGCCGCCTTCTCTTCTGCGGTGACAGCCTGCTTTACGGTCTCAGCTTTCTCCTCCTCGATGGTTGTCGCCTGCGATGCGGAGGTCTTTTTACCCGAGGTCTCCGCATCGGAGGCTACGGCCGGGAGGAAGGGGAAAACCAGCAGCAGCGCTATTGCCACTACCAGCAGCATGCTGATCAGGGTGGTTATTTTCTCGTTCATCTTGATCCCTCCTTTGTGTTTGCCGTATAGAAACGGCCCCTTTTCTATGTGAAAGAGGCCGGTTTCACTATTAGCTATAAACGTTCTAAGTGACCATATCCCTAAACGTTCATCATCGCTTCCTCTTAGACTTACCTAATCATTATCATTTGATACTTCTATTTATCTATATGCCCAGCATATACTGCTGCTTCATAGCTCGACCATGACCGGGGTCATACGCCGCTGGCGCCCGCTTGAGTACGCGCGGGGGCGGATGCCCGGCTGAGCGGCGCAGCGCGCGGGTAAAGAGGGCAAGCTCACTCGCCGTATCTCTTCGCCATGCTCCAGACCGCAAGCACCACCCACGCGAAGGCCAGGGCGGACGTTGCGAGCCACATGATGATGCCCGCGTCGAGCAGGCCGTCGTGGCCGGTGGAACTGCCGATGATGGTGAAGGCCAGGGCGAGGACGAGCAGGCAGACGACCAGGACGAACAGCGGCTTTCTCAAGCTCTTCATACCCGCCACCCGTACTGCCGCCCCTTTCCGCCTCTTACTCGATACCGCCTGGCATAGCAGGCTGAAAGCTAAGGGCTCCCCCCATCACCGTTATCATGACCGCTTGCGTATGTTCTCGTAAAGCTCGTTGCGGTGGAACTGGTCGAAGTCGTAGAACCCGCGCGCCACGTCCAGTCGCGACAGCTGTGCCCCTCCCTCCAGGAGCTGCAGGGTCTTGGCGTCCCGCCAGTATTTCTCCACGTAGTAATCGGTGACGTACCCATACGAGCCCATGAGCTCCATGGCGCCGTTGGTGGCGCCGACCGCTGTGTCGCAGCAGAAGACCTTGGCGGTGGATGCCCTCGAGAGCATGTGTGGCGACGCGCCGTCCCCGTAGGCCCCGGGGCGGTCATACATGAAGGCGGTGTTCACGTAAGTGTCCCTCCCTGCCTGGATGGCGATGGCGATGTCCGCCAGTATGGTGGCGCAAACGGTGTGCTGCCGGATGGGTTTGCCCGCGGCTATCCTGTCCGTTGTGAAGGCCAGGACCTCGTCCAGGGTGCCCTGGGCTATTCCTATGGCCAGCCCCGCGGTTACGATGCGCGCGAAGGCGAGGTTGTCCCGCAGCAGTTCAGCGTCCCTGCCCGGCCCGGCGGCCCGCCATACCTCCGGCACGCGCACTCCCTCCATCCCGAAGCCGCCCTGCCTGATGCCGCGCAAGCCGCTCTTGTCCTCGAATCCGAGGTGCTTCAGCCCCTGTGTGGGAGCCTCCATATATATCAGGGCAACGCCTTCGTCGCCCAGGCCGGAGCCGGTGCTGGCGACTACGCAGTAAACGCCGGCCAGGCCTGCGTTGGCCGACCATACCTTAGTGCCGTCCAGCACCCACTCACCCTCCTCGAGCGTGGCGGTGCAACTTATCCCCTCTCCCTTGAGGTCGGGGTTCTCGATGTCGCTTCCCCCCTGCGGCTCGGTCACGGCGAAGCAGCCGAGATAAGCCTCCTCCTCCTGTAGAAAGTGGGGAGCGAAATGCTCCAACACCGCCCGGTTGCCGGCCTTTATGGCCGGGCGCATAGCCAGCACGCCGCCAGCCATGAGCCCGAAGAGCGAGGCGTCCCCCCTTCCCAGCTCCTCCGCCAGCAGGGCCGTGGTCAGAGCGGACGAGAGGCCCATGCCGCCATGTTCCTCGGGCAGAAAACCTCCCTGCAGCCCCAGGGGCAGCAGCTTCTCATACGTCTCCTCCACCAGCTTGAAGTCCGAACGCGTACTCGCGTCGAGTTCCCGACGCATGGGCATGATCTGCTCTTCCACGAAGCCGCGCGCCGTGTTCAACAACAAGCGGTCGGATTCGCTTAGCAGGTCCTGGACATACCTGTTCTCCTTGCGCTCCGTCGATACCTGTGCCATTTTTCCTATCCTCCCTGCCGGCTCATCCGGCGAACAATCCACGCGTTTGCAGAAGGTTTTTCACTATGCATCCCGACCGTTCATCTGCTGCGCATCTCCTGCATCCTGTCGTAGAGGTCGTTCTCATGGAACTGGTTGTAGTCGTAATAACCGCGCGCCACGTCCAGCTTCCCCAGCTGCACGCCGCCTTCCCATAACTGGATTATCTTGTTGTCGCGCCAGTACTTCTCCACGTTGTAGTCGGTGCCGTAGCCGTAATTGCCCATGAGCTCCATGGCCTGGTTGGTGGCCTTCACCGCCATGTCGCAGCAGAAGACCTTGGTTATGGTGGAGCGTGATAGCATGAACTTGGAGTGGCGCGGTCCGTAGGTCTCGGGGTGGTCGTACATGTAGGCGGCGTTGACATATGAATCGCGCCCCACCTGGATGCCGATGGCTATGTCCGCCAGGATATTGGCGGCGACGGTATGCTGACGGATGGGTTTTCCCGCCACTTTGCGGTCGCGCGTAAAGGCCAGCACCTCGTCAAAGGCGCCCTGGGCAATCCCCACCGCCCAGGCGGCACTGAAGAGGCGCGCAAAGATGAGGTTGTCGTGCAGAAGCTCCGCGTCCTTGCCCGGCCCCGCCGCGCGGTATTCCTTCGGGACGCGCACGTTGTCGAAATAGAAATCGCCTTCGTGGCTGCCGCGGAAGCCGGCTTTGTCCTCGAACCTGCCGAAACTGTAACCCTCGATGGGGACGGGCACATAGATGAGGGCGATGCCGTCATCACCGAGCGATGGGTCGGTGTTGCACACCACGCAATAGACGTCGGAGGCGCCGGAGTTGGTGGGCCAGACCTTGGCGCCGTTTATGACCCACTCATCCCCGTCAAGGACGGCGCGGGTATGTATGCCCTTGCCCATCATATCCAGGTTCTCGATGTTGCAGCCTCCGGAGGGCTCGGTCATGGCGAAACAGGCGACGTAGGGCTCGGTCCCGACAAAACGCGGCGAGAAGTCCTCCAGCAGGGTCTTGTTGCCCGAGAACACTGCGGGCCGGAAGGCCCAGGTACCGCCGCCCAGGGGAGCGATGCAAGCTGGTTCGCCCCGGCCGAACTCGTCCAGGATGACGCAGTAGGTAAGTGCTGAGGTGAGGTTCCAGCCCCCGTATTCCGGCGGCAGGAAGGCGCCTTGAAACCCCAGTCCCACCAGCTTTTTCTGTATCTCGTCCACAAGTTCCCAGTCGCCGCGGGTGCTTGCCTCCATCTCCTTGCGGATGGGCATGATCTCGCGTTCAACGAAGTCCTGGATCATGGAGACGAGAAACCTGTCCCCGGGGCTCACCAGCTCGTGCATAAACCTGTTGTCCCTGATCTCGATGGAGACCTCTTCCATACTCCCTACCCCCTTTTCGCGTATGCGATGAACAGAACCCCTCCCGTTCTATGCAAGATCATCGTCGATGAAGCCGCCGGAAAAGATACAGCCAGACCTCGAAACGCTCTATTCCCGCTCTTCCCGCCTCTCGCGCTCGCGCCTGAACGGGACCCCCTTGCCCTTCTTGCCCTGCTTTACCCTGGTCGGGGGCGGCATGCCCTTGCGCACGCGCTTGAAGGCCTCCAGCCAGGGATCCCCCTTTTTCTTCTCCTCCACCGTGACCTCCATCCTCCGCCTCGCGCCCTTCGAGTGGGTGACAAGCAAAGTTACATCCCGGCTTACCCCACAGCAGCCCGCAGACACTTATTGTTCCGGGGCAAGCACGTAAGACACGGAAGAGGGGCCGGTCCGGGACCATTCCACTCTGGCCCTCTTGCCCTCCATCGCCTGGTAGTAAGCCGCGAGCCTGCCGGCCATGAAATACTCGCTGTAGGCGTTGTCCACCCAGACCCTGAGGGCCCCTCCCGCAGTGTACTCCACGTCCGTCGCCAGCCCCAGGCCGTAGAGGGGGAGCAGGGAGAGCATCTCCTGCAGCAGGTCGCCGCGCGCCTCCTCCGACGGCCCGGTCAAGCCCAGGTCCTCGAGCATCTTCATGGTGCGGTCCCTCTCCGCGTCGACGATGACCGGGATGACCTCGTCCCCCAGTTCGCGGATGAGTTCCCTGGTCACCAGGGAGAGGGTGAACCCCTCCCAGTTGAGCATGCGTATGCCCCGCCGCTTGTCGGTGATCAAGCCCTCGTCCTCCTGCCATTCCATATGCCTGATGTCCAGGGGGACGCCGCAGCGCGGGCAGTGGTGGTGGCGGTAGTCGCCGTCTTTGAGCGGCGGGTATTCCACCTCCAGGCGCGAGGACAGCTCCGGTTTCGCCTCCGTCACCTCCACCCTGAGAAGATATACCCCGTCCTCTTCCTTCCAGAACGAGCGCAGGGGCCTGCCCTCCAGGGCCTCGAAGGCGCCGACCACCACCGCGGCCATGAGGTCCAGGTCCCAGGGGTTGCGCATGCGCGCCACGCCGTACTTGCCGCCGCGATACTCGACGGTACGGGAGTTTGCCGTACCGGTCATCCATGCCATGTTGTTGAAGAAGCGCACCGCGCCGCGTTTTAAGGGGGGGATGCGCAGGGTGGTGCGTACGGCCGCCGACTGCAGCAGGGCCGCGATGACGATGCGCGTGGAGTTGCGTTGCGCCTCGTAGAAGATGCGGTTGACCGGGAAGCCCAACCCCTCGGAGATGCGTCGCCGCAGCTCCGGGAGCAGGTCGGCCTCGTAGAATACCTGCCTAATGCGCGGGTCCCCCCTGCTGACGATGGTGCCGTTAGGCATCCAGCGGTTCATGCGGCTCACCATTTTTGGGACGCCGCATACGCGGCAGCGCTTGTAGTGCATGCTCTACCCCCGGCATCATAGCGAAATAAGCCGTCCCTATTCTAAACCAGTCTTTTCTTCTAGCTCAACCGGGCGCATATTAAGTTGGAGCCGGACACGGGACCTGGATACGTAGGTTCTCCACTCTTCTTGCAGGGAGAAGCTGCAGCGCGTCAGGCGCGGCGGGAGTCCCCGGGAGGGAGCATGCGCCATGTTATGCCTTGCATCTCTTTTTTGTACGTGAAGAGCCCGCAAGGGAGAGAAGTCCCAGGGTCAGACCCAGCATGAACAACGCCGTCCCGCTCCCCTGCCCACAGGCAGGTTCCACGGTGAACCCGCCCGTGATGCGGGCCTCCCACCCACCGGGAGTTCCCACCACCACGTCGTATACCCCGGGCTCTGCACCGAAGAGGGGCAAAGTCCCCGTTATCCTGCTCTCTGTGACGGTAAGGTTGATGACATATTGAATATTGCTGGGGCCCCTCTCCATCCTCACCGGGATGCCCTGATAGAAACCGGTGCCCGTTATCTCCACGTCCAGGAAGAAGGCGAATTGGGATGCGCTTACGGGGGCGACGGAGGTTACGGTAAAAGGTGAGGCTTTAGGCATCGCCGGCTCCTTGCGGAAGATGTCCGTGAATCCATTGGTGTCCCCGGGCACCAGGTCGGTGACGGCGGAATCGAAGGCCACGTACCTGCCGTCGGAGCTGATGGAGGGGTCTCCGCTTACATGATATCCCTGCCTCTCATTGGAGTCGGCGGAGCAGAGCACGAGGGCTCCGGTCTCGAGGTCCTTGCGGAAGACGTCTGAATAGCCATTGGTATCACCGGGCACCAGGTTGGAGGCGGCGGATGAGAACGCCACGTACCTGCCGTCGGAGCTGATGGA
>CAYPZH010000004.1:0-20407 GCA_964415205.1 uncultured Actinomycetota bacterium | reverse complement strand
CCAGGTTGGAGGCGGCGGATGAGAACGCCACGTACCTGCCGTCGGAGCTGATGGATGATGCACCGCTAACGTTGTCCCCCAGCCCACCGTTGAGGCCTACGGTACAGCACACGAGGGCGCCGGTCTCGAGGTCCTTGCGGAACACGTCGGGATGCCCGCCCGTGTCCCCCGGCACCAGGTTGGTGGCGGCAGACGTGAAGGAAACGTACCTGCCGTCGGAGCTGACGGAGGCGAAATAGCTCCAATCGTTGCCCTGCGTGCCGCCGGAGCCGGTGGAGCAGAGCGCGATCTCCCCCGTTTGGAGGTCCTTTCTGAAGACATCACGTTCACCGTTGGTATCACCGGGCACCAGGTTGGAGGCGTCGGATTCGAAGGCAACGTACCTGCCGTCGGAGCTGATGGAGGCATCAAGGCTGTAGCTGTCGCCCTCCGCTCCCGCGGAGTCGGTGGAGCAGCACACGATATCTCCCGGCTCCGCATTCGCCGTTCCTGTGCCCACGAGCAGCACGAGCACCGACGCCAAGGCGCATATTTTCACGAAAGATCTCCTGAAAGTCCTCATGGCGGTATCCCCCCTCGGTCTCCGGTTTTTATAACCTGCAGACGCTACAGGCAAGCATATATGCCCTATAAAACATATACCATTTCCCAGGCGTTCACAGCAAAGCACGCGGATCAGTACGGTGTTTGACCCTATTCTCTCCCCCTCCGGGATGAAACCACCGATGCGTTAAGCGCAGTCCTTCGCGTCAATAATATCCTTGTGGGAGTGTCCCTAGCGGTATCAGGAGGGAGTGGAGCTTGGAATACAAAGTCATCGTCAAGCCCATGGAGGTTGAGATAGAGGACTCGGATGAGGGATCACTGCTCGATTCCCTGCAGAAAACAGGCATCGGAATAGAAAGCGAATGCGGTGGAATAGGCGTTTACGGCCTCTGCAGGATACACGTCCTGGAGGTCGACACCACCGAGAGCACCCTGGAAGAGGAGGACCACCTGAACGAGGAGATGATCGAGGCGGGAGAACGTCTCGCCTGCCAGACCTACCCCCTGAGCGACTTGACCATATCGATACCACAGCATCGTCGTATGTCATACATCAGCCACGGCTCTCGCCGCAATGCTGGGCATCAGGCAGTGGCTCAGATCTTTCCGCCCATCTCCCCGTAGAGCTGCGGCAGGAAGGACGCCAGGTTGTTGTACTCCATCAGGCTGTGCAGGCAGTTGTTGCGCGCCAGGTCGCTCATCTTGTAGGGCAGGGGCCGTTTAACCCGCACCGGGGAGCCATTTTTCATGGTGTAGCCCAGCCAGTAGCGGCTGCGGTATTCCACCCCACCGTTCACCTCGCGCACGGCATGGAAGAACACGTTGAAGGGGGTTTTCAAGAGGTCCAGGATGACGTTTGCGCAGTAAGCCCGGGATATCTCCGGCTCCTTGAACATCGCCATGTCCAGGCCGAAATCCCGTGGGGAGAAGAACTCGATGGCCACCCCCTGCGAACTCGCGGTGTTGAATCCCTCCACCGGGTAGTGGGTGGTGCCGTAATTCCTCTCCTTGAGCGGCACCCCGGAGCTGTCCAGGTGCCGGGCGGGCTCCTTCGCGCTGATGTCGGTATGGGCGACCGGGCACCACAGGGCGTAGCGCAGGCCCTCCAGGGGGTGCCAGTTGAACCACCAGTCCAGCATCTCGGGGGTCACGCCCGGCATCTTCACCAGCGTGGCCGCGAAGCCGCTGCCGTCAGGCAGGACGGTGTAGCCGGTCTCCACCTCCAGGTAACCGGGCTTCATGAGGTCGCCGCGGTCCTTGATGGTTGTGACCCTGGCCGGGTCCACCGGTCCCGCGTTCACCATCTCCAGGTCTTCCGCGGGTATCTCCGCCAGCTCCTTGTAGAAGTACTTGGCGTAAGGTTTCTTCTTCTCGGCCTCCGTCAGCTCCCGGCGTTTCATCTTCCTGATATCGTCCATGCTCACCGGGTCCGGGAAGACCTTGCTCATCCTCACCAGCATGCTCTTAAGGCTCATGTTCAAACCTCCTCGCTATTCTCGCCCCTCCATTGTTTTGCCCCACTATGATCTCCGCACCGTGGCATGGCTTCTCTCCGTCCTGGATTTACTCCGATCCCTTCGTCATGGCTCCTCGAATGGCGAAAGACACGAACGGGGTGGAATGAAGAACGGTCCCCAATGCGGCCGAGCCGACGGCCACAGGTCTCTTGTACTCGGGAGACCTCCTGTAAGCCGCGAAAGCGCGCAGTGAGAGCGGGACGTAAAGGACCAGCCCGGTGGCCAGGCCGGGCATGTATCTCTTCAGCCTGATCGAGCCCACCGTATGGATGATGGCGTTCTCGAAGAGCAGGCTGGCCATGGCCAGGCCGAGTACCGGGTTCCGCTTGCGTATCACCGCCCCGAAGACGCAGCCGATGATCATCGACGCGTTGACGCCGACTATGATCGGCGTGGAGGAGTGGGCGAACAGGCCCGGGGCGACCTCTTTCGCCGCCTCGATGAACCCGCCGGGCCAGAGATAGTCCTCCACTACGTGTGCACACGATGCCGCGGCCAGCGCCCAGAAGGCATCGCCGTCCTTATCCCCGCCGTCCATGATGCTCTCTCCTTTACCCGTTCCCGGTCCTTTTACGCGCTCTCCGCTTGCTGCTGCCTGTACCGGCCTGGGCAGCTCGCGGTCAAGCCTGTGCCCGGTCGACCTCCTCCAGCAGCCCCGGGAGGAACTTCGGGAACTGCCCCATCTCCTCCAGGTTGTGCTTGCGCAGCCCCTTGACGAAGAACCCCGGGGCTTTCGCGGGGATGCGAAAGGTCGAGCGCATGCGCGTGCCGCCCGGCATCTCCTCGTATTGATGCTGTGTCCAGGCGTAGGGGACGCCGTTGCGGTCGAGGCTGGAGCCCGCGACCACGTGGCTGTATTCCTTTGGGATGGATACGGTATCCGGGTCCTCCAGGCGCAGGCTCAGCAAGCTGGGTATGCCCCCGATCTTCTCCAGGACGTGCTGGGTGATGACCGTTTTACCCCCCTCCTCCTTGACCTCCAGTTCCGCCCAGATGTGGTCCGTGGGGTGCCATAGCTTGTAGCGCTCCGTATCCGACATGAGCGCCCACCACCTGTCGATCATCTCCGGCGTAACGCCCATAAGCTCGTGCTCGATCACCACGTCTTTGGTCTCGGACTTGGACCTCTTGATGACCCAGGCGGTGACCAGGCCATTAGCCCTTGCCATCAACTCCCGCATAGACACTCGCCATCACCCCCCTTATATCGATACTGTCATACCCCATCTTTCACGGCTTTATGGGATATCTTGCCATGGGGATCTCCTCGGTGGACACGGCCATCTCGCCGCCTCTTTCCTCGAGGATGATCCACTTCAGCCAGCCGGCATTGTCGGTCTCCGGGTAGTCCTCGCGCACGAACCAGCCCCGAGACTCCTTCCTCTCCAGGGAGGCGCGATAGAACATCTCCGCGCACAGGGCCATGCTCGTGGCCTCGTTGCAGCGGGCAAGGTCGTGCGGGTCCGCGGCCTTAAGCGCGGGCAGCTTGTCCTTGACCTCCAGGACCATGCCCAGGGCCTCACGCATGCGCTCCTCGCTCTTCCAGTTGCTGTACCTGACGGGTGTTATCGCCTCCTGCACGGCACGCACGAGCTCGCCGGCCGCGACACCGCTTTCCCGGTGCAGGGGCGCGAAGATCCTCTCCTTCAGCTCCGCGGCCAGGGCGCAGTCAACGCCGGGCGGCGCGTCCAGCCCTACCGCATACTCCGCCGCGGCCTCCGCCCCCCGGCGGGCGCTCCATACCGCGTTCATGAGGCCGGTGCCCCTGATGCGGCCGGGCGGCGAGGGCACCGCTCCCGTCCAGGCGGAGCCGTTGTAGCTGACGTCCCCCACCGCGTAGAGCCCCGGCAGCGTGGTGGCCATGCGGTGGTCTACCCTGACCGGCGTGAGCTCGCCCACGAAGCCGGGGAGCACCTCGGGCATGTTCGCGGCGTCTTCCACCTCGGCTGCCTTCCCCTTCTCCCACAGGCGCGACCAGAAGGCGATGGCGGCGGGGCGGTCCCATACCAGGTCGCTCGCGAACAGGACCTCCGAGCCGACCTGGAGGGTGTTCTCATCGCTCTTGATGCGCACCGGCCCCCTGCCGGCCAAGTGTTCCTTATACCAGCCGACGGCGGACATGGCGCAGATGTCCGGCTGGATGCCGGGGCGGTACCTGGCGGAGATGTCCTCTCCGCGGGCGTTGAACATGTGGTCCTCGGCGCCGAAGATGACCTCGCGGCTCACCGCGTGCACCATATTCACGAAGCTCCCGAACTCGGCGTTCCTCATCTGCGCACCGGCGCGCCAGGCGGCGGCAATGCCGTCGCCGCGGCCGGGGCTCCACATTGGGAGGACGCGGTAGTTCTGGCCGCCGTTGGCGAGGACGGTCGCTTTAGCCTGCACCAGGCAGCAGCTGCCGTCCTCGACGCTGAACCCGATGGCGCCCGCGATGCGACCGTCCCCGCGCAGCAGGTCGGCCACGGCCGTTTTGTCCAGGAACCTGCACCCCAGCTCCCTGGCATGCCTGCGCAGGCGCCGGCACATATCCAGGTCCACGCCGGCGAGGCCCCACGGGACATCCACGCCGGGCGTTTTGACGTATTTCCAGCTCCCGTCCCTCTCCCTGGCCACCTTCGCGCCCCAGGCGTCAAGATAATCGAGGACGCTGTTGCAGGTATAAGCGTATTCGCCCAGCAGCTCCTGGTCCTCGAGGAAACAGCCGATGTTAAGCACGTGAAAGCGTATGAACTCCTCGGGAGCGTCGTCCGGGGTGAGGAAGGCCAGGATCCCTCCCCCCCGGTCCGCCTTTCCGGCCCAGCCCGAGGTGGCCTTCTCGACCACCAGGACATCGAGTTCGGGGCTTTTCTCCTTCACGGTGATGGCGGCGGCGAGTCCAGCGATGCCTCCGCCCACGATGAGCACGTCGGCTGTCGTCAGCTCACCCAGCGATTCCAGTTCGGCCATTTACATCCACACCTTTCCCCGAGAAACCCTCGTGTGGGGACCTTCCCTTCAGCCTACAGAGCCGACCAGCGCATGTACGCGAAGTCCGGGGTCACGGTGATGCAGCCCTGCGGGCAAGCGAGTTCGCAGACGTTGCAGTGCACGCAGTCCTCCGCGTAGGCCACCACAGGCCGCTTGGCGGACCTGTCCCAGCGCAAAACGTTGGCGAAGCAGGCTTTCACGCAGGTCCTGCAGCCGTCACACGCATCCAGCTCTATGCTTATGGCGTTCATCCTCCACCGTCCTTCCAGTTGCTATATCTCCCTGCGCCACCTGTCCCCGCGCGGGTACCTTTCCGTCAACCCATGCCCGGGGCCAGGAACTTCGCGTACCTCATCATCCCCAGCGGATGCCTGGCGATGCCCTTGATCTTCAGCTCTCCCGAACGCATCCTGGCGATGAGCACTTTGCCTTCGTGTGTCATCAGAAACCTCAATGCCGCCGGCCCGGCGGGCATTCGCGCCAGTTTCATCAGCACCGCCGCCTCGCACCTCAACACGATGTCCGCGCCGGGGGCTACGCCGCCCTCCAGGATTACCTTTCCGCCGCGGAAGGTAGAGGTGAGCGCACAATCGGGATGTCCCGGAGGGTCGATGGCCACCGCCAGGTCCATCTTCGCGGCGGCCTTTCTCTTGTCCGGGTCCTTCAGCATGTTCAGGAGCATGGCCTGGAAGAAACGTCCCAGCACGTGCAGGTCCTCCGCACCGGAGACCACCAGCATCTCCCGGGGTTCAGCGGTGGATACGGCCGCCGCCGCGACGTCTCTTCGGCCCTCTGTATTCATTTCCTCCCCCATTGCATGAGGTGGCGCCGCAGGCGTGTCCTGCACTCCTCTATCTCCTGCGGCGTCCACTCCCTGAACCCCCTGCCGCTGGCAAAGCCCAAATCCCCTTTCGCAACCTTTTCCCTGAGGAGCGGCGACGGATGGTGGGAATCCTCTAGATGTTCCAGGATGTAATCATGGATGAGGAGGGTGAGGTCGAGGCCGATCATGTCCGCGTTCTCCAGGGGGCCGAGCACGGGCAGCCTCATGCCGAACCCCATCTTCACCACCTCGTCCACCGTCTCGGCGTCCGCGATGCCTTGCTCCACGATGGATACGGCCTCGCGCCACAGCGCATGCTGCAGCCGGTTGCCCACGAAGCCGGGCACGTCCTTTTTCACCCGTACCGGGTGCTTGCCCACCGAGGCAAGGAGTTCACAGGCGCGGTCCACCGCCCAGGGGGCCGTATCCCGGCCGGAGATCACCTCGACCAGCGGCACCAGGTAAGGCGGGTTCCAGAAGTGGGTACCTACGATGCGCTTCCGGTCCGCAGCTTCCCCGGCTACCTCGGTGATGCTGATCGCCGAGGTGTTGGTGGTGAGCACCGTATGGGACGGGCAGAGCGCATCCAGTTCGCGGAATAGGCCGCGCTTGAGGTCCGGCTTCTCCGAGACCGCCTCGACCACGAAGTCCGCCCCGGTGCAAGCCTCCTCCAGCCGGGTTGAAGCGGATATCCTGGCCATGACCTCACCTACGTCCCCAGCCGGGCCGCTATCGCAGGAAGCCATCAATTCGAGGTTGCCGCGTATGTTCGCCAGGGCCTTGTGCAGCCGCTCCTCTGCGACATCCACGAGAAAGACGGCATGTCCGCGCACCGCGAAGACCTGGGCGATGCCGTGGCCCATGAGGCCGGCGCCGATGACCGCGATCTTATCAACCGGTCCCTCGTTCATGACCACATCTCCCCTTCATCAACTGGCGACGTTGCCCCCGTCCACGTAGAGGACCTGCCCGGTGACGAAATCCGAGGCGGCCGAGGCCAGAAAGACCGCCGTACCGATGAAGTCTTCCGGCTCCGCCGCCCGTCCCCAGGGGATGCGGTCCAGGAATATCTTCGCCGCCGCGGGGTCGGAGAGGACCGGCTCCGTCAGCGGCGTGCGGAAGATACAGGGGGCGATGGAGTTCACGTTTATCCTGTGCTTCGCCCATTCCACCGCCAGCTGGCGGGTGAGCAGGTTGATGGCGCCTTTGCTCGTCCCGTAAGCGGCATAGCCGAGGGGGTGGCCCAGGACAGCGCGCACCGAGGATACGGTGATGACCTTACCGGCTCCCTGCCCGATCATGGCCCTGCCGGCGTGCTTGCAGCAGAGGAAGGTCCCCCTGACGTTGGTGTCCATGACCAGGTCCCAGTCCTCCATGTCCATCTCCTCTGCCGGGGCCCTCCTGGCTATACCCGCCGCGGTGAGCAGGATGTCGATCCTGCCCAACTCGTCCAGGGTTCTCTTCACCATGGCCTCGACGCTCTGCTCGTCGGTCACGTCGCAGCTGATGGGGAGCACTCTTCCTCCCGCATCCCCTATGGCGGACGCCGCCTCCTCGAGAGCCTCCAGCCTGCGGGCGGTGATGACCACTGAGGCGCCCCAGGCCGCCAGCCCCGCCGCCGCCGCCTGCCCCAGCCCGCCGGAGCCGCCGGTGACTACGGCCACCCTGCCGGAGAGGTCGAACAGTCCTTGTATCTCCTTCACATCCATGACTAAAACCTTCCTCAGCCCGCGGTTTTCAATCGGTGTAGTTGATGATCACCAGCATGCTGGCGGGGCGGTTGGTCTCGTTCACGATCGCCCGTCCCTCGTTTGCCCCGATATATATGGATTCCCAGGGGCCCAGGGTGACTATCTCGCCGGACTGGCATTTTACGGTCACTTCTCCCTCCAGGACGAAATAGACCTTCTCCGCCGGGGAGGCGTCGAACTCGGCGCCTCCCCCCGGCAGGAAGTGGGAGAGGCCTACCCAGAAGGACTGGCACCCCGTCTCCTCCCGGCCGTGCAGCCTCAAGGCGGTCATGCCGAAATGTTTGGCAGCCTGGTAGGGCCTGACGTCTTTCAACTGGACTTTCCTCACGCTATCTCCCCCCTCATTCATCCACGATAGCCACCAGCCGCACGATGGAGCCGTCCCCTTTCTCCCAGCGGATGGGGAAACCGGCGATGGTCACTCTTCTCCCAACCACCTCGTCGATATCCCCGCCGACGTTCTCCCAGCCCATGATGCCGTTGCCCAGCAGGAGGCGGTGGCAGGGTTCCCATTCCGGGAAGTCCTCACCGGCCTCGCGGCCCGTCTCCCGCCTATATTCCTCGCACACGTCGGGCAGCAGGGGGCCGGTGCCGTGGGGCCCGATAGCGGTGGCCAGGGGGTGGTCCAGGGCCTGGTGGTCCACTCCCACCGCCTTGACCTTCTTCTCCACCAACCACTCCCCCGCCTCGCGGTAGAGGCCGGGCGAGTAGGCGAAGTACCGGCGTGAGTCGCTGTAGTAGCGGTGCCAGCCGGTGCGGATGATGACGATGTCTCCCGCCTCGATCCTCGGCTCCGCCTGCTCCAGGTCGTCCGGAGTGATGACCTCCCACTTCCCCTTGGGGATATCCACCACCACGCCGGTGCCGTAATAGCTGTCCAGGGGGATCTCGTCGGTGTAGGGGGCTCCCTCGATGACGTGCGCCGGGGAGTCGGCATGGGTGGTGCAGTGCATGAAGGTGGTTATCTGCTGGGAGAGAACCCCCGACTTGGCATGGTAGTGGAAGCGCTCGATCTTCACGTCGGGAAAATAGGGCCAGAGGGGGGCATTGTGCCCGAAGGTCTGGCTGAGGTCATACAGCTTTACTTTGCCCATCCAGGTTACCTCCTCTGTAATGAAGGCGTGCGGAGATATCTGCCGCCGTCTCTTTGACCTTCTTCACCAGTGGTGAATCGTCCGCGCCCGTGACCCGCTGGGTGGGCCCGGCGACGACCACTGCCGCAACCGCCTCGTCCTCGCGGTTGAAAACGGGCGCGCCCACGGCGTTGATGCCGACGTCTATCTCCTCCGCGTCGAGGGAGAATCCCCGCCGCCTTATCCTGGCCAGCTCATCCATGTAGGCGCTCAGGCTGGTGATGGTCCGGGATGTAAGGGGCTGCAAGTCCCCCTTTATCAGCGCGTCAACGACCTCGGGCGGGGAATAGGCGAGGATGGCTTTTGCGCCCGCCGCAGCGTGCACGGGCAGCCTGTCCCCCACCGTCCCCGCGATGCGCACCCGCTGCGGCCCCTCCGCGACATAGGCCATCACCGTACCCGGGCCGGAAAGGACCTCCAGGACCACCGTCTCCCCGAGAGAGTTCCTGAGCTCGTCGATGAACGGTTTGGCCAGCTGGACGAGGTTGGCCCCCAGGCCGTGGTTGTAGGCGCGGCCGATATCGGAGGCGGCGGGCCCGAGAGAGAACTTTCTCGTGCCCGCGTCCTGCTGCAGGAAGCCCTTGTCGGCCAGGGTGCGGAGTATGCGCGAAGCCGTCGCCTTGTGCAGCCCCAGCCTCTGGCTTATCTCCCCCGTCCCCAGCTCCTGGTTATAGGGCGTGAAGGCCAGGAGTATCTCCAGCGCCTTCTCGATGGAGTTGGGCCTGTCCTCCGCCATGGTCACCCCACTTGTATTACATAATGAGACATCATATTATATTTTAATACATTTCTTAAACAAGTCAAGACGGCGCCGTCACGGAGCCGATATTTTTAATGCAGTCGCTGGATATAGGAGAGGTGGTCCAGGTGCCGGAGATACGGGGTAAATTCATCCGGCTGGCGGGCGCGCTGATGAGCATCTATCCCGCGCAAAGGGAGAAGGCGGATGCCGTCCTGTTCGCGAGGACGGGCAGGCACTGGGACGAGCTGGACCCGGCGGAGTGGTTCGATGCCGAGATATATAAGGTGTTTCTCGATGCCTACTGCGAGGGCTCGGTCACGGGCGAGAAGGCGCTGCTGACCTTGGGCAGGAACATCTTCCCCACCAAGAAGAAACGTGGCGAGCTCCCGGACTATATAGACAGCCCGTTGGATCTCCTTGTCTACTCGACCGAGTCGTTCACGGACGACCACCGCGGAGAGGGTATCAGGCCGGTGAGAGTCGTCAAGGCGGACGAGGGAGAAGCGATATTCGACGTCCCCGACCACGGCTACGACTGCCGGGTGGACGAGGGCGTCTACCTGGGCATCCTGGGTATGTTCGGGATCGAGGGCGGGGTGGTGGAGCAGGCGAAGTGCAAGAAGAAGGGCGACCCCTCCTGCGAGTTCCACATCACCTGGTGAACATGCATGGCGGTCACCCCGCCCAGCGCGATGGACCACCCTGCGTGTGCCATAAAGATGCCTTATTGTTGTTTTAGCGGTCGGACTTCCCCGCTTTTCTCATGGCGTTTGCCATCATCAACCAGTTCCCGACTATTTGACCCTCCTCTTGCTATGATCGATGCCGAGCAGGCCCGCCAGGTTCTGCCCGAAGATTTTGGCGCGGTCCTCGTCGGTGAGGGCGGGGTAGCCGTAGCCCTCCTGCATGTCCTCGGGGAACTGGAACTCGCGCAGGCCCTGCACCGCCGCCTTGATCTGGGCCCCGAAGCCCGCGTAGTCGCAGCCCCAGATGATACGGTCGGAGCCCACGAAGCGCATGGCCTCCCCCAGGATCTTCGCGAACTTGCGCGGGGCGGAGAGCGCCCAGGGGATGAGCAGGGAGAGGCAGGGGTAGACGTTGGGGTGCCCCATGGCCACCATGTTGAGGTCGTCGCAATAGGGATAGCCCATGTGGAAGGCGACCAGCTTTAAGTCGGGAAAGTCACGCGCCACGTCGTCCAGCTGCAGGGGCAGGGCGTACTTGCTCTTGCCCGGGGGCACCCAGCAGAAGCCGGTGTGGATGTCCAGGACGATCTGGAGCTCCTCCGCTTTTTCGTAGAAAGGCCAGAGGTCGGGGTCGTTCATGTAGGTGTCCTCGGGGGGGTAGAACTTGAAGATCTTGGCCCCCCGTTCCTTCACCCAGTACTCCAGCTCCCAGATGGTGTTCTTAACCCCCTTGAACTTGATGGGGCTGATGTTGGGCTGGTAGATGAAGCGGTCGGGGTGGGCGTCCACCACCTTGGCCATGGCCCCGTTCGACATCCAGCGGCTGGTATATCCGGTGGTGTCCATCATGGACTCGGGCAGGCAGCAGGCGATGTCCACGCCGTACTTGTCCATGTACTCCAGCAGGGCATCGGGGTCCTCCTGCTTGGTGAACTCCTTGGGGTCCATGCCCTCGAACAGCTCCATCTTGGCTCCCAGCATCAGGGGCATGCGTATGTTGTCTATCGCCCGCCACCACATCTGCACCCCGGGGAAATGGTTGATGGGCTCCATCTCCCCCAGCAGGTGGGCCTCGGGGTCGATCTTGAAAAAGCCGTCCTTCTCGAAACCGTTGCTCATGACAACCTCCTTGCTTCAGTCTTCCTGGGTGAGCTCCAGGAGTTTTTCCATACCCGTCGCCTTGCTATAAACAGGCCTCTCGGCCAAGATCTCCTCGTAGCCCAGCACCTCTCCCGTCCTCTCGAAATGATCGAGCACCTCGCGGGGGCCGAAACGGTGCAGGGGGCAGGCGTTGATACATACCGCGCAGGTGTGCCAGGCGGTGAAGAAGGCCCAGCACTTGAGGTCGTTGATCTTACGCTTGTAGACGCCCCGCCACCACAAGGGCTTCTCCGGGATGGCCTTGGCGGGACACTTGGCCACGCAGAGGAGGCACCTCTCGCAGAACTCCGCCAGCCCGAGGTCCCGGGGCGAGTCCAGGGGGAGCTCCGCGTCCACGGTGATCATGCACCAGCGCTGCCTCGGGCCGAACTCCGGCGTTATCACCCCGCCAAAGGCCCCCAGCTCTCCCAGCCCGGCGGTGATGGCATGCACGGGGTAAACGACGGCACCGTTGAAGGGTACGCGGGCGTAGCATGATACTCCCTGCCTGCGGATATAACCGGCCAGCCGGTGCACCGCAACGCCGGCACGGCGGTACACGGCGTAGTCGGGGTAACGGCGCAGGCGGTAGTTGGGCGCCCGCATCAACCAGTCCTTGCGCATCTCCATTCCCAGGACCACCGCCCTGGGGTAAGGAAAACCGGCGTCGAAGCCTTCCACCACGAAGCGGCGGTCAAGCGAGGTGACCCCGCAGTGGGAGAAGCCCAGGGAAGCGGCGTACTCCTTGATATCTCTTTTCAGGATCGCCGGGTCGGGACGGCTTCCCGCGTGGTTTTTCACCATATGCGCATCCATCCTCCCCTGCAGGGTGTCCATGTACACCAGGGCGGGAACAGCGGGCAGGATCTCGGTGAGAGCTTCCCTCTTATGGTGGGTCCAAACGTAGCGCAGGGCGTTGGTTCCGCGCAGGGGCGGCACGTTCTCCTGCAGCGGGCTCACCTCGGAGTACAGATCGAGTTCCTCGGGGCGGTACTCCAGGTTTGGTATAAGCGCCACGCGGTCTTCTGCCGTATCGTCGGGACGTAACTTCACGTACTGCCCGCGGTATTCCCTCAAGCGCATGGTCCCGACCCTTTCATCTCTGGGAAACCTCTTTCGCCGTTGCCTCAATGGGCAGGTCAGATACCTTATATACCCTGCACAGCACGCTGCGCAGGGATTCGGACCCGGTATCGGGATCGTATGCGGTATCGCCAAAAAGCAGGTTGACGTTGGACCTCTTCCAGCCGTATTCCGGAGGTCCTTCATCCGGGAACCACCAAGCGTGCTCCGCGCACACCACGTCCGGAGCGATACCGTCCGTCAACGAGGCCCTCATCGTCACCCGGCCCTGCGGCGTCTCTATCCATACCCAGTCCCCGTTGTCTATCCCCAGGGACGAAGCCGTGTCGGGATGTATCTCCACCAGGGGATCGGGGTGGTTTTCCCGCAGGCTTGCGATCTGCCTCCCCTCGCTGTGGAAGAACTCCCGTATCTTCGCGCCGGTGGTTAGGATCAGAGGATATTCATCGAGCAGCTCGGGGGTGGAGACAGGGCTGAGCGGCGGCTCGCGGTAGACGGGCAAGGGAGGCAAGCCCATGCCTTCCATGCTGCTGGAGTACAACTCGAATTTCCCGGAGGGCGTGGCGAATCCCTCCTCCCGGTACTTGTGATAACGCATCTCGCCGGAGAGTATGCCGCGGTCGCAGAACTCGTCGAATTTCAAGCCGGCATCCTCCAGCGCCCAATCAAGGTGCTCGCGCCAGCTGCCCCACGGAAAGGCATGCCGCAGCCCCATGCGGTGAGCCAGCTCGAAGATGACCTCGCGGTCGTCCCTCGCCTCGCCGACCTGTACCACTTTCCTGCGCGCAAGCACGCACCATATCTTGTGCAGGTTGACGACGTCGTCCTGTTCCAGCCAGGTAGCGGCGGGAAGCACCAGGTCCGCTAACCGGGCGGTGGGGGTGAGGAAGAAGTCCGAGACCACCAGGTATTCCAGCAGCCGTAAGGCCTTCTCGGTCTGCGGCGGGTTGGTCATGGTGACCAGGGGATTGGAGCCCACGATCCACATGGCTCTTATGCGGTAAGGGTCCGCCTCCACTATGGAACGCCAGAAAGTCGGGGGGTGGGTGCTCGCACACAGGGGATATCGCCCCGCGTCAACCGCCCGGGCGAACATCTCGGGCGGGAGGAACTGCAGCCCGGCCACCTCGACGTTCATGAACAGCGAGCGCTGTTTCACCCCGGCCGGAGGCACCCAGAGCACGTCGCCTCCCGGCCGGTCTATGTTCCCCGTCAGGGCGCGCAGGATGAGGAGGGAGCGGGCGGTCTGGGCGTAGCAGGCGCTCATGTCCACGGCGTTACCCCACTGGATGCAGGCGGGAGGGGTCGTGGCGTAAGTCCTCGCCGCGGCGCGGATATCCGCGGGCTCGAGGCGGGTTATGGGCGCCGCCCACTCCGGGGTGAAGGGCTTGACGTGCTCCGCCAGCTGCTCGAACCCCGTGGCATATCCGTCCACGAAATCGCGGTCCACCAGACCCTCGGCGATGATGGTATTGATCATGGCCAGTGCCAGCGCGCCGTCGCTGCCCGGGCGCAACTGCAACCAGTGGTCGGCTTTCTCCGCCGGAGCTATGCGCCTAGGGTCCACGACGATCACCTTGCGCGCGCGTTTGAGCGCCCTTTGCATCATACCGCCGCACATGCCGTCGGAGGCGGCGGTATAGGTGATGTTGCATCCCCAAAGGACGATGCAGGAGGGATACTCGCCCCCGAAACCGTAGATATCGCATACGGGGAGCTGCCCCAGCGTGTACAGGCTGACCAGCCAGCGGGGAAAGTAGCAGAGATGGGCGACGCCGGTGAAGTTGGGGGTGCCGAAGGCGGAGGCGAAGCGCGTGGCGTAGCCGCTGTACGGCCTGCCCGTGCCCTGCATCATGGCGAAGTACTCCGGGCCGCTCTCGTACTTGATAGCCGCGAGCCGCTGCGCCATCTCCTCCAGGGCTTCTTCCCAGGAGATGCGCCTCCACCTGTTCTCACCCCGTTCACCTTCCCGCTTGAGTGGATAAAGCACGCGGTCGGGATGGTAGAGGAATTCCGGAGACGCCTGGCCCTTGGGGCAGATATAACCGCGGCTGGTGAGGCTGTCCGGGTCACCCGTGACTTTGACCACTCGGTCACCTTCCAGGTGCACGAGCAGCTGGCATACCCCGTGGCACATGCGGCAGGACGACCTCAGGACCTTCTCTTCCAAGCCGTTCGTTCTCCTTTTCCTTTATTGCCCGTCTCCTACCCGTACGAACACGGCGCCAGCTCGAAGCGGCCGGGAATGCGGTAGTCGTGGCACGGCACCATCTCCAGGTCCGGCTCGTCTTTCGTAAGCTGCCACAACCTCTCCAGCGTCTCCCCGCTCTCCGGCCCTTCCTTCACCAGTGCCCGCATGAGCCAGGACTTGGGGGCCCTTCTCTCCAGGCTGTCCGGGAAATAGAAGGAGTCCCCGGTGAGGAAGAAGCGCCTGCCCGAGGGCAGGTTGACCACCATGCCCAGCTGTCCCGGGGCATGGCCTGGTACATCCACGAGCACCATGCTGCCGTCGCCGAAGACGTCGCACGAAGCGGGGAACGATAGGTAAGGCTTTTCCGGGTCCGTCGAGATCAACTGCGTATCCAGACCCGCTCCCTCGAACTGTCCCCTGATGTAGGCGCCGGCGGCGATGCCCCTCCGGGTAGTGGCCTCATCCCACTCAAGGCGGTTGATGATGAAACGGGTACCGGGGAGGTCCCGCATGCCCCCCGCGTGGTCCCAATGCAGGTGAGATATTATCGCATACCGAACCTCCGCAGGGTCGTAACCTGCCGCCGGCAGCTGGTTCACCAGGGCATCCCGTGCCGGCTCGAACTCGGTGCGCATCATCGCCTTGGAGAAGAACCAGTTGCCGCGGTGAGCCAGGGGCTTGAAGTCCTCTTCGATGCGGGTGCCGATGCCGGTATCGAAGAGGACCAACCCGTCATCGCGCTCGATGACCGCGCAGAGGATGGGGAAGCGGACCGTTTTCCATCCTCCCCCCTGCACGAACAGGCCCAGGGGCACCTTGCCGTAGCCCGTCGATATAAAAGAGAGCTTCAACGCTGTCCTCCTCAGTGCATGACCATGCCTCCGCAGACGTTTACCGCCTGCCCGGTGATGCCGCGGGCATCGTCCGATGCCAGGTAAACGGCCATGGCGGCGATCTCTTCCGGCTCGAGCATCCTCTCCTGCAGGATGATGGGCTTGTATATCTGTTCCCAGACCTCCTCGCGGGAAAGGTTGAGCATCTGGGAGAGCATGGCGATGTTCCCCTCCGGGCCGGTCATGATGTCGGTGTTCACGATACCGGGACAGATGGCGTTTACCGTAACATCCTTGGCGCCCAGCCTGGCCACCTCCGCCGCCAGGGACCGCGCCAGGCCGATGAGACCGTGCTTGGCAACCGCATAGGACGAGTTGGCCGGGTTGGCCATCTTCCCCGAGACCGAGGACATGATGATCACCCTCCCCGCGTTGCGTTCGATCATGCCCGGCAGGAATGCCTTGCAGCAATGGTAGGCGCCGTAGATGTTGACCTCTATGACCAGCTTCCATTCCGCTTCATCCGAGAAAGGAAGCAGGGCGCGGCGCTGGATGCCGGCATTGGAGACGAGGATATCCACCCCGCCGAACTCCACGAGGGCGGCCTCCGCCATGGCCTGCACCTGAGAACCTTCCGAGACGTCCAGGACGTAAGGGAGGGCTTTGCGTCCCAGGGAGACCACCTCATTCGCGACTGCCTCGTTCTCCTCCGAGACGTTCGAGGCCACCACGACGTCGGCGCCTTCCCGGGCATAAGCCAGGCAGATGGCGCGCCCGATGCCACGGCCTCCCCCGGTCACCACCGCTGTTTTTCCTTCCAGTTTCATCGCTCTTTTCTCCCCGACTCATACCGCGACCGGCTTTCCAGTGCAGCCCATCGCTTTGCCCGAACGGAATGCATTCCTCAGAACATGTTCGCGCCGCCGCAGACGTTGATGGACTGCCCGGTGATGCCGCGGGCGTTATCCGAGGCCAGGTATGCGGCCAGCGCCGCGATCTCCTCCGGCTCGATGAGCCGCTCCTGCAGGCTCATCTTCTTCAGTATCTGCTCCCACACGTCCTCGCGGGACATGCCCAGCATCTCCGAGAGCCTGGTCAAGGTGCCCTCCGGACCGGTGATCATCTCCGTGTTGGCGATGCCCGGACAGATGGCGTTCACCGTCACTCCCTTTGCCCCCATGATGGCCACCTCGGCGGCCAGGGTGCGGGTGATGCCGATAAGTGCGTGCTTGGCCGCCGCATAAGAGGAGTTAGCCGGGTTGGCCTGCTTGCCCATGATGGAGGACATGATGATCACCCGGCCGTGGTTGCGCTCCACCATGCCCGGCACGAAGGCCTTGCAGCAGTGGTAGGTGCCGTAGACCATGACCTCGATGGTCCTCTTCCAGTCCTCGGACTCGGATTGGATGAGCAGCCCGCGGCGGATGATACCCGCGTTGGATACCAGGATATCCACCTGGCCGAACTCCGCGAGGGCGGCCTCCGCCATCGCTTTTACCTGCTCCTCGTCGCAGACATCCACGCCGTAAGGGAGAGCGGCGCAGCCAAGGGATGTGACCTCGGCCGCGACCGCCTCGTTCTCGGCGGCCACGTCGGAGGCCACGACCACGTTCGCACCCTCCCGCGCGAGGGCAAGAGCTATAGCCCTTCCCAGCCCCCGGCCTCCGCCGGTCACCACCGCCGACTTGTCCGTGAGCGTCATTTCCCCGACTCGAGTTGCTCGCGCACCTGGCGGCGCAGCACCTTGCCGATGGCCGAGGTTGGGATAGCATCCGTGAACACTACCCGCTTGGGGCACTTGTAGCCGGCGATCTTCTTGCGGCACAGCGCGACTATCTCCTCCTCGCTCGCCTCCATACCCTGCTTCAGGGACACCACCGCGGTCACCATCTCGCCCCATTTCGCGTCCTTCACTCCCACCACCGCCGCCGTCAGCACCGCCGGGTGCTCGTAGATGACCTGCTCCACCTCGAAGGGGTAGACGTTCTCCCCCCCGGTGATGATCATGTCGTTCTTGCGGTCCACGATGTAGATGAACCCGTACTCGTCCACAGTGGCCAGGTCCCCGGTGTGCAGCCAGCCGCCGCGCAGGGTCTGGGCGGTGAGCTCGGGGTCCTTCCAGTACCCTTTCATCACGTTCTGGCCGCGGATGATGATCTCCCCTATCTCACCCACGGGGACGTCGTTGTCCTCCTCGTCCACCACCCTGACCTCGGTGACCAGGGTCTCCCGCCCGCAGGAGTTGATGCGCCTGACCAGTTCGGGGGGACCCTCCAGGCGGCACTGGTCCTCCATCATGAGCATGGTGCCCAGGGGCGATGCCTCGGTCAAGCCGTAGCCCTGCTGGAAGATGGGGCCGAACTTCGCTATACAGCGCCTGAGCACCTCCTCGGGCATGGGGGCGCCGGCGTAGGAGAAATAGACGATGCTGGAGAGGTCGTGTTTGTCCGCGTCGGGGAAATCCAGCAGCCAGGAGAAGAGCACCGGGACCATGTTTATGTGGGTCACCTTCTCCCTCTCCGCCGTGGCCAGGATCTCGGCGAAGTCGAAGCGCGGGGAGATGACCGCCCGGCAGCCGGCGAGGTGGTGGAGGAGCACCGGCCACCACGCGGTGTGGAAGATGGGCAGGACCTGCAGGGTGGCGTAATGGGGCTGGAACTCCAAGGCCAATCCCATGCCGATGGCCGTGGTCAGGTAGTTGCGGTGCGTGATCATCACCCCCTTGGGCAGGCCGGTGGTGCCGCCGGTGTACTGCAGGTGGCAGAGGTCGTCCTCGGACACGTCGACCTCGGGCTCGGCGTCGGAGGATGCCGCAAGCAGTTCCTCGTAGTCCCGCCACCCCTCCGCCGCGGTCCGGAAGACGATGCGCTCACGGATGTTCTCGAGGCGGTCAAGGAACCCCTCGGCCATCTCGATGGTGTTTTGGTCCACGATGAGCACCTCGGCGTCGGAGTGGTTGATGACGTATACCAGCTCGTCCGGGGCCAGCCGGAAGTTCAGGGGGACGGCTACCGCCCCCAGCTTGGAAGTGGCGTAGTAGATCTCGACGAGGCGGTGGCAGTTGAGGGCCAGGGTAGCCACCTTGGTGCCCTTCTCCACCCCCATCCCCGCCAGGCCGTTGGCGAGACGGTTGACCCTTTCGTTCAGCTGCTTCCAGGTCAGCCTGACCTCGTCGCAGACCATGCATTCCTTGTCGGGGTCGAGGCGGGAGTGCTTCCTGGGGATATCTCCTAGGGTGATCATCTCTTCTCTCCTTCCTGGTTGTGATAAACGCCTATATAAGCGGCAGGCCTTCCGCCCTGGCCATGAATCTCTCCACCTTGCCCTTGACCGCCGGTGCGTTCACGCGCCACAGCTCGGGGATGTATCTCTCGAATCCCGCGGTGGGGTTGACGCTGCAGCGCAGCCACTTGTGCTCGAAGAGGTTCATGAGACAGTTGTTGCAGCGCGTGCACTTCACGATATCCTGCACGCGTCCGGCCTTGACCTTGGCAGGCCAGAAGGGGTCGGCGATGGCCTGGCGTCCCAGCATGACCAGGTCGGTGACCCCGTCGCTCAGCGCCCTGGCGGCCACGCGCGGGGTCTTGAAGGTGGGGGTCATCACCGGCAGGCCGGAGGCCTCCTTGAAGCCGGGAGCGTACTTGAGCATCTCCCCCTCGCCGTCCGGTTCGAATGCCGCCGGGTTCTCGTAGCTACCCTGGGAGATACTCACGTAGGTCAAGCCCTCCCGCGCGGCCATGGCCACGAACTGCTTCATCTCCTCGTGGGTCACCCCTTCGGGCATGAGTTCGTCGCCGGAGAAGCGTGCCCCCAGCACCCGGTCGGGACCGATGCGCGCCCTTATCTTGCGGATGATGTTGAGGAGGAAGCGGGCGCGGTTCTCCGGGCTCCCGCCGTATTCGTCCGTCCTCTTATTGGACCGGCTGGAGAGGAACTCGTGGATGAGGTAGCCGTGGGGGCTGTGGAGTTCCACGCCGTCGAAACCGTAGCGCAGCGCCTCGGCGCTCATCTCCGCCATCTTCTCCTCCAGGAATACTATCTCGTCTATGCAGAGCTCCCGCGGCACCTCGCCCTTCCACACCTTGAGCAGGGAGGGGTCCTCGTTCAGCAGCACCTGCTCCAATACCTTCTCGAGCTCGGCGTACTGTTTGTCGTTCATGGCACGTATATTGTCCAGGCCGCCCAGGTCCTTCAGGAGCTTCGGGGCGAGGCGTTTCAGCTGTTTCTCCCATCCCTTGTTGAGGTTGCGCAGGTCGATGCGCATGGGTATGGGGGAAGGCGCTCCGGCGGCCAGGTGGGGAGTGGACGCCGCTACATGGCCCTGGCGGCCGAAGCCCGGGGAGAGCTGGATGAAGACCTTGGCCCCGAAAGCGTGGATGTTGTCCGCCATCTCGCCCAGCCTGCGCCCGTATCTCTCGTCGGTGAAGAGATGGGTATTGAGGTGGTCGGACCCCCGCCAGGGATAGGGATTTACCACGGTGGCGTCGGTGATGATCAGCCCGAAGCCCCCCTTGGCACGGGCGGCGTACCAGGCCAGCCACTGTTCCGAGTTGTAGCCGTCCGCGTCGGAATAGACCATGTTCATCGGCGCCATGACCACGCGGTTCTTCAGCTTCACGTCACCGATCTGAAACGGCTCGAAAAGGATGTCGTAATCCATCAGGCCCCCCTGCCTCCTGAGCCGAGGTCCCGGCCCCGGCCTTTCCAATACACCTGAACCCCACGTCCTACGCGCTGCAGTCTAGAAAGACTTGGGCAGGCCGTAGCACTGCGCGATGAAGTTCTTGCTCATCTCGTTGGACAAGGGGCTGAAGACCATCTGCTGCGAGTCGCGCCAGTAGCGCTGGATGTCCGCCTCCATGGTCACCCCGTAGCCGCCGAATATCTCCATGCCCACGGTGGCTGCGTCGAGGGCCATCTGGGAGGCGTAAAGCCCGGCCATGGTCGCCTCGACGTGGTAGGGCCTGCCGGTGTCGGCCAGCCACGCGCACTTGT
>CAYPZH010000003.1:46193-47561 GCA_964415205.1 uncultured Actinomycetota bacterium | reverse complement strand
GGTGTGGCCCCCGGTTGGGGGGATGTTTTTAACCCATTTTGCCCCCAAAAAAACGGTGTGAACAAAGATTTTTTTATCCTATATGCCAGGATCATCCCCAGGGCCATGACGAGGAAGGCGATGGGAAATACCAGCGCCCGCTGCAGCACCACCGCGTTGTAATAGGTATGGAACTCCAAGGCCGGTTCCAGGACGGCGGGGCCCGGGCCGTAAAGGGCGGCGGGATAGGGGTTCCACGCCGCCCCCCACCCCAGGTTGGCTATGAACTGATAGACCACCCCGGCCAGGGCCACGATATACGTACGCTGCACTATGTGCAGAAAATCCCCTTCACCCGAGCGCAGCAAGCGCGAGAAGGCACGGCCCAGCAAGCTGCCCAAGAGGAAGATGAAGACCACCTCGGGGACGGGCCGTATGGCTATGATGCAGAGGATGGCCGCCATGCCCAGGCGTAACGGTCTGCCCCAGGGGAACTGCACCCTCCAGGTCTCGCAAAAGGCAAGGACGGCCACGAGCCCGAAGGTGCGTGCCGGATCCAGGTCGCCAAGCCTGGCGAAGAAGAAGGGGACGCAAACCCCCAGGGTCACCAGGAAGAGCGCCAAGGAGACGTACCGCAGCGCCTTCATGCGTTTCTCGTTCATCGCGCCGCACCTCCTCCGCCTTCTTCGGGACCAGGCTCAACCACACCCCCGGACGGCTCTCCCCCCGCATCGGTCTGTTGCGGAGGCATGGCCCCGACATCCCCCTCCTCCAAGCCGCGCAGGGCTTCCCGCTCCATGCGTTCGCGCTTTTCGCGGCGCTCGCGCAGCATCTCCTCGCGCTTGCTCTTCCTGCGGCTAGCGGGCTTCGCCTTCCCGGCCACCGGCTCGGCCGCGCTCTCCCTGGGCTCCTCGGCTGCCGGCGGCGCCGCCTCGGTCCGCTTCGCCGCAGCGGCTTCCTCCAGTACGGCGATGAAGGCCTCGACGACCTCTGGGTCGAACTGCCTGCCGCTGTTCTCACGCAGCTCCGCCAAGGCCATGTCGTGACCCTTGGCGTCCCTCCAGGGCCTGCGGTGACACATGGAGTCGTACGCATCGGCCACAGCTATGATGCGCGCTGTCAGGGGGATGGTGTCGCCTGAGAGATGGTCGATGTATCCGCCTCCATCGTAGTATTCGTGATGGTGGCGTACCGCCTCGGCCATGTCGGCGAGGTACTCGACCTCCTCCAGGCGCGAAGCGCCCTCTAAGGGGTGCATCTTGACGCGTTCGAACTCCTCTTCGCTAAGCGGCGATGGCTGCAACAGGATCTCGCGGGGGATGGCGGGCCTGCCCAGGTCGTGCAGGAGCGCGGTATGGCGCAGACGGTTCACCTCGTAAACGGGAAAAC
>CAYPZH010000003.1:1735-46183 GCA_964415205.1 uncultured Actinomycetota bacterium | reverse complement strand
TGCGTTCAGCGATGAGGGCCGCGTTCTGCGCCACCCGCACCGCGTGCCCGTCTAGGTACGGCTCGCGCTTCTCCAGGTGGGTGGCCAGCGTCTCAATGCTGTGGTCGTAGGCCTCCAGGAGTTCGATGTTCTTGCCGCTGAAATACCATGCCACGCCGAGTACCGCCATGAGTGCGGATACGGCGAAGATGCCGCGCAGGGACTCGGCCAGCGTGCCCAGGATAACCGGGTTTCCGAAGCTGTCCAGAACCATGGCGCCCTGGGCGTCGAGCATCTCGTGAAAGGCGTTCTGGGCGTAGATGATGCCCATGCCCATCCCCACCAGCGCATAAATGATCTGATTGGGCAGAAGTCTCAGTGCATCGCCCTTGAGGAAAGCAACGGGGTCAGAACCCCTGGACCAGCGCAGCGCCGCCGCCACCAGCAGGGTGTTCACGACCCAGAAAACGGCCGCCGCCACCAGCAGCGCCGGCAGGGAGCGAAGAGCGTTCGAGGTGGTGAAGGCCCGCGTCGCGCCGCCAAGGGCATGGTACACCACGGCCGCCATAAAAGTGCAGAGGGCATAAAATGCCGCGCTTGCGGTCATCTCCCAGACGTCGTCCCTGCGTTTGGCCAGGCCCAGGTGGAAGGCAGCGGCCAGGGCCACGATCATCGCCGAGGGAGTGTTGAGAGCGGCTATGGCAGCGAAGAGGGCGATGATGCCGTAGGTGGACCTCCCTCCAGAGGCCATGTGCTCGCCCAGGGTCTCGCAGATGACCACCAGGATCCCGAGGAGGAGCACCGAGAACCAGAAAACCGGCTGGTTTCCCGCCAGCGTAAGGTAGAGTATTATCCCAAGCGCCCCCGCCAACCCCAGGGAAGCCAGTGCCATAACCCTTTTATCCATGGCCGTCCTTCCTCGCTGCGCCAGTCACAGGCGCATGGACGCCCCGCGCCTGACGATGTAGTCGAGCAGCTGGCGCACCATGTCCATGAACTTGCGCATATCATCCTCCCGGCTCGATCAAGCCGTAGTCCCCATCTTTTCTTCTATAAACCACGTTGGTATCCTCCGTCTCGGCGTTGATGAAAACGAAGAAGTCATGGCCCAGAAGGTCCATCTGCAGGCAGGCCTCCTCGGGGGTCATGGGCTTGAGGGGAAAGCTCTTGGTCTTCACGATCATCGGCTCTTCCGGCTTCTCCTCCTCGCTCAAGGCCGATCCCTTGAAGGGGTTCCTGGCATGATGCGAGCGATGGATCATCTTCGTCTTGACCCTGCGCGCCTGCCGCTCCAGTTTGTTCATGACCATGTCGATGGCCTGGTACATGTCAACGGCCGACTCCTTGGCCCTGATTATAGGCCCGCTCGAGAATATGGTAACCTCCACAACCTGGTTCTCCTGTATCTTCGGGTTTCTTTCCACGCTCATCTCTATCTCCGTCTTCTGGATGTTGTCCAGGTATTTCTCGACCCTGCCGACCTTTTCCAGAGCATATTTGCGCAGCGCCTCCGTGACCTCCAGGTTCTTGCCCTTGACGATGATCTGCATCGCGCCCGCTCCCCTCCTTTCCGCTAAAAAGCCCATACCAGGTTCAGGTGCGGTATGGGCCTTGTTCAGGACCTTTATGACGGTAACTACCGGCCCCGGGCCTTAACCCGGCGCTTTCACGCTCGACTCGCATAAGCCTAGCATACGTTCAGCCCCCCGCCAACAAAAGGGCCAGGGCTGGCCTCCTATAGTAGAAGGCTTCGAAACCCGGCTGACCTGGTCTTTTACCCCACACTCGCCTGCTGAGCGTCTCGCAGCTCACGGGATCCTCTGGGGACTTCGCCCGTACGCCACTAATGCGCTTCTCCGGCTTTAAAGCCGGGCAGGTCTTACCCCTAAGCCGCACCATGCTCACCAACCAAGAGTTGGCTTACGTGGGTCGCTTCGCCTGCGGCTGGCATCGACTTTCAACCACAGACCCGGGCCGAAGCCTTCTGGTTCCATTATACCCCTACCGGCCTCCCCAACGTTCGCGGCAAGCGACGCGTAGCGCTGGAGCCATTGGGGCCAGCATTTATGCTGGCCCCAGTCGCCATTACCTCGGACCTTCGTCACGATGCATGGCCATACCTATCGCCTGAGACACGCACATCTTCCAGGGCCGACGTTTATAAGACAGTAAGGGGTCAGGTCTTTGTTTCGTGCTGCAAAACCGCATGTGCCAACAGGCAAAATACCGTGGTATCCAAAAAACAAGACCTGACCCCTTACTGTCAAGATGAACCGTCGAGATACCCGTGCACCGAAAGCCAGTCCAGGACCTTGTTCACGCTCTCGGAGGTCTCCTCGGCGTAGGTGTCCAGGACCAGTTCGGGGTTCTCCGGGTCCTCGTAGGGGTCATCCACGCCGGTGAAATCCTTGATCTCGCCTGCCAGGGCTTTGGCGTAGAGGCCCTTGGGGTCGCGCTTGGCGCATTCCTCCACCGGGCAGCGCACGAAGACCTCGATGAAGTCGTCGATATCCTTTCTTATGGCCGCGCGGAAAGAGCGGTAGGGGGAGATGAGGGCCACGATCACCGCCACGCCGTTGCGTGAGAGCAGCTTGCTCACGTAAGCGACGCGCATGGCGTGTATCTCCCGGTCCTCCTTGCTGAAGCCGAGGTCCCGGCTGAGACCTTTTCTCACCTCGTCGCCGTCCATGACCTCCACCCGCAGGCCCCTATCGCGCAGCCTCTTCTCCAGGTCCACGGCCACGGTGGTCTTTCCCGAAGCCGGAAGGCCGGTGAGCCAGACCACGAATCCCTTCTCCATATGCTTACCTCCGTTGATAGATCACACCTCGATACCCAGCATCTCTCCGTAGATCCCGTACAGCTCCTGTATGCGGAGGAAGTCCCGGTCGATCTTCTCGCGCATGTCCTCGTGGGGATGGTAGAATATGCCCACACCTCTCCAGTCGTGCACTGCGTCGTCCGGCCCGGTGTCGTTCTCCTCCAGGTACATGGAGGGGTGGCCCATGGTACCCGCCGCCCTCCAGGAAAGGTCGTCGAAGAACACCATGAGGTCGGGAACGTCCCCCTCGGCATGCCTGTAGGTCTCGCCGGGCGTCACCGCGCGCGTCGCCCACTCTTCGCCCTGCGGTCCCCTGATGCCCCGTATCTCCTCCGCCAGCTTCTTTACCTCGGCCTCGAAGTCCCGCGCAGGGATCACCCCCTGCGGCTCCCTCCCCTCGACGTTAAGGAATACGCGGGCGTAATAACCTCCCCAGCCCCAGGCCTTCGTCCTGGACCAGTCCACCGGGGCGTCCTCCAGCCTGGTGCCCCGCTCCACCTCATCCCTCAGGGTGAGGTAACCATGTTCCGCCAGCCACTGATTCACGCAGAAGGCGCCCTTCATGCCCTTGGCGCCGTGGTCGGAAACCACGGCCACGGACGTATCGGGGCCGCAGGCCTGCAGCAGATCCCCGATGCCCTGGTCCAGCAGGCGGTAATAGTCGCGCAGGGCGTGGGTGTAAGGCGTGCCGGCCTCGTAGAGGTGGTGGGTGGGGTCCTGATACCTCCAGAAGGCGTGCTGGACGCGGTCCAGGCCTATCTCGACCATGACGAAGAGGTCCCAGGGATGCTCCTCCGCAAGGTAACAGGCTATCTCGAAGTGCCCCGCGGTCATCTCGCGCAGGCTCGCCAGGATATCGGCTTTATTCTCCTTGCGGAAGGGAACGTCCGGCACGTAGATCAACTCCTGCTCCTCCAGCTCCACCGCCAGGCCGCGCGGAAAGGTGTACGGCCGGTCGGTGCCGGGGGTGAGGAAACAGGAGATGAGATCGCCCTTCACCTCGAAGGGCGGGTAGGAAGGGGGGACTCCCATGAGGCAGCTGCGCAGCCCCGCCTCGCCGGCCTTGTCCCACAGGGCGGGGACGTGCCGCGAAGTGGAGTCCGCCACCCTGGTATCGTTGTAGGTGCCCGGCACGCGGTTGCGGAAGCCGTACATGCCCAACTCCCCCGGCTCCCTCCCGGTGAACATGACCATCCATGCGGGCACGGTGATGGGGGGGATGCACGATTCCACCTCCCCCCACCAGCCGTTCTCGCACAGCCTTTCCAGGTTGGGCAGCATGCCCGGATAGGCGTGGAAGAGCAGGCGCGGCGATGCGCAGTCCAGCCCGATGATGACAAGCCTCTTGCCGCCGGCCATGGCTCACTCCACGAAGGGGTCGCTGATGGCCAGGAGCACCTCGGCAACCTCCGGCCGTAGCATCTCCGGCGGGGGCACCTTGCCCTCCATGATGAGCTCCCGCATGCGGGTGCCGGAGAAACCCACCTGGTCCTCGGGGCCATGGGGGCAGATCTTCTCGTTGACCACCCCGCCGCAGCGCAGGCAGTAAGAGAAGGTGTTGAAGAACACCGGCACGATGCCGAGGTCAGGGAACTCGCCGAATATCTCCTGAGCGGCGAAGGGGTGGTAGAAATCGCCCACCCCGGCATGGTCCCTTCCCACGATGAAGTGGGTGCAGCCGAAGTTCTTGCGCATAATGGCATGGTGTATGGCCTCGCGCGGACCCGCGT
Source organism: uncultured Actinomycetota bacterium (assembly GCA_964415205.1). Classification (GTDB taxonomy): domain Bacteria; phylum Actinomycetota; class Geothermincolia; order Geothermincolales; family RBG-13-55-18; genus SURF-21. The sequence continues at coordinate 41,653 of CAYPZH010000003.1, read as the reverse complement.
AGCGCATCTCGTACTGCAGGATGGCCATGACCGACCTCTCCTTGAGGTAGTAGTTGTCGATGAGGGTCTGGTAGGTGGCCAGGATGGCCTCGTCGGTGAAATCACCCTTCTTCTTCTTGCCGATGACCGGGTTGATGAACAGCCCGTCGGCGAAGGTGAGGGCGGTCTTCTGCACATACTCGTGGCCGAGGTGGGGGACGTTGCGCGTCTGGAAGCCCACCACCTGCCTCCAGCCCAGTTCGCGGAAGAGCACCCTGGTCTCGCGCGGGCTAAGCCGGTACCTCTCGAAGGGGCTTGGCGTCAGCCGCAGCAGGGTGATGGGTCCGCCCGCCAGAAGGTCCCCCATGGCCGCGGTCTTGGCCACCCCGGGGTGTGAGATATCTTCGGTGCCGTAGACGAGCGTGTCGTGGCGGGCGCGGTCGAGGGGATACATCTCCTCCACCTCCATCACCGCCAGGGGCCCGTCATCCGTCTCCCACAAAGCCAGCCGGTCTCCCTCTTCTACCCCGCTGTCCGGCGGGAGGTCCAGCACGATCGGTAAGGCCCAGGGCACGTCGCCCGGGAGGCGAGCGTGCTCGAGCACGCTCGCGTATTCCTCCCGTCGCAGGAATCCCCCGATGGGGCTGTAGATCCCCTGGGCGATGTTCTCCACCTCGCGGGCCTGCTCCGTGTCCAGGCGCAGGCTCTTCAGGCCGCGGGCTTCCGCCACGGCTTCCTCCCTGTCCGCGTCAGGGATCATGCGGTCGACCAGGCGACCGCCGTGCGGCAACGGCATCGTCTCCTCCTCAGTCCAGGTACCCCAGGGAGCGCAGACGTTCCTTTACCCTCTCCTCGTCTTCCCGGGAGAAGGCCTCTTTTTCATCCACCGCGTCCTCCGCGAGTACCTCGCGCAGCACGTACACTACGTAGCTGGACACGGAGGTGAAACCGGTCCCCTCGATGCGCTTCCTTACCTTCTCGAAGAGTGGGGTAGGGATGGAGACCGAGGTGAACTTGCTCTCCTGCTCTTTCTTCTTCATCTTTCTCTGACACCCGACCTTTCGTTCAATTCCGGCTAATTATATATTATTATATCTAATCATTGAAACCGGCTCGTTGCGCGCGCAGTTTTTACCACCGCAAAGTGAACTGCCGCTCGGTTTTTCGAGTATAAACCACAGGGCCAGGAGGTAGGTCCTCTCCTTTGAGGACTTTTTCCCGGCGGGAGGAGGTAGGACCCGGGTGCAGACGGCATTGCTCGTCATCCTCGTCTCCTTCTTCGCCATGAATATGGGCGCCAGCGGCTTCGCGCCCTCCATGGCCGCTTCCTACGGGGCAGGCTTCCTCAACCGCTTTCAGGCGGTCGCCTTTTTCTCTCTCTTCGTACTCCTGGGGGCGGTGGTGGCCGGGGGCAGGGTCGCGGAGACCATCTCGCACGACATCATCCCCGCCAGCTACACCGACGTGAAGGTCGCTCTGGTCGTCATCACCTCGGCCACCATCACCCTTTTTCTCGCCAACCTTCTCAAGATCCCCCAATCCACGAGCCAGGTAACGGTGGGGTCACTGGTGGGAGTGGGCATATCCGTGGGCAGGCTCAGCGGTTCCTCCTTCAGGCTGATGGTCCCCTTGTGGTTCATCCTGCCCCTCGCCGCCTATGTCATCACCCTGGTGCTGGGCAAGTGGCTGTATCCGCGCCTGCGCCATTACGTCCTGGCACAGAACGTCATGCGCCGTTACCGCCTGTTGCAGACGTTCGTCATCGCCTCTTCCTGTTACGCCGCCTTCTCCATAGGGTCGAACAACGTGGCCAACGCATCGGGCCCGCTGGCGGGGGCGAGCGTCGCCGGTGCCCTGACCGCCACCCTTTTCCTGGCCCCGTTTTTCGGCATGGGCGCGGCCGCCCTGGGCTTCGGCAACCTGGAGACGGCGGGCAAGGAGATCAGCCCCCTGGGCGTGCTCAGCGCCACCCTGGTGAGTCTCGTGGGCGCCTCCCTCCTGCTCCTGGCCAGCGGGCTCGGTATGCCCGCCTCGGAGGTGCAGATCAAGCTGGGGGCCATCTTCGCCATCGGCGTGGTCAAGAACGGCCACGCCTTCATGCTGCGCAATCCCGCCGCGCGCAGGGCGGCCGTGGTATGGGCGGTGGCGCCCTTGATCTCGGTGGTCATCGCCTGGGCGCTCGCGGAGGTTTTCGTCTGACCGCTACCGGCTGGCGGGCCGGTTCCGCGCGCGCGGCCAAGGTGCTAATATTCTCGCGTGCGCGTGATCACGAGCGACCCGCCGGGAGAGCCGATAAGCGCGGCAGCGGGAGGCAGGCATGCACGGGATAGCTCTCAGCGTAGACGTCGAGCCGTGGTGGGCCGGAGACCTGCCCCGGAAAGACTACGAGGGCCACGAGGATATTGTGACGCCCGCCGTCGGTGACCTGCTCGCTCTCCTGGAAGAGAAGAACGCGCGCGCGACCTTTTTCGTCCTCGGCTCGCTGGCCGAGCGGGACCCCGGGCTGGTGGAGAAGATCTGCGCCGCAGGCCACGAGATAGGGTCCCACGGGTACGAGCACAAGAACCTGCGTGAGACCACGCGCGGGGAGTTCATCCGCAGCGAGAGCAAGACCGTCGAAATCCTCGCCTCTATCTGCGGCGAGAGGCCGCTTGGTTTCCGCGCCGCCAATTGCTCGGCCGGGCACGATACGCCCTGGCTCCACCACACGCTGGAAAAGGACCTGGGTTACCGCTACAGTTCCAGCGTATTCCCCATGCGCACGCCCCTGTACGGCTGTCCCGGCGCTCCGCTCGCTCCTTATACGCCGCACGGTGAAGGGACCTCCGGCGGGGGAAGCCTGGTGGAATTCCCCTTGACCGTCTACCGCGGACGGCTCGTGAGTATCCCCTTGTGCGGTGGGGTTTACCTGAGGTTTGAGCCCATGTGGCTGGTAGTCTTTCTCTTGCGCAAGGTCCTGGAGGAAAGGCCGGCGGTCATCTATATCCACCCCCGCGATATCCGCCCCCTGAGCGATATCCCCGCGGGCATCGACCCGCTGTCGCGGTTCGCCCTCTTCTACGGGGTCGGGAAGGCCCTGGACAAACTGGGAAAGCTCCTGGATGCCTTCGATTTTCAGCCCTTACGGGAGGTACTCTACTTCTGAACGGCCATCGCGGAGAGAGCGGTAAATACAGCCTGCCTCACGGGCGGCGCGAGGTCGCGCGGCCTCAAGGCCGGGTGGGTCCCGCCATATGGCCTTACGGGTTTTCCCGGTCTAGAGCCACCCTTGCGGACGAGAAATTCAGCAGGCGCAGGCCCATCTGACCTGCGGATTCGAAACAAACCAGCAAGCCTATCTTCACGTACCTGGTCTCTTCGCTGAGAACGAATCTCGCCCTGGGGTCGCTCCCCGGACCCACGATGAACCTCCTCTGCGTCCATGCCCCGGGCTCCCCGAAGACCTTCTTTCTTTCGTACGCGACCTCTCCCTCGGGGGAGGCCTCGCTGTACTGGTAGAGGAGCAGGTATAACCGCCCCGCCTCCGGCGGCATGCGATAATCTACATCGATCCTGTAGCGCACGTTTGGGTCCACCTCGATATAGCCGCGGTTGGCGAGGACGAGTTCCCCGCCCGGAGCGTCCGAGCTGAAAAGCATATATGGCTCGCCCGTCTCGCCGTCCCCCTCCGCCCGCTCGATGCCGATCATGCCCTTTCCGGCCTGCTGGAAGTAAGCCCAGTCGTCGAAGCGGAAAAAGCCTCCGGCGGTCTCGCTCCGCTCGAGCTTGCGGTCCTTTATTCTCTGGACGATCTCCGTGTCCAGGGCATCCGGGTCCACGCCGTAGAGGTCGAAACCCTCGTTCCTCTCCAATAGCGTGCCGTTCAGCAGCAGCGCCGTGCCGGCAAGGGAAGGCGAGCGGTTAACCAGCACCCGCTGGAACCCGTATTCCCGCAGGAACCCCTCCCATTCCCCCATAACGGGCGTATAGTACAGCTCCAGCAGGCGCTCGTTCCTCTCGTCGCGCGCCGTCGGGACCGAATATACGCTGTAGTCGGATATGCCCATCAGAACGCACCCCTGCTTCGGCTGGGCCACCAGGTTCATGCCCCCCTCCCCCGAATCGGCGAACTCCTCCACCGCCTCGAGGTCGTTGCCGTGCATGACCTTTTTGAACCGCTGCACGTTTATGACCATCGAGGCGACGACGAACACCCCGACGATACCCAGGATCACGGGGATGGCGAAAGCCCTCCAGCGACGAAGCCTCCAGATGTCCAAGCCCACCCCCATGGCCAGGCCGATCACCAGGGGTACGCGCACCACGAACGCGAACCTCCAGTGGAAGGCCACGCTCAGCGGCAAAAGGAAGGACACGGAGATGAGCGCGAAGATGAGCGTCCAGGCGAGCAGGAAAACCCTCCCGCGCTCCTTCTTGAACAGGAAGGGGAGCCCGATGAAGAAGATGACCGAGGACTGGAAGACGAAGTCGAACGTGGAGTAGTACTTGTAAGGCCCCTCAAGCACCACGTCCCCCTCCTTGAGGATCACCCACCAGTGGTAGAGGGGCCACAGGGAGACGAGAAGGAGTGTGGCGGGGATAAGCGACAAAAGCAGGAGGTGGCGGCGGGAGAGGCGCCTGTCCCAGGCGGCGTTGACGGCCACCAGTATGAGCAGGACGAGGAAGTACATAATGCCGGTGAGCAGATGGATGTTGAAGGCGAGCGCCGCCAGCACGAGTTGCAGGATGTAATGTCTCCAGTCCCCCTCCGCCAGGTAGCGGATGTTTAGGGAGAGGGCCAGCATCATCAGCCCGATGGACACAACGGAAGCATAATGGGCGCAGGCCAGGACCTCCACGAAAGAGAAGGAGCTGCCCCTGACCACCGCTTCTGTACTGCACAGGACGAGGGAGAAAACGGCCGCCAGGAAGGCAACGCGGCAGGAACCGGAGAGGGTGCGGGCGAGGATGAAGATGCCCGAGAGGAACACGGCGATGCCGAACAGGCCGAGGATATACAGCGCGGTGAAGCTGGACGCTCCGGGCAGGGAGGCGATGAGCGCCATGGCCACGTAGTTGATGCCGCTGCGCTCGTTCCCGCTGTAGAGACCGGGGATCAAGTCCGGGTCGAGTTCCTCGCCCAGCCCCATGCGGTCCTCGACCGTGCGCAGCAGGCCCATGTGGGGGAAGGTGTCGGCACTGGCCTTGCGGAAGGGCAGGTCCGCTCCGAAGAAAAAGGCCGTGTACAGGATGCACATCACCAGGATGAGCGCCAGCAGTGCCCCGGTATAGGGGTCGAGTCCACTGGCCCCTCTGCGCCAGGCGCTTTCTCTCACCGGCGGTCCGCCTCCGCTATCAGCCGCCCTGGGCGTCGACATCTTCCTCATCATCCCCGTTCTCCTCCGCGCACCCGCCTTCCGTCAGGCTCAGCACTTTCTCCTCCAGGACCGCGAGCCTCTGGACCATCCTGTTGTAGCCCTTGCCGTGCCTGCTCAAGACCGATGAGAAATGTATCATGATGGCGAAGATGAAGACAAAGGCGAGCCCGAAGATGATCGAGGGCGGATAGTATATCTTCAGCAGGTCGGCCAGCCTCTGCAGGAGCGCGGGCCAGGCGCTGAGCACTATGATGGCCAATGCCAGGAGCAGCCAGAGCAGAGCGTAGCGCTCCCCCAGCGACCTCCTTCTCACCAGCTCGAGGACGAGGGCGATCATCAACACCCCCACGACTATACCGGTAATGGTGATGTTCCAGTTCAAGACGGTTTCCCTCCCATCTTCCCGCTATCCCGCCTGTCGTCTCTTCCTAAGGCCGCTTATGGCCACGGCCAGGGTGACCTTGCACATGTAGTACACGGCGACGCCCGCATTGATGACCGATTCCCCGCTCTGGCGCCGCAGTGAATCGATGGATATCTCCTCGACCCTGAAACCCCTGTGGTGGCACATCATCAGCGCCTCCACTTCCGGGAAGTCATCCGGGTAATCGTCGGCGAAGGCCTCGATGGCCGGGCGGGCGTATCCCCGGAACCCACAGGTGGCGTCGGTGATGCAGTAGTCAGTGAGCTGGCTGACCAGCCAGGACAGGAAGCGGTTGCCGATGACCCTTATGTTTAAGCCCTCGCCGCCGCGGCCGTAGAGATAGCGGCTTCCGATGACGAGGTCTGCCCGGCCCTCGTTCAGGGAGGCTATGAAGAGCGGGACGCCCGCGGGATCGTGCTGACCGTCTCCGTCCATCCTGACCACGAGGTCATAGCCTTCATTGTCCGCCACCTGGAAGCCGGTCTGCTCCGCAACCCCTATGCCCGCGTTGAAGGCGAGGGACACGCATCGCGCTCCGGCCTCCAGCGCTTTTTCCCGCGTATTGTCGTCGCTGCCGTCGTCCACCACCAGCACGTCGGCCTGCACGCCGGACCGCACCTCGGCGATGACATCGCCTATGCTGTTCTCCTCGTTGTGGGCGAGGATCATGACCAGCGCCCGCATATATATGACCTTCCCTCCACGGCAGCCCTAGGTGCGCCCGGCTTGAACAGCATGCTCTCGAGACAGGCGACGGCGACCTTCGCCGCGTAGACGCTCCTGGCGCCGGTGTCGGGGTCCCTGCCGCCGAAAAGGTACAACGAGCCCAGAGACGCCGCCGCCGCCAGGGAGCCCCCGCACATGAGAGCCCTTATGATATACGAATGAGCAGCGCCGAAATGCTTGCGCTGGAAATAATCTATCACTTCTATACGGGCTCTGGCCCTCCTGAGGCTGCGCGTCTCTCCATATACATGTTTGCAGGATTGGTTGCCGTAATGGATGATCTCCGCCTGGGGCAGGTAGACGGTCTTCCATCCCGCTCTGGCCATCCTGAAGCACAGGTCCATGTCCTCCCCGTACAGGAAGATGTTCTCGTCCAGCATGCCCACATCATCCAGCACTTCCCTGCGCACCAGCGCACAGGCACCGTAGACCCAGTCCACCTCCACGGGGCCATTGCCTTTGTCGCCCGGATCGGTGGAGAGCCCGAAGACGCTCGATCCGGGGCCGCCCAGGAGGACGAGCAGGTAACGCAGGGCGTGTTTCCAGGCGAGCACGGTGAAATAATGGCAGCTCTGTTGATGCACTCCGTCCCCGTCCACCAGCCTGGGCCCCACCATCGCGACCTCCGGGTGCGCTTCGAGATAGTCGCGCATGAGCCGGAGGGCGCGGCCAGAGACCACCGTTTCCGGTTTCAGCAACAGCACGTAGGGTGCGGAGGACGCCCTGATACCCGCGTTCGTCCCGCGCGCGTAACCCAGGTTGCGGTCGTTAGCGATCAGCTTAACGTCAGGGAACTCTTCTCCGACCATGAGCGCCGACCCATCCCGGGAGGCGTTGTCCACCACGATGAGCTCGAGCTCGAGCTCACCCGTGCACTCCAGCACGGAGTACAGGCAGGCCCGCAACAGATCCCTGGTATTGTAGTTGAGCGCCACTACGCTGATATCGGGCTCCAAATGCCCCCCTCTGCTGAATCGCCCTTATCCAGCCCGTGCCGGTTGAGCCTCGCAAGCTCGATGCTCATATGATAATACAGCAACACCGACCGCAGTAAGAAAAAGAAGACATGAAGGACGCGGCCCGGCTTGCGCAGCGATGGTATAATGCCAGCATAATGTGGGGTTAAACGGCGATGCGGCCACCGCAGGAGTACCGATGACAGGGCGATACCGGCAGCGGCACACAGTCTCTCGAGGGGGGCTGGTTTCTGCCTGCTCCCGGCTGTCAGGGCGGTGAGAAGTGGAGCGCCGATGTCCTGTCTGCCTATCGGCGGAAGTTGGCCTGTTCCCGCTGCTCAAGGCGGAAGAAAACTATTTTGGAGGATACCGGCTGTACGAATGCGGCGGCTGCGGCGTCGTCTTCACCCACCCCTTGCCGAGCGAAGCCGAAACCCTGGGCTTCTATGGGGGCGACTATTATTCCTTCACGTCCCTCAGCCTGGAAAGCCTGCCCTGGTGGAGACACGTGGCAAGAGCGCTGGTGCTGTCCCTGTTTTTTCTGCGCCGGACCGGGTCCGGGAAAACCGTCCTGGTGGAGAAGCTCCTCTTCGGGCTGATGAGAAACGTCCCCCAGATGGTGCCGCTTTTCTTTCCCGGCCGCCACATCCTGGACCTGGGTTGTGGCGCCGGAGACCAGATGGCCTTGTGGCAGGAGGTGGGGCTCGACGCACGGGGCGTCGATATCTCGCCTGTCGCGGCGCTGCGAGGCTCCAGGCGCGGCCTGAAGATCTTCTCGGGAGAGATCTGGGACGCGGGCTTCGAGGGCGGGTCCTTCGATATCGTCTACGCGAACCACGTTTTAGAACACACCAGGGACCCCCATGCGACGCTGAAGGAGATAGAGAGGATCTTGCGGCCGCATGGGGTCCTCATCATCGGGGTCCCCAATACCGCAAGCCACCTCCTCCGCCTTTTCGGGTCCAGGTGGTTCCCCCTCCAGGTCCCGCTGCACCTCCTGCACTTCTCGCCGGCCAGCCTGCATGCGTTGCTGGCGCAAAACGGCTTCGCGGTCCGGCAGGTCTACACCGTGACCCCTGCGGCCGGCCTGCTGGAAAGTCTTGGTAAAGTATTCCCGGGGTTTGAGAGCGTGTATGCACGCTGCCGCCGCAAAGCCCCGGGCATCGCCGCCTATGCCCTGCTCACCTTGCTTCTGCTGCCGGCCAACCTGGGTCTCAGGGGCGACTCCCTGTACGTCATCGCCGTCAAAGACAACGACGTCCCGGGGCGGACACTGCAGGGCGGCGGGCCCGCTCCCTAGGCGGGAGAGCCGTCCCGCCCGCTTTCTCCCCCCACGAACCTGGACAGGGATTTTTTCACGCGGTCGGGCCTGATCTTCAGCCGTGTGAGGACGAGGACGACGACCGCGACGTCCTCCGCCTCCAGGCTCCTAGAGAGCAGCAGCATGAGCAGGGCCACGGTCAGGTAAACCGGGTAGAGCAGGACCAGGAACCAGCTACTGCCGGATAGCAGCCAGGAGAAGAGGGGGTAGGTGGCGAGAGCCCCCAGCGCCGCCAGCAGCACAGGCTTGAGATAGCGGGAGGTGAAGGGGTGTATGCCCTCGAGGCAATAGATCTGTACCGATTTGAGCACGTTGATGACCAAAAGAGCGGCGAAGGTGGCGAATGCCGCTCCCTCTATGCCGTAACCCGGGATGAGCAGGAAGTTGAGGGCCAGGTTGACGGTCACCCCCACAATGCTGTCGAAAAGGATCAGGCGTGACTTGCCCAGGGCCACCAGGGTCACCCCGTTCGGGCCCACGAAGACGTTGACGAACACCCCCAGCGAGATGATGACCAGCGCGAGCCATGCCTCCTCGTACGCGTTCCCGGCGATGAACACGATGAGCTGCCGGGGGAAGAGGATGTAGATGAGCAGCAGGGGCAGGGTGAGGGTGAAAGCCCATTTGGTCGAGCTGCGGAAGATGCCCCTTATCTGCTTTTTCTTCCCCTCGGAAAGGAGCCTGGTGGTCACCGGCAGATATATGTACATGAGCGAGAACATGAACACCGAGAGCAGGGTCGCGAAGGGGACGGCGGTATTGTAGGCGCCGACCATCTCTGTGGTCTTGTATGCCCCCAGCATGATGGTGTCGGCCCAGATCAACACGACGTTGAGCGTCGCCTCCATGGCCAGGGGGAGCGAGAACAGGAGCAGGCCCCTTCCCATCCTGACCGGCGCCACCGTCTCGAACAGGCGCGGCAACGCCCGCATCGAATAGACCAACAGCAGGAAGAGGGTGATCGCCGCGGCCGCCGCCAGGGCCCCGGCCGCCCAGACCAGCCCGGACTTCGTGGCCACGGCCAACAGCAGGAAGAAAGCGAGGAGTCCCCACATCACGGCGTCCTCGAACACCGCCTTGACGCCGACGCGGTCGAAACCCCTGAAGACGCTGCACAGTATGATCACCATGACGTAGAAGGGCAGGCTGACGGAGTAGGCCCGCAGTACGGACTCCAGTTGCTGAGAATCAAAGAGGCTGGCCAAAAAACCCGCGGAGAAGAACAGCGCGAGGGCGAAGGCGCAGCTCGATACGGCTCCTATCTTGAGGGTCGCATATACCGTGCCCTTGACGCGCGCATCGTCTTTCTGCCCGCGGTAATAGGATATGAAGCGGGGGGAGCCGGAGCGCAGCCCGAGTTCCGCGAGGATGAACGCGAACTCTACGATGGCCACGCCCAGCATCATCACCCCGTAGTCGTTCTTGGAAAGTCCGCGGAAGAGCACGAGCCGTTCCAGAAAATGGAACACTGACGAGGCCATATAGCCGAGGAAGACGACGAACATCCCCCCTGCTATCTTGCCCAGTGCCTGCTCGAAATCCCGCTCAAGGTCGGACATGTCCCCTCGCCGTCTCGCGCCCGCAGCCCGCGAGGAATGATATCACAGGGGGTTCTTTCGCAGGAAGTCATCCTTTCCGCTGCCGCGGCCGGGGCCTCGTGCACCCGAGCAGGTCCCGCGCCAGCACGCAGGCGGTGACCCGACCGGCGCCGTGGGCCTTCAGGGCGGCCGCGCATTCGGAGAGCGTGCACCCGGTGGTCATGACGTCGTCCACCAGGACGACCTCCTCACCGTTCAGGCGCTCCCCCACCGCCCGAAAAGCGCCCTTGACGTTGCTCTGTCTTTCCTCGTGGCTGAGGGAGGCCTGGGCGGGGGTCGCCCGCACCCTTTCCAGCAGGCGTCCGGGTTCCATCCCCAGGGCCCTGCCCACTCCCCGGGCAAGCCTCTCGGCGTGGTCATAACCGCGCATCCGCCTGCGGCGTTTGTGCATGGGCACGAAGGTGAGGAGCGTCCGCTGTGATGACAGCGCCGGGGCGAGACGGACGGCGGCCATGGCGCCCAGGAGGGGCGCCAGCCTCCAACCGTTGCCGTACTTGAGTTTGTGGATGACCGAACGCAGGGGCTCCTCGTAGGTGGCCAGAGCGACCGCAGCATCGAGGTCTTTCGCGCGCCGCGTACACTCGCCGCACCCGTCCGTCTCCCGCGGGGTCGGGGCGCCGCAACGGCGGCAGGCCGGGCCCCTTATCAGGGGAAGGGCGGCGTTGCACTGCGGGCATAGCGGAAAACCGCCGTAAGCCCCACATCCCGAACAGCGGGTGGGGAAGATAACCTCCATGAGGACGTTTATGTTCAAGTTTATTAAGTTATGCATATTATATATATTAGACCATGCGGGGCGCTTGTCAACGGGGAGGGCGGCCGGGCTTTGCGGGTAACCGCAGGCGGATGGGGGATGCCGCCGGTGACTGCATGCGTCCACGGCGATGCAGCGGCGAGGTCTCCTGACGTGGTCACGCTGCCCGGAGGAAACGGCGAGCGTCCGGTCTTTGCGGCGGGCTATTACCCGTCCCCGGGTTCCCCCTTGAAGTGGTGGTTCTTCTCGATCACCGAGCCGGGCATGATGCTCACGCTGGGGTGGATGATGCTGCCCTCGCCGATGACCGCGCGGTGCCCCACCACCGTGTCGGCGAGCAGGGCGGCGCCGTTGCCTATCTCCGCCTCCCAGCCCACGATGGAGTCGAGGAGGTGGGCGTCCTTGCCGATGTACCCGTCCCCCCACTTGATGCCGCGGTAGAGGATGGCCCCCTCGTCGATGATGGTGCGGTCCCCCACCACCAGCGGCCCGAAGAGCCTGGCGCCCTTCCTCACCTCGCAGTTGGCGCCGACGCACAGGGGCCCCACCATGATCACTTCCTCCTCAATCACCGTCTCGTCCCCTATCCACACATCGTCGCCTATGCGCACGCCCGGTATCCTGACCTTCACCTTGCCGGTGAGGGCATCGAAATTGCCCGCCTTGTACTCCTCCATGCTGCCCACGTCGTTCCAGTAATCCCCGTGGCGGTAGCCGTAGAACGCGATGCCCTCCGCGAGGAAGCGGGGAAAGAGCTGGGAACCGAAGTCGTAGAAACCGGGTGGTATCATCTCCAGCACCCCGGGCTCGAAGACGTAGATGCCGCTGTTGGCGACGAAGCTCAGCGCCTCCTCGCGGCTGGGCTTCTCCTGGAAGCCGGTGATGCGGCCGTCCTCCTCGGTGATGACCACGCCGTACTTGGAGGGGTCGTTGACCGGGGTGACGACCAGGGTGGCCGGCTGTCCGTGCGCCTTGTGGAACGCGAAGAGGGCGGTGAGGTCGAGGTCGGTGAGGGCGTCTCCGCTGATGACCAGGAAGGTGTCATCGCCCAGTTCCCCCTGCAGCTTCTTCACCCCGCCCGCCGTGCCCAGCAGCTCTTCCTCGTAAGAGTAGAAGATAGAGACCCCCCAGCGGTCGCCGCTGCCGAAGTGCCGTGTGATGACATCGGGGTGGTAGTGCAGGTTGACATAAAGCTGGTCGAAACCGTGGCGGGCGAGGAGGTCGACGATATGCTCCATCACCGGACGGTTGACGATGGGGACCATGGGCTTGGATATCTCCTCGGTGAGGGGACGCAGGCGCGTGCCCAGGCCGGCGGCCAGGATCATCGCCTTCACCTCTCAAGCCTCCTTCATCCCTCGCAGCGCGGGACCGTAGGGCGGGCGTGCCACCCCTCTTTCCGTAATAATAGCCGATATCAGCTCAGCGGGCGTGACGTCGAAGGCGAAATTGCGCGCCGCCGCCCCCACAGGGGCCGTTGCCGTCCCCCCGCACGACGTCACCTCGGCGGCGTCTCTCTCCTCGATGGGGATGACGGAGCCGTCCGCGGCGCCTGTGTCTAGCGTGGACATGGGCGCGGCGACATAGAAGGGCAGGCGGTGGTGGGCGGCCAGCACCGCCAGGGAGTAGGTGCCGATCTTGTTGGCGCTGTCGCCGTTAGCGGCGATGCGGTCCGCGCCGGTGACCACCGCGTCCACCTCGCCCAGGGACATGAGGTGCCCGGCCATGTTATCGCAGATGACCGAGAAGGGCACACCCTCGCGCTGCAGCTCCCACGCAGTGAGGCGGGCTCCCTGCAACAGCGGCCGCGTCTCATCCACCCACACGTGGGCGATCTTCCCCCGCGCATAGGCGGCCTTGATCACCCCCAGGGCGGTGCCGTAGGACCAGGTGGCGAGCCCTCCGGCGTTGCAGTGGGTGAGGACGCGGCACCCTTCGGGCAGCAGGCCGGCTCCCAGCTCTCCGATGGCGCGGTCGGCGGCGTCCTGTTCCGCCGCGATGCGGCCGGCCTCCGCGAGCAGCTCGCCGGCGAGCGCGGCGGGGTCGGCCTCCGCGGCCAGGGCGCGCATGCGCTCCACGGCCCAAGAGAGGTTGACGGCGGTGGGGCGCGTGCGGGCCAGTCCGTCGCAGGCATGCGCGAACTCTTCCGCTCCACCACCCGCCTGCGCCGCCAGCACCACGCCGTAGGCGGCGGCAATGCCGATGGCCGGTGCCCCGCGCACCTTCATGGTGGAGATGGCCTCCGCCACCTCCCGCCAGTCCGCCAACTCCAGGTAGACCTCCTCGCCCGGAAGGCGCGTCTGGTCCAGCAGGATCACCCTGCCGTCCCGCCAGTCAACCGCCCTGAAACCAGTGCCCTCCATGCGTAGACCTCTTCTTCCGGCGAGCGTGCGTGCAACCATCAATCAATATAATAACCCACCCATATACACTTACCCCATCATATCCAACGCATCATGGGAAGAATATTTTCATCGACCGGTAATGCATTCAGAGAGACGGTGAGGTGGAACCATGGCGAAACCGAAGAGAATTGACCTGGCCCTGCAGGGGGGCGGGGCGCACGGGGCGTTCACCTGGGGCGAGCTGGACCGCCTGCTGGAGGACGACCGCATCGAGATCGAGGGCATATGCGGTACCAGCGCGGGCGCCATGAACGCGGTGGTAGTGGCCGACGGCTTCGACACCGGCGGCAGGGAAGGAGCCCGGCAGGCATTGCAGCGGTTCTGGTCCGGGGTCAGCCGGGCAGGGACTTTATCACCCCTCAAGCGCACCTGGCTGGACATGCTGTTCGGGCGCTGGACCCTGGACTTCTCGCCCGGTTATATCTTCTTCGATGCCCTGTCGCGCATGTTCTCTCCCTACCAGTTGAACCCTTTCAACCTCAATCCGCTACGCGACCTGGTCTCCTCCCTCGTGGACTTCGAGCACGTCCGCCACGCCGAGGGTATCAAGGTCTTCGTGGTGGCCACCAACGTCCGCACCGGCAAGCAGAAGGTCTTCCACCGCCGGGAGATGACAGCGGACATGGTCATGGCCTACGCCTGCCTGCCCTTCGCCTTCCAGGCGGTGGAGATAGACGGCGAGGCTTACTGGGACGGCGGCTACATGGGCAATCCCGCCCTCTTCCCACTGGTGGACGACTGCCGCTCCCGCGATATCGTCATCGTGCAGATCAATCCCCTTTATCGGGAGGAGGTCCCCCGTACGGCACCGGATATCCTCAACCGCATCAACGAGATCACCTTCAACTCCAGCCTGATCAAGGAGGTAAAGGCCATCGCCGTCCTGAAGGAGCTCATCTCATCCGCCGGCCTCGAAGGGCAGAAGTTCAAGGACGTCCTCTTCCACCGCATCCACGCCGAAGACGAACTCAAGCAACTGGGCGTCTCCAGCAAGCTCAACTCGGAATGGGCGTTCCTTATACACCTGCACGACATCGGGTACCGCACCGCCTCTGGCTGGCTCGACGCGAGTTACGAATACCTGGGGAAGCGTTCCACCCTGGACATCGAATCCATCTACCTGCGCTGGAAAGAGGACAACCTTTAAAAGATCGACAGCGTATCCGCGCTCCTCAGCGAGGTCGACCAGTGCTCAATGCTAATAGATAGGTTGGGAGTGGGGATATCCACCGGCCCCTGTCCGCCATTAGATGCAATGCCCGCATGATAACCCGCGGGTCTGCGGCCAAAGCTTCGTGGACCATATCGCGTAAGCGACTGGGGCCAGCATTTATACTGGCCCCAGTCGCCATTACGTAAGAATGAGGTTGGATCAATGGATCCCCGACCGGCACAGCAAACCCGATCTCCCAGGGCCAACGTTCTCTGATTGTCTGGGGGTCAGGTCTTGCATTTTGCATTCACGCGGCCCAGGTGAAGGTAGCTGTCTTTAGTGGAATGCAAAAGGGCAAGAAGCCTGACCCGTCAAGTCCCCATGTCCCAACTGCAAAGGTACCGCTCCTGCTCGCGGGTGAGGCAGTCGATCTCCACGCCCATGCTGATGAGCTTGAGGCGGGCTATCTCCTCGTCCAGCTCCAGCGGCACGTCGTAGACCACCCTCTCCAGGTCGGCGTGGCATTCCTTCACGTACTCCACCACCAGGGCCTGGTTGGCGAAGGACATGTCCATCACCGAGGCGGGATGGCCCTCGGCGGCGGCCAGGTTGACCAGTCTGCCGTCGGCCAGGAGGTAGATGCGGCGCCCGTCCTTCATCAAAAACTCCTCGACGTTCTCCCGCACCCTGCGCCTTGACTTCGACAGCTTCTCCAGGGCGGGGATGTCTATCTCCACGTTGAAGTGGCCGGAGTTGGCCAGGATGGCGCCGTCCTTCATCCTCTTGAAGTGCTCGCCCCTGAGCACGTGGATGTCGCCGGTCACGGTGATGAACAGGTCCCCTTTCTCCGCCGCGGACACGCAACCCGACACCTCGAATCCCTCCATCACGGCCTCCAGAGCCCGCAGGGGATCGACCTCCACCACGATGACGTGGGCGCCGAGCCCCCGGGCCCGCGAGGCGACGCCCCGTCCGCACATGCCGTAACCGTAGACGACCACGCGCCTGCCAGCCAGGAGGACGTTGGTGGCGCGCAGGATGCCGTCCAGGGTCGACTGTCCGGTGCCGAAGCGGTTGTCGAAGAGGTGCTTGGTCTTGGCGTTGTTGACCGCGATCACCGGGTAGAGGAGCACGCCGTCCTCGGCCATGGCCCGCAGGCGGATGACCCCGGTGGTGGTCTCTTCCGCCCCTGCCCACACCTTCTTCGCCTGCTCCTTGCGCTTGGAGTGCAGGGTGGAGATGAGGTCCGCCCCGTCGTCCATGGTCACGTGCGGCTTGATATCGAGCACGGAGTCTATGTGTGAATAGTAGGTCTTGTTGTTCTCCCCGCGGATGGCGAAGACGGGGATCTTGTCGTGCTTGACCAGGGAGGCGGCCACGTCATCCTGGGTGGAGAGGGGGTTGGAGGCGCACAGAGCCACCTTCGCTCCCCCCGCCTTCAGGGTGGCCATGAGGTTGGCGGTCTCCGTGGTCACGTGCAGGCACGCCCCTACCCTCACCCCGGCGAGCGGCTTCTCCGCCGCGAAGCGCTCCTTGATCTGGCGCAGCACGGGCATGTCCCGCTCCGCCCACTCTATCCTCAGCCTCCCCTCGTTCGCGAGGGATAGGTCCTTTACGTCGTAGTCCATTTCATGCTCCTTATCGGTCCGGCTTTCCTCGTCCCGGTGGCTTACAGCGGGATCAAACGCGTTCGCGCCAGTAATCGAGCAGATCCCCGACGGTCTTCTCGAGGGGTATCTCCGGCTTCCACCCGGTGGCGCGGTTGAATTTCCCGTAGTCGCAGAGCAGCAGCTCCACGTCTGAGGGGCGCATGCGCTCCGGCATCTGCCGCACCTCGATCTCTACATCGCTCATGGAAAGGATGAGGTCGAGCAGCGCCTGGATGGTTATGGCCTTGCCGGAGCCCAGGTTGTAGACCTCCCCTGGTTCACCTTTCTCCAGGCTCAGCCAGTAGCCGCGCACGATGTCCCTGACGTCGCTGAAGTCGCGCCTGGCTTCGAGGTTGCCCACCTCGATGACCGGCTCCTTCTTTCCCTTCTCGATCAGTGCCACCTGGCGGGAGAAATCGCTGGTCACGAAGACCCGCCCGCGGCGCGGTCCGGTGTGGTTGAAGGCGCGCGTGCGCACGGTGAAGATGCCGTAGCTCTTGTGGTACTGGTATGCGAGGTAGTCCTGGGCCACTTTGCTCACCGCGTAGGGCGAGAGCGGCCGCAGCGGGTTGTCCTCCTTGATGGGCGCCTCGTGCTCGTAGACCAGGCCGTACTCCTCGCTGGAGCCGGCTACCTGGATGCGGGTGTCCAGCCCCAGGTCGCGTATGGACTCCAGGAGGTTCAGCTCCGAGAGGATGTTGGTGGTAAGGGTCTCGGCGGGAGCTTTCCATGAGGTGGGGACGAAACTCTGCGCCGCCAGGTGGAAGATGTAATCGGGCTTGACCTCCTCCAGGGTTTTCTTGACCGCCACGTTGTCGCGCAGGTCGCAGTCGAGGAGATGGACGCGGTCCTCGATGTTCTCTATGTTCTCCATGCGCGACCTCCAGCGCACCGCGCCGTAGACCTCGACTCCCTCCTTGTCCAACGCATATTCGGCCAGGTGGCTGCCTACAAAGCCGGTGATGCCGGTTATCAGAATACGCAAGACCTTCCTCCTTGTTCCCTCGCTGCGCCCTTTTACTCAGGAGCGGCTTTTCTTCATCCGTCCATTATGCCTTCGCGAGAGCTTCTTTTCCATAGCTCTAAAAGCGCAGGGTCGATGGTGGTATCTTCGCCTGCGGCCAGACTTTTATACCGCACTTGAGGTCGTTGTCTTCCCCGACCACTACTCCTCCCCCCAACACCGCCTGGTCCGACACGTGTACCCTCTCGCCTATGCTCACCCCGGCGGCCAGGATGCAGCGCCGCAGCACGCTCTCCTCGCCGACGCGGCAGCCCTCATGCAGAACCGCCCCCTCCAGGTGGGCGCCCTCACCCACCTCGCACCCCGGACCCAGCACGCAGTTGCTGGATACGGTGGCATGGGACGCGATGCGGCACCCGTCGCCGATGACCGTGGGCCCGAACACCGCGGCACCGGGCGAGATATCGGCGCTACCCTCAACCCACACCGACGGCTTGACCGTCTCGCCCCGGAAATCGAAGGGCATCATGCGGCTGAGGATATCGTAGTGCGCCTGCAGGTATTTGGCGGGGGTCCCGATGTCCATCCAGTAGGCGTCGCTGGGAAAGCCGTACATGCCGATGCCGTCCTCGAGCATACCCGGGAATAGCTGGCGCTCGAAGGAAAACCTCTCCCCTTCCGGAACGCGCTCTAGAAGCTCGGGCTCCAGGACGTAGGTGCCGGCGTTGATGAGGTCGGTGACCACCTCGTCCCACGACGGTTTCTCCAGGAACTCGGTTATGCGGCCCTGGCGGTCCAGGGGCACCAGGCCGTACGCAGTGGGGTCCTCGACTCGCGTCAGGTAGAGGGTTGCCTTGCCGCCCTTCTCGCGGTGGAAGGAGACGAGGCTGGTGAGGTCGATGTCGGTGAGGACGTCGCCGTTGAAGACCAGGAAGGTCCCTGATATGTGGCGTTCCACGTTCTTCACCGCGCCGCAGGTGTCCAGCGGCTCTTCCTCGGTCACGCAGGTCAGCTTGACGCCGAGACGGCTGCCGTCCCCGAAATACTCCGCGAAGACCTCCGGCTTGTAGGCGGTGGAGAGGATGATGTCCCTGATACCGTGCCTCAGGCACAGCTTTATCTGGAACTCCAGGAAGGGCAGGTTCATGAGCGGCAGCATGGGCTTGGGGACGTTGAGGGTAAGGGGCCGCAGCCGCGTGCCCTGGCCTCCCACTAATATCACCGCCTGCATGTCTCGACCTCCCGTCCTTCTCCCCGGGCGACCGCTCCCGGATTCCAGGCTATATTAGAATCCCTACGGTAAATAATCAACGCATGTCCGTGCCCGTCCGGTCTTGTAGCCGCGCTCTCCCCCGCTCAACCGCTCAGCTCCTCCCGCCACCGCTCGAGCACGTCGCGCAGGGTTTCCTCCAGCGAATGCCCCGGGGCCCATCCCGTCACTTCTCGCATCTTGGCGTTGTCTCCCCGTAGCACGGGTATGTCCGCCTTGCGCATCCTGGCCGGGTCAACCTCGACCCGGATGGCCGTGTCGCTCATGGAGAGGAGTATCTCCAGCACCTCAGCGATGGAGTGGTCGCCGCCGCTGCACACGTTGTACGCCTCTCCCGGCACGCCCCTCCGCAGCAGCAGCCAGTATGCTCCCACCAGGTCGCGCACGTCAGAGAAGTCCCGCCTCGCCTCCAGGTTGCCCACCCGTATCACCGCCTCCCTCATGCCCGCTTCAGCTTCAGCTACCTGGCGGGCGAAATCGGAGACCACGAAATCGGGCGACTGCCCCGGGCCGATCATGTTGAAGGCGCGGGTCACGATGGTCTCGATGCCGAAGGCCTCGTGGCAGAAAACGGCGTGGTAATCCTGCATCACCTTGCTCAAGGCATACGGGCTGGCGGGGCGCAGGGGATGGTCCTCCTTTATCGGCAGTTCGTCCTCTTTGACCATGCCGTATTCCTCGGCGGAACAGGCCACGTGCACCCTGGCGCTTGTTCCCGTCTCGCGCAGGGCATCGAAAAGGTTCGACTGGCCGGTGAGGGCGATATCGTAGGTCAGCCCCGGGTCCTCCCAGGAACGGCGCACCGAGCTCTGGGCGGCAAGGTGGAAGACGTGATCGGGCCGGAACCTCTGCACGTGAGAAAAGACGCTGCCGCGGTCGAGGATGTCGCATTCCCCGTACTCGCAGCGGTCCCAGGGGGGCTCGTCGCGCCCGGGGCGCAGGTCCAGGCCCAGCACCTTCACGTCGTCCTCGCGCGCCAGAAAGGAAGCCAGGTGCCGGCCCACGAAACCGTCCGCCCCGGTGATGAGCACCCTCGCGGTCATAAACCGCTCCTCTTGGCGATCATGTCCGCGATGAGCCCGAGCACGAGTATCTGCAGGCCGGCGAGGAGGAGGATGATGGTGCTGCTGGTGAAACGCCAGTTGTACTGGATAATGTCGGCGATGCCCTTGCCGACCCCCAGGAGAAGCAGCAGCAGGGCGGGGGGCAGGAATATCTTCAGGGGGCTGAACCAGGTCACGGTGCGGATAACGGTCATGAGGTAATAACCCGTATCCTTGACGGGATGGAAAGTCGACTTCCCCTTGCGGGGAAAGTAATCGATGGGCACGTATCTCACCCCCAGGCCGTTGTTGAGAAAAGCCAGGGTGATGGTGCTGACCCATGAATGTCCCGGCGGCAGTATGTTCAGATAGGGCAGGGCGTCTTCGCGCCGCAGCGCCCGCATGCCGGAATTGAGGTCGGGTATCTTCGCTCCGCTCACGAACTCGGCCAGCTTGCGGATGAAGAACTTCGCCGGGATGCGCAGGAACTTCAGGGTACCCGCCTCTTTCGTCCTCGCCCCCACGACCATGGCGCAGTTGTCGAGTTCATCCACCAGGCGCGGGATGTCCCGCATGGGGTAAGTGCCGTCCCCGTCCGTTATGACGACTATCTCCCCCTCTGCCTTTCTTATGCCGGTGCTGCGGGCCCTTCCGCCGCCCATGTTATAGGGGTGCTTTACGAGCTTCACGCCGGGGAAGGACTCGACGATGCTCGCAGTGGAATCGGCGGAGCCGTCGTCCACGACGATTATCTCCCAGTCGTCGTAGTGCCTCTCCAGGGTCTCTATGGCGGTACTCAGGTCTTCCCCGATGGCTTCCTCTTCGTTGTACGCCGGGATCACCAGGCTTATCTTCACGGCTCCCCCCAGGTTTAGGAATCGAACGGGTGCGCAAATACGCATACCATTCTATAGACAAAAAACGACCGCGGTCAAAAGCGGGACTGGGGAAGGGATGCGGAAGCGGGGGACGTGGCGGGGGAGAGATTGCTGGACAAGGCGCGGGGGGACGGCGGACATCTCATGAGATGTCCAGGCCTCGGATCTTGTTCTTGATGCGCTCTTTTTCCCGCAAGGTCTCGATCACGCCCTTGCGGGATGCCCAAGCCCCGCTCGCGAGGACGTCCTCCCTCAGGGTGCCGTCGACCCCGTAGGGCAGGTCGATGCCGGCGATGACCGCGCACAGGGGCAGTACGTCGAGGATGTCCATATCCCCCAGGCCGCCGCAACTGCCGTCGATGCTGGGCCCGTGGGCGAGGAAGATGCCCTCCTTGCGGTGCGACCCCAGATGCCGGTTTGAGTAGGGCTCCTGCGCCAGTATCCTGCCCTCTCTCCTCCTCACCACCACGCCCCTCCCCCCATCGACCATGAAGAGCAGGTCGGGGGCGAAGCCGATGTTAGAGCCGTGGTATATCTCCTCGGGCAGGAAAGCGTCCAGGCCAAGGTCGTTTGCGGCCAGGTAGTCCGCGAGTTCGCGGCGCAGCCTTTCCCTGATCCGGTCGTAATCGGACCGGCTCAGAAAGCCGTTCTTCTCCCTGCCGGCGAGGTTGAGGTACACGGCCCCGAAGGGGATGGTATGGTCCAGGGTGAAGGCGCAGCTGCCCTTGATGTCTATGCCGGTATCAGCGGTCTCGAACTCCGCCTGCAGGCCCTGGGCCATGGTGGTCGATTTCAGCCTCCGTGCCAGCTTGTGCAGCACGGGGTTCTCCAGGGCCCTCCGCCTTACCTGGCTCACCACGGACCCGGACAGCACCCCTTTTCCCTTGCTCTCCCGCGAGTAGCCGGCCTCGATCAGCCATCTGGAGAGATTAAAGGTGACGTCCTGCGCTCCGAAGCCGTGGTCGGAGACGAAGATGATGTCGCTCTCACCCACGTGTCCTTCCAGGAGCGCCTCTAGTCCGCTGTCCAGCTTGCTCCAGAAACGGCACAGCTCCTCCCCCCCGGCGCCGTCCTCCGCCGCGATGAAAGCCTCGATAAGAGGCCACGCCCGGTGCTGGACGAGGTCCGTTAGTGAGATGACCATGCAGCAGACGTCATAGTCATCCCGCAGGACATGAGCGAATATCTCGAAGAGCCTGTCCTCGGCTTCCAGGATATCCCTCCAGAAGGCGCCAAGGTCGTCGTATCTCTCCTCGTTATAGTCGACCACCAGCGAGAGGTCGGTGAAACTGTCCTTGAGCTCCGCGAACAACCCCGCGGGATAGAACGCCCCCCGGTCGCTGAAGCCCCCGAGGCCGCTGACCATGCAGCCGTTTATCTCGTAGGCGGGATAGAGCATGGGGTAATAGAGGACGCACACCTTGAGGCCGCTCGCGGACAGGATATCCCACATGGAACTGCCCCGGAAGTAACTGGAGTTGACGGCGTGCACGGAATAGGTGAAATCCGTGCGGTTGTTAAAATCGTAGACGCCCGTTCTTCCCGGGTTCAAGCCGGTGGCCAGGGATATCCAGGCGGGGGCGGTCACGGGCGGGAAGGTGCTCAAAAGGTCCGCGCTTACCCCTCCCTCGTACAGCGACTTGAGGAAGGGCATTGATCCCTTCTCCATCATCGGCCGCAGCACTTTCCACGTGCAGCCATCGAGACCGACGAGGAATAACCTCTTGCTCTTAGGCTCCATGATCGCTCTCTCCGCCTTGTGCTCTTCAAAGCCCTTCAGGTATACGGTGCCGCCCGGCCCGGCCTTTTTCCGCGCACCGGCATGCATGATTCTACCACCTGGACCGAGGAAGCTGTCCAGCGGTCCCGCGCCGCGCCCGCTCCCCGGGAAAAGCCGCGGGCCAAAGGGCCAAAATCGGGCGGGGCGGCCGCTTCTCACGGCGAGGCGGTGGAGGCCACCGCCGTTCCGGCCAGTGATTTCCGGGGCTTGAATGTGGGGGACGCTGCGGGCAGAATATGTGTAGACCATTTCTGGAAGATCCATATATGCTCTTATATTCCAGAGAAGCGAAAGCGGTGCCGCGCGCTTACAGGTATCGGGGGTTTACGATAGACCACGTAAATAAGGCTCGCCGCAAGGGGCCGCGGGAGATAGAGACGAGACGAGCCGCCGCCGCGGTAGCGGCGGGAGCCGCCAGCGCCGCCATCCTCATGTTCATCACCAGGGGAATGGGGCCTTACTCCTGCTTCACTTCCATACTGGGGGGCGTGCTGGTGACCGTATTGTCCTGCGGCTCCCGCGTCCTCGACGGCACCCCGTTCCCTTCCGCCTCCGGGCCGGCCGCCCCGGGCCGCGTCAGGTCCTGGGGCAAGACGCCTCTCTTGCTCATCGTGCTTGCCCTGTTCGCTCTCCTGAGCATATTGCTGTTCCTTTTCGCGTCATCCCCGGGCCGTGGTGGCGGCGCCCCCGCCCTGTTCTCTCCACCGATGCCAGCCTTCGTCTTCGCCCTGGCCGTTTTCTTCCTCTGCCTGGCGGGAGACCTGGCGTTACCGCGCGATCCCGCGAGCCGTGCCGCCAGCGGCATCGCGGGCAGGCTGTGGAGCCTCTGCGCCGATTTCAGCCGTTCCTTCTGCTCTCTTTCCATCTATATCATGCTGGTCTTACTGGTCCTGAGGATAGCTTTCCCCGCCCGCATATCCGTATGGGACCCCCTGGTCGAGATGTCCCTGGCCCAGGTGGCGGGGAGCGCCGCAGCCTGGACACTCGACGTCCGCCGCGAGCAAAGCGGCGGCGCGGCAGAGGCGACGGGGGACGGAGCGGAGGTCGTGCAGGATGGATAGTTTCGCATACGCCGTCACCCTTTCCCTGTGGACCCTGCTCTACTTCGCGCCGGGCGTGCTCCTGGCTGAGGTCTTTCTCTCCTCCACCTTCAGCTTCCCGAAGAGACTGGCGACGGGCGCGGCGTTCTCTATATCCCTGTACATCCTGCTGGGCTTCGTCTTCTCCCGTTTCTCTGTGCTTTCCCACAACTCCGCCATGGCGGCCATCCTCGCTCTCGACATCCTGACCATGGCCTTTTACCTGATATGGAGACACCGCTCCGGGAGTGACCCGGTGGAGGCTTTGAGAGGGCTTACCAGAAAAGACCTTTTCATCGCCGCCGTGCTGGTCCTGATCTTCGCCCTCTCCATCCTGGTCTTCTTCACCTGGGAGAACCAGGGGCCGGGCATAGGCGCCTGGGACCGCTCGGACCACCTGCCGCGCATGCTCTACCTGGACCACCACCAACACCTGCCGGAGCACGAGCTGGGGACGGAGGTCAGTCCCTATTACCCGCGCGGGCTGCATACGGCCGCTCTCTTCTACTCCGCGCCCTTCTTCTCCACCAGGTCCCCCATCGAGCTCTCCTCGCCCCTGCTCGCATTTATCGCCGTGTGCATAGGGCTTCTGCCCCTGGCCCTCTTCGCCCTCTCGCTCGCGTGTTTCGATGACTGGCAGACCGCTCTGTTTTCCTCTCTCTGTTTCCTCGTCCTCAGTTTTACCTTCATCTTCACCAGCTTTCCCTGCACCCTGGGGATACTGCTGTCGACGGCCGCCGTCATGCTGGAGCTGGAGTTCGTGCGGGGCAGGTGCGGCGCCAAGGTCTTCCTGCTCTTCACCCTGCTGTCGTCCGCGGTGTTCCTCGTCCACCTGGTGACCTTCGGCGCGCTGATGGTGTTGTCGCTCGCCGTCCTGGCGGGAGCGCTCATAAGCGGAGAGAAGATCGGCTTCAAGCGCAGGAACGCCTGGGTGTTGGCCGGACTGATCGCGGCTTCCCTCGTCCTCCCCCTGCTCTTCCTCGCCGCCACCAGTCCCGCCCTGCTCAAGGGGACCAGGACCTACCTGGGGGTCAGGGAGACGGGGGAGGCCAAGGTGTCCAACCAGAGCCCCGGCAAGATACTCAGGAACCTCTTCAGCTTCAGGATATCGGAGCTGCAGGGGGTGTTGTATTACTGCCTGGCCGTCGTGCCATTCCTCATACTGGGCTCGCTCCACCTGCTGCGCAGGCGGCAGTGGGTGCCCATCGCCCTCCTGCTGGGGGGCATCTTCATCTCCGTGTCCAAGCTCCTCTGGTTCACCAACCGGGTGAGTTTTTACATCCTCATACCCCTGACCCTCATCGGCGGGTACGGGCTCAGGCTGTTCCTCGCCCGCGGGCGGGGCGGGCAACGCGCCCTCATCTCATGGGCCCTCATACCGGCCCTGTTCGTCACCGCGGCCTTGGGCACGGCATGTGTGAGCGCAAAACGGGGCTACAGCCTTACCGGACAGGGCTTCTTTGCCCCGGAGGGCCGCGTGAGGACATACGTGACCCAGGAATCCCTCGACCTCGCCCGCTGGGTCGCGGACAACGACCTGGAGGGAATACGTTTCGCCACCGACGACCAGGGCGCTCATTATCTCATGGTCGAGGCCTTGACCGACGCCCGGCTCATCATGGCCTCAAAGTTCTCCGGCGTGGAGTCCTTCTCCGACATATCCGAGCTCTTCGATCCCGAGACGACCAGGGAGAGAAGGCTGGAGATAATGGAGGAATACGGCGTGAGCGGGCTGATCACCACCAGGGGCTGGCTCTCCAACAGGCTGTTGAGAGATGGGATGGGACTCGAGGCCGTGATGCCCGTGACCGGGTTCTACGTCCTGTTCCCCGCCGGGACGCTGGGCCAGGAATGAGCATTATATGAGACACTTGCCGCTTGCTCTATCGCCGGGGAGGTGATGAAGGTCACTCCGTCTGCCACCTCTGAACGTGATGCGGGGACGGAACCGCAGGGGCAGCAGCGCGAGGCGGTGGCCCGGGGAGCGTTTTTCGTCTCCGGGGCCAAGCTGGTCATGCTGGTCACCGGCCTGATCGTGCAGGTAGCGCTGGCCCGCATGCTGGGGGTGGAGCTCTACGGCCTTTACGGCCTCATCTTCTCCATACTGGTCTGGTTCGAGCTCTTCATGACCGGCGCCACCAAGACCTCCTCCATGGAGGTGGCCAGGGCTCCCGGGGAAGCCCGCTCGTTCCAGTTTGTGGCCCTGAAGGTGCAGGCCCCCCTCAGCCTGGTCATCCTGGTGCTGGGCGTAGCGCTCTCCTTCTTCCTGCCCGCGATGTTCAACCGGCCCGGAACCGCCGGCTATTTCGTCCTTGCTTTCCTGGACATCCCCCTTATGGGCCTGGTCTATCTCTACCAGGGACTGCTCAACGGCCTGCAGCTCTACCGCTACCAGTCGACCGCGATCACCATCTACTACTTCTCGCGCATGGTCCTGTCCATCGTGCTGGTGTCGGCAGGCCTCTCACTGACCGGGGCCATCCTGGCGAACATCCTGTGTTCCCTCATCGGTTGGGGGTTCGCTCTCAGGTTCTTCCTCGCCCACGCCGACGAGCTCACCGCAAAGAGCGGCGTGAGCCCCCGAGCCCTGCTGCGGGAGACCGTTCCCTTCATCGTCCTCCCCATAATCTTCAACGTCCTCGTCTTCTCCAACATGTGGGTCGTAGGGGCCCTGGCCAGCGAGGTGGACATGGGCATGTACAACGCCGCCTTCACCATGTCCCGGCTTCTGCTCGTCTTCTACAACAGCCTTACCATCGCCATGTTCCCGGCCATCTCATCCTCCATAGCCAGCGGCGACACCGCCAGGTCCAACCGCCTCATCAGGCAGAGCCATCGTTTCCTTCTCATCCTCGTCGCCCCCACCAGCTTTTTCCTCGCCGCGTCCTCCCAGACCGTCCTGCGCATATTCGGGGGGGGATATACCGGCGGCGGCGACTCCATGGCCATCCTGGCCTTCGGCTTCCTGGGTCTCGCCTTCCTGAGCATGCTCAACGACATACAGTTGGCCGACCGCCATTTCTGGAGAGTCATCGCCATCAACCTCTCGGCGATGGTCATCGAGATAGGCCTGGCTTTCCCGCTCACCCGCAGCATGGGTCTGGCCGGAGCCGCGCTCTCCCTGGTGATAGCGTGCACCTCAGCGTGCGTCCTGCAGTTCGGCTTCATACGTCAGCGTTTCGGCTCCCCCATGTCCCTGCAGTCCGTGTGCAGGATCCTTGCCGCGGCGGGGGCCTGCGCGGCCGTGCTCATGCCCGTCGACTCCCTCTGGGTCCTCTTTCCCGCCTACGCGGGCGCGGCCCTGCTCTACCTGCTGCTCATCAACTTCCTGGGAGAGATGGATACGGGGGAGATGCGTTACTGGTTTGAGGTGGTGACGGGTAAACGCCGCTCTTTCGGCTGACGCGTCCCGCGTCCGGCTTGAAAGCGGGGGTTAAGGTCGCCGGCCTCGAGGCCCGGCTCGTAAAAAGCCGCTCTTTATGCTGGCGCGCCCGCGGGCGGCTTGAAAGCGGGGGTTAAACCGTTGATAATACTACAGGCTGCCATGCGCACGGAAAGGCCCTTATTCATGTTACGCAGCGGAAAGACCGAGCGAGGAGGACAGGGCTTTTGACCCACGGACTCGACAGGATCGTCATCATAGGGTTGGACGGGTGCACCTTCGACGTCATCGAACCGTGGGCGAAGGCGGGCATCCTGCCCAATTTCGCCGCCCTGATGCAGGGCTCGGCGTGGGGACGCCTTATGAGCACCTACCCCCCTTTGACCATGCCCGCCTGGGTCTCCTTCTCCACGGGCAAGAACCCCGGGAGGTTCGGGATATACGGCTTCGTCTCCTTCCTTGACGGCACCTACGACCTCAAACCCAACACCCATTTTCACGCCCGGGGCCAGTTGGAGTTCTGGGACGTCCTCAACGCCAACGGGCTGAGCTGCGGCATACTCAACTACCCGCTCATGGACCGCCCGGTGGAGCTCCTCGGCTATTGCGTGCCCGGTTTCATGGCCCACGAACTGTCCTACAAGACCTACCCCGAGGAGCTGCGCGAGGAACTAGACCGGGCTGTGGGCGGATACGAGCTGGACGCGCGTGGTACCCACGTGATGGACTTGGAGGAGCTGCTCGACAACTGCCTTACGGTGATGAACAAGCGGGCTGACGCCATGCTCTACCTGCTGCGGGAAAAGCCGGTCGACGTCTTTCTGGGTATTTTTACCATGACGGACCGCATCCTGCACCGGGCATACAACCTCTTCGGACCGGGCTGGGGGGAGACGGACGACCCGGCCTTAAACCCCCTGGTGCTTTTTTTCCAGGCCCTGGACTCACGCATAGGGGATATCCTGCAGTGCCTGGGGGACGACGACCTCCTTTTCATCATCAGCGACCATGGTTTCAGCCATGCCGACCGCGCTTTCTTCATCAACACCTGGCTGCAGGAGAAGGGGTATCTGAGCTGGAAGGGCAAGGGGAAGCTCTCGCGCCTGGGCATCACCCAGAACACCATCGGCAGGTTGATGTACAGGTTGAGGCTGTACAAACAGGTGCAGCGCTGGGCGCCCGCTTTTCTCCGCCGCACCATCCCGCCGGGGAGGAACCCCTCCCACAGCGGGACCAACATCATAGACGTCATCTATGAGGACCGGATCGACTGGAGCAGGACCCGGGCGGTGGCCATCGGGAACGGGCCTTCGGCGGGCATATACTTCAACACCGTGGACCGCCCGCGGGGGATAGTAACGCCGGACCAGGTGGAAAGCCTGCGCGAGGAGATAGCGGGCCTGTTGAGGTCGGAGCCCGACCCCGCGACGGGCAAGGCGGTGGACGTGAACATCCGCCTGCCCGGGGAGCTCTACGTAGGGGACGGACTGCGGGACGTGGCCGAATTCTATATAGATTTTGGCGGCGACCTGCTCCCCAGCCCCTCCATTTCCGAGGACGGCGGGATATTCGGGCAACACCCCATCCACGCCCATGCCATAGACGGCATGTTCCTCGCCAGGCACCCGTGGATCGAACCGGGAAGGCTTTCGGCGGACCTGAGCCTGCTCGATATAGTCCCCACGGTCCTTCATCTAAAGGGCATCCCCCTGCCGGGGGATATCGACGGCCGCGTGCCCCTGGAGATCTTCAGGCGGGGCAGCGATCCGAGGGAAAGGCCTGTAGAGACCGTGTATGAAAGGCATGGCGCCAAGGACGCAGACGAACGCCTGCATATCGCCAGGGTAGCAAGGAAGCTGCGTTCCCTGGAGGATAGATGAGAGCGCCCGGCCAGACCCTGGTTGAGGGTGGGTTGAGGGTACTGCAGGTGAACAACAGCCTAGAGGGCGCCGGCGCCGAGGTGGTCATGTCCACCATCGGCGGTTACCTGCGCGAGCGGGGCGTATTAAACGCCGTGGCTACATACGGGCGTCACCCCCGCGGGGAAGACGGGCATTACCGTATCGTCTGCCCCGGCGCGATCCTGGAAGGGCTGTCCGGCAGGTTGCCCGCGAGCCAGCTCTCCAGCGCGAAGGCGGCGCCGGCTTTCAGCGACCCCAACCGGACCCTGGCCAAGCGCGTCAGCATCGACCTGAGGAGATACGTACCTCTCGACGACCCGCTGACCCGCTGTTCCTCCCGCCGGGCATACGAGGACTACCGCCCCGACCTGGTCCATTTCCACAAGATAATGCCCAGCCTGTCGCCGCTCAGAGCCGCCGCCGGCATGGGGCTGCGCACGGTGATCACCCTGCACGGTTACTGGCCCGCCTGTCCGCTGGGGAACCTGGTGCGCAGAGACGGCTCCCTGTGCGACAGCGACACCTGGTCGGACTGCCGACGCTTCTGCTCGCGGCCCGGGGCGGACATCTCTTCTCACATGTGCAGGGTCCGGGAACAGCTGGTCGAGAAGACCGGCCTCATCGTGGCGGTGAGCGATTTCGTCAGACGTCGCATGATCGACTTCGGGTACCCGGCCGAGATGCTGGCGACCGTGCACAACGGCGTGCAGGACTTCGGAGCAGGCACGGGGGTCACGGTGGAGCGGAACATCGTCCTCTTCTGCGGCAGGCTGACCACCCACAAGGGCGCGGAGGTCTTCATCGAGGCCGCCCGCCTGGCCAAACGCCGCAAGCTTGCGCTGGAGTTCGTGATGGTAGGCGCGCTACGGGAGGCCCGCTCCCTGCGGCAGGCAGTGGGCGACTGCATAAGGGTCGTACCCTGGCTGGAGCGGGAAAAGCTCGCCGGGCTGATGCGCGAAGCTCTTTGCATAGCCATACCCTCCCTCTGGCACGAGCCGCTCCCCATCATCACCCTGGAATCCATGGCCTGCGGCCTGCCGGCGATTGCCTCCCGGGTCGGGGGGATACCCGAGATGGTCAAGGACGGAGACACGGGCTACCTCATCGACGTGCGGGACCGCAACGAAATGGCGCGGGAACTCGTCGACCGTGCGGCTGAGCTGGCCCGGGAACCGGCGCGGCGCGAGAAGATGGCCGCGAGCTGCGTGAGCCGCTACCGCGAGGGGTTCACCAGCGAGATCATGGGGAGCAGGTATCTCGATACCTACGCAAGCCTGACGTGAGCGGCATCCGCCTTATGACCGCCCGTGCCGGCGCGGCAGGGTTTTGTTCACGCCCGCAACACCTCGCGGTAGTTGCGCGCCATCTCCAAAGCGATGTTCTCCCAGGAGAAGTGGCTCAGCGCTTTGGCGTCCTCCATACACGCGATGGACTCGTGCTGCAGTATCTTCCTGGACAGGTCGTGCGTGTCATCTGCCTTGTAGAGAATCATGGGGATCGTCTTGGAGATCTCCTCGTGCGCCGGGATCTTTGATGCCACCACCCTGGTGCCGCATGAGGAGTATTCCAGCACCTTCATGGGGAAGCTGAAACGGAAGTTGAAGCGGTCGGGAAGGTGGCACAGCCCCAGGTCGAAATCGGAGATGAACCAGGGGACCTCGTAATGGTCTACCCCGCCGGTGAAGATGACGTGGTCACCCAGACCCATGGAAGAAGACAACTTCTCCAGCCTCTTCCTGTCCTCCCCCTCGCCCACCATCATCAGGCGGTAACGCTCGTCCTCCTCGACCACCTCGCAGAACGCCTCGAGGGAGAAGTCCAGTTCCCTCTCTTTCGACAGCACTCCGACATAACCGACCAGGATGTCGCTTTCGCCGATGCCATACCTACTCCTTGCGAACATACCTTCCTTCTTGGAGAAAAGGGAGCGGTCCACCCCCGAGGGGATGAGGATCGAGGGCTCCATCTCCATCCTCAACATCTCCTCGTACTCCTTTTTCAGCCCCTCGGTGATGAAGATGAAGCTGTCCGCCATCCTCGCCAGGACGGCCTCACTGAGGTATGCCAGCCCCCGGTAGGCCTTGACGCCGCGCCCCAGCCCGAGCCTGGCGATGCTGTTCTCGATCCAGGGGCTGCGGATATCGTAGACGATCTTGACCCCGGGCATCACCAGCTTCTTGAACAGGGCCGCTCCGAGCAGCGAGGAGTTGGGGTAGAGGCAGTGGATGAGGTCCGGCGGGGCCACGGCGCTCATCTCTTTCAGCGCCCTGAACAGCCGCCATGAGAAACGCAGGTTCTC
The DNA here is from genome assembly GCA_964415205.1 of uncultured Actinomycetota bacterium. GTDB lineage: Bacteria > Actinomycetota > Geothermincolia > Geothermincolales > RBG-13-55-18 > SURF-21. The sequence continues at coordinate 10,735 of CAYPZH010000003.1, read as the reverse complement.
CCGCACGGAATAGGTATCGGAAGCGATCATGCACATATCGGCCCGCGACAGCTCCTCCGGGACCGCCGCGGACTCCTGCACGACGAGCCGGAGGTTCACGCCGTCCAGCCGGGAGAGGTGCCTGGCGATGTTCCTCAGATAGGTCGACAGCGCGAGATGGCCGTCAAGGCTGACGTTCTGAGCAATGACCACTTCCACGCCTACCGCCCCTCTCCTCGTGCGCCGTTATTTCCATTATATCTCAAGGCGTTTACGCACCGGCGCTAACGGCCCCCCACCGCCCCTCAGCCGGCGCAGGAGCAGCGAGAAAACGAGCCTCCCCGCCAGCCCGGCGAACACCGGGGGGAGCAGCGCCACGCGCTTCCAGCCGCGGTACCTCTTGCTGAAAAAGGTGAACATGCTGCGGTGGTGTTCGTAGAGCATGCGCGTGGACTGCTGTGAGCTGGACCTGCCGATATGGTGTACCAGCCGCAGCGAGGGGTCGTAGGCCACGCTGTATCCCGCCTCCCGCAGGCGCCAGCAGATGTCCACGTCCTCTACGTACATGAAATAGGCCTCGTCGAAGCCGCCCACCCGCTGCGCCGCCTCCCGGCGCAGCAGCATGGCCGCACCGGATACCCAGTCCACCTCGCAGGGCTCGTTCCTGTGCAGTCCTTTCATCTGGTAGTCCCTGGTAAAGGGGTTGTCGGGCCATATCTCCCCCAGGAAGCCGTGCGCCACGCTCTCCAGCAGGGAGGGAAAGCGGCGGCATGACATCTGCACGCTGCCGTCACTGTTGAGGACCATGGGACCGAGGGCCCCGATACCGGGTTCGGCTTCCATGCGCTCGATGAGCGTCTCCAGGCCGCCCTGGGTGAACTCAACATCGCTGTTGAGGATGAAGACGTAAGGCTGCGTGGCGGCCGCGATGCCGCGGTTACAGGCGGAGGCGTACCCGGGGTTTCCCGGGTTATCCACCAGCCTCACGCCGGGGAACTCCTTGCGCACCATCTCCCTGCTGCCGTCCGTGGAGCCGTTGTCCACCACGATGGTCTCGATGCCGCCCAGCCTCTCGCGCGCGGATTCCAGGCACCTGCGCAGGTCCGCCGCGGTATTGTAGTTGACGATGACCAGCGCGGCCCTCACCGGCGCACCCTCCTCGCCAACCCGGCGATAAAGCCGGCCATCTTGGCGACGTCGATAAGGAGCATGAGCAAAGACACGCAGGGCACCGCCGCCGCCTTCAGCCATACCGGGCGTCCGCCCACGTAGGAGGGGATGCGCAGCCAGCGCCGTCCCGCATAGAGGGCTCCTGCGGCCGCGGTCGGACCCGCCAGGCGCTTCTGCCCGGACGCCGCGCAGAAGACCAGCCAGCCGTAGGTAGCGAAGCGGAGCAGATGGCGGTGGGGATACATCCCCGACTCGCCGTCTCCACGGGCGTAAAAATAGTACTGGCGCAGCAGAGACCTCAAGTCCCGCCGCATCCTCCAAAAGACCAGGGCGACGCCGGCCATGACGTGGCGGATGCCCAGCTTCCTCCAGGCGTGGTTGAAGTACATGTCCTCGCCGATATCCAGCCATTCCGGATAGCCCCCGGCCATCTCCCATACCTCGCGGCGGAAGGCAAGGGAGCGCGAGGAGGGCATGAAGCGGCGCGGGTTCACTTCGCCCGGCAGGGGTATGGTGGCACAGGCCGACAATTCCTCGAAGAACCCGCTGGTGAGCGGGCGGTAGAAGCCGGCCACCAGGCTCACCCCCGCGTCCTCCTCCAGGGGGGCTATCAGTCTCTCCAACCAGTAGGGTGCCAACACGCAGCCTGCGTCGGTCACCGCTATCACGTCGCCGCGGGCCATCTCTATGGCCACGTTTCTCCCCTGCGCGATGTTGCAGCCCGCGCATGACTCCACGCGCAGCTCGAAGGGCGCGGTGGAGGCCAGGGAGAGCAGCAGCTCCGGGGTGCCGTCCCGGGATCCCCCGTCCACCACCACCATCTCGTCCGGCGGCCTTGACTGCCCCACTATGCTCGTCCACCACTCGTCCAGGTTATCCGCCTCGTCGCGCACCGTCGCCACCAGGGTCACCTCGCAGCTGCCGGCTTTCACGGGCGTGCCGTCGCTGCGCAGCGAGCCGACGCCGCCTGCCTCTCTCTTCCCGGACAAACCCTATCCCTCCCCCAAGACCTGGTCATAGACCTCCAGCACCTGGGCGGCAGCCTGTTCCCAGGTAAAGGCGCGGGCCCTCTCCCGCCCCTTCCTCACAAGGTCCGCGCGCAGCTTCTCGTCGCGGATCACGTCCTTCATCCTTGCTGCTATCTCCTCCGCTTCCAGGGGGTCCTCCAGGAGCACGGCCGCGTCTCCGACCACCTCGGGGAGGGAAGCGCGGCTGGAGGTAATCACCGGCACTCCGCAGGCCATTGCCTCCAGGGGGGGCAGGCCGAAGCCCTCGTATATGGTCGGGAAAACCAGCATGTCCGCCCGGGACAGCAGGGACTTGAGGCGCTGATCTGGGACGTAGCCGGTGAAGACCACCTCGTCCTCGAGGCCCAGGTCCTCCACCTTGAACATGAGCTTGCGATATTCGGTGTTGTTGAGCTTTCCCAAGCCGCCCCCTCCGATCACCGCCAGACGGTGCTCCAGGCCTTCCTCGCGCAGCAGGGAGAACGCCTCCAGCAGGGTCGCAAGGTTCTTGCGGGGATGCAGGTTCCCGATGTAGGCGATATATGGGGGCTCGAGGCCGTAGGCGTGGAGGGCGGTGTCTATCTCCTCCCATGACGGTTCGCTCATAAAAACCGGGTTCAACCCGGGATAGACTACCCTCACTTTTTCCGGAGAAAGGCCGTAGACATCTGCCAGTTCGTCGGCGGTGAAACGGGAATCGGCCAGCACCATATGCGACCTCTCCAGCAGTGAAGGAAGGTAACTGATAAACCGCCTGATGCCCTTACTCTGCATCTCCGGGAAGCGCACGAAGTTGATGTCGTGCACGGTGGAGACCAGGCGCGCCGTGCGCAGCGCCGGCGCCTGATAATTGGTGGCATGGAAGATGTCGAATTCGCCCAGCAGCGACTCCGCGGGAAACGAGCCTGTTCTCCTCCACCAGGTGTAGTAAAGGAAATTGGCTGGGAGGTTATACCCCCTGACCCTGACGTTTTCCAGGGAGGGGGAAAGCTCCTTCAGGCGGTGCCCCGCCCGCAGCGATATGGAGAAGATCTCCAACTCCATCCCCGGTCGCGACCGCAGCAGGTGTGAGGCCAGGTTCTCGGTGTAATGGCCTATCCCCGTCTTTTCAAGCAGAAAAGGGGTGCCGTCGAAAACGACCTTCATGACCTACCCGCCGTATGTCCCACCGCCATCATGGGCTCGAGGTGTTCCACTGCCCCCAGTTGATGAGGATGATCCCCGCCACAATGGCAACGACCCCGACCCAGTTGAGCGCTATCACCTCGCGGTTCTCGAACAGCTTGTCATAGAACATGACCACTATGTAGGTCAGGCTTACGAAGGGGTAGGCGACGCCCAGGGGCACGTCCGTGAGCACGACCAGCCAGAACAGCGCCGAGGCCACGAAGAGCACCAGGCCCAGGATGACGACCCAGGAGGTGGCGATCTCCTTGAAAAAATTCGCGGGTTTCTTTAGGAGGTCGCCCGCCCCCATACCCGTTCTGTCCTTGATCTCGCTCATGCCCCTGCGCAGGCAGATCTGGCCGCCGATGGCCAGCCCGACGCTGATTATGATAAGGACGTACATCATCGGCTTGACTGCTGCTTCCATCTCTCCTCCTTGTGCCTCGGCACCCCTGCCGCCCCGACGGCCGCCGCAGGCCCCGTAGCGGACGGGGGCATTTCAGGCGTATTATATCAATCTCTTGCGATGCCCGCCCGCAGCGGCCGCCGTGCCTCATGCCGCTTCGTGCGCCGAGGCTGGGGCCTCGATGGACAGCGGCGGCTCCTGTCCGTAAGCGCGGAGATAAAAGTCCATGCGGGTAACGCTGCTTGCGCCTTGCTCCAGGGTGGCCTCCTGCTCGACGCTCATCCGCCGCGGCAGCCGGTCCGCCTTCCCGATCCATATATCCACCGTCACCTCTCCCGCGATCTGGTCCAGGTCAGATCCCTGGAATTGCGCGGCGAAGGCGGGGTCCTGCTGGATGCGCAGGTCCAGCAGTTCCCGACCGCTGGCGCTGTAGCGCACGTGCGCGCAGCTCTCCCCGTCCATTTCCTCGAGGCCGACCCATTCCGGTTCCGCGGCCATGTCAACGAGGCTGGTGATGAGAGCGGGGGGGTCGAAGTACTGGTCCTGTTCCGCGGTTGGCGTGTAGTGGATCCAGCCGAACACACCCAGTTGCTCGGATAGCTTCTCGCCCATGACATAGGCCGTTGCGCCCCTGTCGGTGGTGAGGTAGGAGAAGTCGTTCTCGTATGACAACTCCGGCCGCAGGGTGCTGCTGACGTTCTCCTTGTGCTCGTAGGCCTCGCGGTCGGGGAAGATGATGTCTCCCTCGATGCGCACTACCTGCACGAATCCCACCTGCGGCGTGACCAGGGAGTTCTCTATCTCCTGTACGAAGTGGAGGTAGCCGGTGCCAGCGGCGTATTCCCGCGTCTTGCGCTCGCAGTCCTCGAGCCAGGCGGCCGGGTCCTGGGAACTGCCGCAGCCGGCCAGCAGGCCGCATAAAAGTAGTGATACCGCGACGGCGACGGCTGCCGGCCTTTTCAACCCCTTACCCCTACGCTCATGTCGGCCTTTCTCATCCCGCTAGCCAGGTTTTCGTAACACGGCTCAGCTTGTACAGACTTTTGACGGTCCGGCAAGGAAGCGGGTTCGCGGTCCCTTCCCCGCCCTTACCGCCCGCAGCGGGCGGGGTACCCGGCCGCCGCGGCGCTGCGGCAATTATAATCCATGGCGGGCGCGCGCCGGGGATGTCCATCCGCGCAGGTTTGAAATCCTGTACTCCCTGGCTGTATCCTTGCATGGAGAAAACCGGGAGAAAGGACAGGTGAAGGCGTATGAGAATAGCGGTCATAGGCACCGGGTACGTCGGGCTGGTCACGGGCGCTTGCTTCGCGGACCTCGGACACTCCGTTATCGGCGTGGACAAAGAGGAGGGGAAGATCCGGCGCCTGAACCGGGGGGAAGCGACCATCTACGAGGTCGGGCTGCCCGAGCTCCTCTCCCGCAACCTGGGGCGCAACCTGGCCTTCACCACCGATACCGACGAGGCGGTGCGTGTTTCCGAGATAATCTTCATCACCGTCGGCACTCCCCAGGGCGAGGAGGGAGAGGCCGACATGTCCTACGTGATCGAGGCGGCATCCGACATAGCCGCATCCGTGAACGGCTATAAGATCATCGTGAACAAGAGCACCATGCCCGTGGGCTCCACGCGCCTGGTGGAAAGGGTGATAAAGGACAGGGCCGGGGGAGAGGAGTTCGACGTCATCTCCAACCCGGAGTTCCTGCGCGAGGGCACCGCGGTGCGGGATTTCATGAGCCCGGACCGTATCGTCATCGGCACGGAAAGCCAGAAGGCGGCAGGAATTATGGCCGAGCTCTACCGGCCGCTCAACGCCCCCCTCTTCATCACCGACCCCGCCAGCGCGGAGATGATAAAATACGCCTCCAACGCCTTTTTGGCCACCAAGGTGTCCTTCATCAACGCCAACGCCAACAACTCCGAGGCCGTCGACGCGGACGTCAAGGAGGTGGCGATGGGCATGGGTTACGACCACCGCATCGGGTTCGAGTTCCTGCGCTCCGGTCCCGGCTTCGGGGGGTCATGCTTCCCCAAGGACTGCCAGGCCCTTATCGAGATCGCCCGGCGCTTCGGATACGATTTCCATCTCCTGGAGGGCGTGATGCAGGTCAACCGGGAGCAGATAAAGCTCACCGCTGCAAAGGCGGAGCGCCGCCTGGGCAGGCTCGAGGGCAAGAGCATCGCCGCCTGGGGCCTCGCCTTCAAGCCCAACACCGACGACGTCAGGTACTCCCCCGCCATCGAGATACTGCGCCTGCTCGTCGATGGCGGGGCGAGGGTGCGCGCCTACGACCCCCAGGCAATGGAGGGCGCGCGTCAGATCATGCCCGACCTGGAGTACGCGAGCGACGCTTTGGACGCCGCCAGAGGCGCCGACCTCCTGCTCATACTCACCGATTGGGACGAGTTCAAGATGCAGGATTTCCGTAAGGTCGGTGAGGTCATGAACAGCCTCGAGATACTGGACGCCAGGAACTGCCTCGAGCCCCTGGCCCTGCGCCGCCTTGGCTTCAACTACGAAGGCATAGGTAGGTAGCCCGGGAAGCAAGGGGTTCGGGCTTGGGTGCGTAGGCGGCCCAGGCCTCCAGGTAACGGTCTCGCTCGGCTGCGCATCCTGCTTCCAGCACAGAAACAACCCACGACTTGCGCGCTCGCTGCGACCGACCTGGTAGTTCCTGGGCTGGTGAGAGCGCAGATAAAGGACGCCCGAACCCCTCGCTGTCCCGGGCTGTTTGTTTGTTACAGGCGACACCCGGGCGGTATCTTTCCTTTTAGCAACCGATATGCACGGGTGCTCGCTGCGACCGACCTGGTAGTTCCCCGGGCTGGCGGCTGCACAGAAGCGGTCGCTTCGGACCGACCCCCGGTTCTCGGAAAGGGTTTCTTATACAGGCGACACCCAGGCGTGTTCTTTTCCTTCTTAGCCACCTGTGATACCCGCATCGGATAGATGCATTGCCCGCTCACTGTAGTGGTCTACGTTCCGCATTATCAGTTCAAATCCTGTTTCCGGAGATTAGTACCCGCCTATCCTCCCTCTATCACCTGAGACCGGGTTGAACATCAAGGGCATGCCTTATTCTTCCGAGAATAGAAAAGGACGAAGACAAAAAGAGGTCACAAAGATGCTGGATATCAGTACCTGCCCGGAATGCAACGTGCCCGCGTCCTTCAGCGCGGGGCAAGCCTGGCTCAACAACGGCGATATCACCCAGAAGGCCAACAGCAGCGCCCGCATGGTATTCCTTGAATGCGAGAACCTCGACCCCCTTTTCGCAAACATGGGCGAGATCATCGGATTTCCCGTGGAGGAGTTGATCCAGAACATCACCTCCAGGGGGGCGGCCATCTACCTTGGACGGCTGATACCGGAGGAGCTAAAGGAGCTCGTACGCAGCAGGGAGATAGACGTCGGCTTCCTGGTCAAGGCGATCATACATTACAGCCAGGTACTGGGATACGGCAAATACGAGTTCCTGGGGCTGCGCTACGAGGGAGACGAGGAAGATTACTACCGGCAACGTGTGATGAAACCTTTTTCCGTCCCCATGGCCGCGGGCAATCTCGCTGGCGCGCTTGCGGCGGCGGTGGGAGGGGAGCATTCCGTGACCTGCGAGGAGGTGTCTCCGCAGGTATACGAGTTCACCAGCAGCTGGACCGAGTTTCCCACCTCTATCACGGAAAAGCTCTCCTTGAAGGGATACGAACACCGGGAGGGCGACCTGGAGCTGGAGGGCTGCACCAGCTGCGGCTGCCCCAGGGCGCTGTCTGATTTCCGCTGGCTGCTGGAAGAGGGCATCATCGAGAACCGCCAGACGGGCAGGCGTATGGCCGTGCTGGGAGTGGAGTTTCTCGACAATACCTTCAAGGTGCTTGAGGACGAGCTGGGAAAGACCGTCCCGGCGGTGGTCATCGAGGCCCAGCGGCGTTTCACCAAGACAGGGTTTTACTCCATCGAACAGGTGGCGAGCCAGGATGAGTTCCGCGCCCAGCTGGCGCTGCGCGGACTCGGTAACCTGCGCATGTTCCGCATGGGCACCTGGGGTCTGCGCATGCGCATAGACAACGCCGCCGCCCACCTCCTCACCGTGGGCATGGCCCAGGGGCTGTTCGAGATGGCGCTGGACGTAGGGTCGCACGTTGACTGGGAGTTCTCCAGGCAGGGCGACCTGTTGGTGGAGGTCACCCCGGTCCGGGGCGGAGACGATGACCCGCGCGGCCGCTTGCGGCCTTTGGTATCGCGGCCCGATACATCACAGGCGCGTTAACCGCGGCTCAGGCCATGACATCGCGGTATGCTTGCATGGTAAGCTCGACCGTGCGCTCCCATGGATACTCTGCAGCCCTTTCCCTGCCCTTCTGCGCCAGCTCGCGGCGCATGCTCTCGTCGTGGATCAACCTCTGCATGGCCTTTCTCAGCTCCATGGGGTCGGTCGGGTCGACCAGCAGCGCCACCCCCTCTCCCACCTCGCGCAGGGAGGAGCTGTCCGAGGTGACCACCGCGATGCCGCGGGCCATGGCCTCCAGCACCGGCAATCCGAAGCCCTCGTAGACGGAGGGGTATACGAACAGGGACGCCGCGCGGTAGACCGCCTCCAGTTCCTCCTGGGGCAGGTAGCCGAGCCAGCGTACCCCGGCCTGGGACAGCAGGCGCGAGAGCTCACGCCGTGCCATCCATCCCGGAGCCCCCACCAACACCAGCTCCCCGCTTTTCCGCTTCTCCTCCTGGTCCAGGGCGGCGTAAGCCTGCGCCAGGCGGGAGAGGTTCTTGCGCGGCTCCACCGTGCCCACGCAAAGTATGAAACCCGGCTCGAGCCGGTGCCTGGCCAGCACCCGCGTTACCTCTTCGTCCCCGGGGTGCTCGGGGATATCCACGCCCAGTGGGACCACCCTGACCCTGGGGTCGCTTCCGCCCATGAGGGAGCGCAGGTCATCACGGGTGCTGCGCGAGTCCGCGAGTATGACGCGCGCGTGCCGCAGGATGAGGCTGAGGCCCCGGCGGTGAAAAACCCTCCAGCGGCTGGGGAACGATCCCGGGTACTTTATGATACAGAGGTCGTGCACGGTGGCGGCTAGGGGGGCGCGCGAGGGAGGGAACACCAGGGACGGCGCATGCACGAGGTCGAGCTTCCCCAGGTAAGCCTCCAGGTGCGGGCGGGATATGGTATGCCAGGCCAGCCCCACGACGTCACGCCGCCCGCTCAAGCGCTTTTCCTCCACCGCGGCCAGGCCGGGGAACAGCCGTCCGCCCTCCGGACCGCCGCCGATCA
>CAYPZH010000003.1:0-1725 GCA_964415205.1 uncultured Actinomycetota bacterium | reverse complement strand
CGGACCGTGGTGGGCCAACACCAGCGTTTCCCCCCGCAGGCGCTCAGCCATGCCTGGTATGAGATGGCGCAGGTATGTCCCTATGCCGCCTGGTTGCTCGTAGTAAAGCTGGTCCGCGAAAACGGCCGCGCGCATGCTCTTCTCTCCCTTCCGCTGCCGGGTGAGACCCTTCCCCTCCCGGGGGAATACAGCCCCTCACCCCATAATAGCCGTGCCGCCGCCTATTCCTCCAGACGGTAGAGGACCATCTCCTCCAGGTGATGCGTCCGCATCGCCGGGCGGCGGTCGAAGGTCTTCTCCAGGTCGTTTTCCCTCAGCCAGAAAGACCAGCCTACGCCCTGCCGCAGCCCGGCGGACAGCCGCGCCTGTCCCCCACTCATGGCGGGCCTCCACAGCAGGTATGCCCGCCGCGCGGGGAAACCCAGGTCACCCAGGAGTGCCACGAAATCCTCCTGCGCGAGATATGCGTTGTCCAGTATCCAAACCGACTCCACGCCATAGAAGCACCGCAGCGGCGCTCCGAAGAGGTCGCCCAGGTGGTAGTCCATGACCACCACCCCACCTTCCTCCACGCGCTCCGCCACCTCCCCTACGAGCTCCAGCTGGTTACCACCCTCCTGCAGCCCGATAGAGGGCAGCGCGGCGTTTACCATGAAGAACATCAGGTAGAGCAGGAGAGCGGCGGCGGCGGCTTTTCCCGCCCATGCGGCCCATGCGCGCCGCGCCGACACCCGGTGGGCCATGTCCACCAGGGCCTTGAGGAAAAAGGCGATAGCCATGAAGGCGGTGGGCAGGACCACCGGCACCAGCCGCCGCATGGTGTACATATGAATGGGCGTGCAGTGCAGGTTGAGGCTGTAGACCAGGGTGAAGAACGCTCCCGTCACCGCCACCGCCGAGGCCGCATAATCCCGGGAGCGGGTGAACCACGCGGCATAACCCGCGTAGATGAGGGCCGTTCCCACAAAGGAGAAATACCATGCCCACCGCACCAGCGCCTGGTTCATGTACGAGGGTCCGCGCAGGGGGTTTATCGGGCCGTAGTTGATGACGGCGCTCCCGCCTTGAGAGCGTATGAAGTATATGAAGATAAAGGCCGCGGCAAACCCGGCCCAGAGCAGGGCCGTCCACGTCCGCCTGAAACGCGCCAGCCGCCTGACCCGGTCCCTGAAGGCGGCGGCGTAGGAGAAGGCGGCGGCATAGATGAGGGGCAGGAGCACCGCCGGGAAGCCCACCATCCACATGCGGCGGCGTAGGGGGCTGCCCCATATGCTATGAAAATAGGGCGTCGATGACAGCCCTCCGACCAGCAGCGAAAGGGCCGCCCCGGCGACGAGCATACCGCAGAACCACCAGTCCGCCCGGTCGAGGCCGCTCCAGATGCGCCTGGCGAGGTAGAAAAGGGCCAGGGGGACGGCGACCATGATGAAGTCGACATGGCACAGGAAACCCAGCGTGAACAGCCCAGCGGCGGCCACGGCAGTGCTTACGCGGCCCCCGCTCTCTTGCCGCAGGTAGGCGGTGAGGCAGAGCGAACCACCCAGGAAGAAGACCATGTTCATCATCTCGCTGGTGCAGTAGCGCGAAAAATAGAGCATGAGGGGGGATACGGCGACCATCACCGCGGCCGCCACCCCCCCACTCCTCCCCAGCAGCCGCACGTCGAGACGGTATAATCCCCATAGCGCCAGCACCCCCATGAAGGTGACCGCCCAGAACATGGAC
>CAYPZH010000002.1:10506-48696 GCA_964415205.1 uncultured Actinomycetota bacterium | reverse complement strand
AGATCATCGAGATGATAGCCCGGGACGAGATAAGTTGGAAAGAGGACTCCTTCTGGGGGTACGAGGTGCCGGAGGAGATACCCGGAATGGATTTCGCCCGTTTTCAGCTGGAGAACTTCTACCAACCCAGCGAGATCACCTCGCTCAAGGAAGCCCTGCGCAAAGAGCGTATCGAGTGGTTGGAGAGGTTCGAGGGCCTCGACCCCGATATCGTCAACGCCATCCGCGGCGGCTGAGGCGGGCCCCGGGGTCCGATCCCGTTACCGATCGCAAGCTTATAGGAAAGCAGGCCGGTGGTCTGACCTGCCTGTTCATATCAGACGCCGCAGTTGCGGCGCTCAGATGCCCAGCTTTTCCCGCTTTGACTCGATGTGTGAGAGCATGCCGTCCGCCGCTGCCGAGGCATCGGTCTCCAGCCGCATCACCCCTCCGGTGACTTCCGCGCAGTCCTCGGTGAGCAGCCTGACCAGGTTTGGGCCGCCGGTGACGGTGGGCACCGGGTTGACGTAGGTGTAGAGGCCCAGGGCCAGTGCGAAGACGGCGTCCATGGTCGCCTTCTGCTCCATGTACTCCGGCGCCGCGGCCACTACCGGCAGGTCTGGTATGGGCACGTCGCCCAGGGCCCCCGACACCGCGGCCAGCAGGTCGGCGATGCGCCCGGTGTCGGTGCAGGTGCCGTAGCTGAGCACCGGCGGCACGCCCAGTCTCTCGCACACTCCCTTGAGCCCGGGCCCCGCCATCTGCGCAGCCCCGGGCAGGCACAGGCCCGCCACCTGCATGGCGCCGTTGCCGCAGCCCATGGAGAGGATGAGGATGTCCCGCGCTATGAGCTCCTTGGCCACCGCCACGCTGTGAACGTCCTGGCCCGAGCCCCTTAGGGTGGTGCAGGAGACCAGCCCCGCGATGCCCTTGATGGCGCCCGACTTGATGGCGTCGAGGAGGGGGGCGAGGGTCCCTCCCAGGGCCTCCAGGATGCTCTCGGTGGAGAAGCCCACCACCGCCTCGCCGCTGGGAAGGCCGCCGATGGGCTCGACCGCGCCTCGCCGCTGCTTGAAGTTGGCCACCGCCATCTCCAGGAGCCGGGCGGCCTGTTCCTCGGCCTCTTCGGGCACGTAGTCCAGGCGGTCGGTGACCCCCTCGAAGGCCACCAGGTCGCTCACGGGGATGAGCTTGAACCTATAGCGCTCGGCGTAGGAGGGATCTATGGGCATGGAGCAGTTCATGTCGCAGGCGAAGAGGTCCACGCAACCCGTGGCCAGCACCGCCTCCTGCATGATCCAGTTCCCGGTGAAACCGTAGAAGACGTCGTCCATCTCCCAGCGCTGGATCATCTCCTGCCCGGTCTCGATGTTGGCTATCACCCGCAGTCCCTTGGCCCCGGCGGCCCTGGCCTTGTCCTGCCACTCCTGCCGGCGGGCCAGCTGCACCATGGCAAAGCCCAGGAAGGGCTCGTGGCCGTTGGGCAGCGCGTTGACGTAATCGGGGTCCAGCACCCCCAGGTCCACGCGCATGGGGTGGGGCCTAGGCAGGCCGTAGAGGATGTCCATGCAGTACTCGTTGACGATCTGGCTCTGGTAGGCCATGGCCACGCCCATGCGCATGGCCTTGAGGGCCAGACTCTGGTAGAAACCGTCGACGTTGGTGAGGCAGGAGGCGTTGACCCGCAGCATCTCGCCGTAGACTCCCCCGGGGAATATGTCCAACTTTTTCCAAGTCTCTTTGCGTTCCGGGGTGGCCAGCGCCTCCACGATGAGGCTGGGCTGGTCGGCCTTGCGGTTGAAGTCGGCCTCGACGAAATCGCACAGCCGCAGGGCCAAGTCGGCGTCGCTTCCCGATGTGTCCACGCCCAGGCGGCCGGCGAAGTCCCGCAGCTTGCCGGGCTCCTTTATCTCGAAGGGGGTCTTACCCTCAGCCGTGGCGCGCAGGGTCTTGATGGTCTGTTCGGCGTGGTAGTGGTAGGTCGAAGTGCCCAGGACGTTGCGCAGGGCCATCATGCGCATGGCCATGCCGTCCGCGGTGATGCCGCAAACACCGCGCTTGTCCTTGGCGGCGTCGGCGCGGCAGGGCCCGTTGGAGCAGAGGTCGCACCTGGCTCCCGCCTGGCAGAAGGGGCATCTCTTGTCGGGGTCCTCCTTGCTCAAACCCTGGGCCTCGTAGCGGTCCCAGATATTGGTCATGCCGTCTTCCTTGATGCGGCGGTAGGCGGCTTTCACCGATTCGTGATAGGAGATCCTGTCGTCTTCCATATCCTTATCCCTTCTCTCTGAGTATCGGCCTGCCCGCTCGGCTGCCGGGCGCAGGCGCGATCCTATGGGTCACAGCAACCGGGTCTGTTGCGTAGGACGGGGGACCTTCACCACCAGCACCCGGAAGTCCGCGTCGCTCTCGTTGATCCAGCGGTGCGGGATCTTCGCCGGGCTGTCGATGAGCATGTCCGCGCCCGCCGTCTCCCGCTCCTCGCCGATCTCTATGACGCCCTCGCCCTCCAGCACGTAGAAGAACACGTCCACGGGGGTGATGTGCTTCTTCAGGCTCTCTCCCGGTTTGAGCAGGATGTGCACCACCTGGGCTTTCTCGCTGTCGTATATCATGCTGGCGTGCACGCCGTGGGGGTTCGGTGATACCTCCGCCTTTTTCGCCTCGATGATCTTCATGCTCTTCACTTCCTCTTCACGACTCTTGCCTCAGGCGGGACGTCCCGCCGTGATTGATAATGCTTATGATTCCCACCCCAACGCAACTGAAACCCTCGCAGTTGGTGGACGCGTTACCGGGATCAGCTTTCCCGCAGGCGTTGCAGGCTTGCCAGCAGAAGCTCACGGAAGCGGTCCAGGGTGATGGCCCTGGCGTCCAGGGGGATGCCCATCCAGTCGGACATCTCGAGTATCCTTTCGGGGTCCTCCTCCATGAGCCGGTCGAAGAAACCCAGGCTGTCCACGATGATGGCCGTGTCGTTCTGGGGGAAGGTCTGGTTGCGCTTGCCCAGGTCCCATTCCTCGAAGACCTCGTTCTTATGCTCCACCCACGCGGGCATCATCCAGTAGACCTTCATGCCCTCCGCGAGCCTCTCCTTGTCCTGCTCGGAGAGCATCATCTCGATGCAGCTGTGCTGCCGTATCCTTTCGTGCTCGGCGCCGGTGTCCGCGATGAGGCTGTCGATGCCGCGCGAGAAGTCCGAGGTGTCGATGAAGCAACCGTCGCCGTAGATGACCAGTATCCTGTCGGCCTCGCCCTTTGCCTCTTCTATCCTCGCTTTCAGCAGTTCCTCCAGCTTCCTCGGCCTTTCCTTAAGGCAGGGCTCGGTGAAGAGAACCTTTATGCCGTCAATAAGGCCCTCCTCCCTCAGCGTCTCCAGATCCTCCTGGAACGACCCGCAGGAGACGATGGCTATGTGCGGTGCCTCCATCTTCACGGCTCCTTTCTTAATATGTCGTTACCGCGTCAAATGAGATACGGCAACGTGACGGCACGTCACCAGAGGGCGTATATAAGGCACTCACGCGCCCCCGGCCGTCCCGGGTACGTAGCTGCGATCGCTTAAAGGGTGCGTTCGGCAGATATTATTGCCTGGATACGTAAGCCGTAAACCCGGCACGGCGCTGGGTATAATGATAAGTGCCGATGACTCCAGGCCCGTCTCCTTCCGGCAGGGCCGGGCCCCGAACAGCGAGGAGTGGTGACAGTGATCCTTCTCAATCCCAAGCAGCACCAGGTGGAATATCCCGGCGACGAGCGTTCCAAGGAGATGATGCTCAAGACCATCGCTTTCTTCGAGCAAAAGGGCAGGGGCAAGATAAAGAAAGACGACCATGAGAGGACGTGGTATTCCGACTTCCTGCAGTTCCAGAAAGACGAGAAGCTCTTCTCGGACCTGCTCACCCCGTCGCGGTACGCGCTGGGAGAGGACGCGCGCTGGGACACCTGGCGCATCTGCGACTTCAACGAGATCCTTGCCTTCTACGGGCTCGCCTACTGGTACACCTGGCAGGTGTCCATCCTGGGGCTGGGTCCGCTGTGGATGAGCGAGAACGAGGAGATGAAGAAGCAGACGGCGCAACTGCTGCGGGACGGCGGCATCTTCGCCTTCGGGCTCTCGGAGAAGGAGCACGGGGCCGACCTCTATTCCACCGAGATGTCGCTGAAGCCGCTGGGGGGAGGCGAGTACCGCGCCAACGGGCGCAAGTACTACATCGGCAACGGCAACGAGGCGGCGCTCGTCTCGACCTTCGGCAAGATGGCGGACTCGGGAGACTACGTCTTCTTCGCGGTCAGCTCCAAGCACGGCGGCTACGAACTGGTGAAGAACGTGGTCGCCTCGCAGAACTTCGTGGCGGAGTACGCCTTGAACGACTACCCCATCCACGAGACGGACATCCTCTCCATGGGGCGGGATGCCTGGGATGCGGCCTTGAACACGGTGAACGTGGGCAAGTTCAACCTGGGCTGGGCCTCCATCGGTATCTGCACCCACGCCCTCTACGAGGCTGTGGACCACGCCGCGAACCGCGTGTTATACGGCAAGCACGTCACCGAGTTCCCCCACATACGCCAGTTGCTCACCGACGCCTACGCCCGCCTGGTGGCCATGAAGCTCTTCGCCCTGCGCGCGGCGGACTACATGCGCTCCGCCTCGCCCGAGGACCGGCGCTACCTCCTTTACAATCCCATGGTCAAGATGAAGGTCACCACCCAGGGCGAGGAGGTCATCAACCTGCTCTGGGATGTCATCGCCGCCAAGGGTTTCGAGAAGGACACCTATTTCGAGATGGCGGCCCGCGACATCCGCGCCCTGCCCAAGCTGGAGGGCACGGTGCACGTGAACATGGCCCTGATCATCAAGTTCATGCCCAATTATTTCTTCAACCCGGCGCCCTTCCCAGAGATACCGCAGCGGAGCGACCTCGCCGACGACGACTTCCTCTTCCGGCAGGGGCCCACCAAGGGGTTGGGCGGTATCCAGTTCCACGACTTCATGCTGGCCTACGGGCCCTGCGGCTTGCCCAACGTGAGCATCTTCAAGGAACAGATCGAGGTGCTCAGGGAGCTGTTGCTCAAGGCCCCGCCCACGGAAGGGCAGCGCAAGGACATCGACTTCCTGCTTACCCTGGGTGAGCTCTTCACCCTGGTGGCCTACGGGCAGCTTCTGCTGGAGAACCAGCCCATCTACGGGGTGGAGGACGACCTCATGGAGTCCATCTTCGACTTCATGGTCAGGGACTTCTCCCGCTACGCCCTGCAGCTCTACTCCAAGACCTCAAGCACCCCGGAACAGATGGACCTGTGCCTGAAGATGCTGCGCAAGCCGGTTATCGACCAGGCCAGGTTCGAGCGGGTGTGGGAGAACTACGTCTTCGCCACCGTGGGCGCCTACCAGATGAACGACTGAGGCCCTTCAGGCCCAGGCCCACCCAACATCTCCCGGCCGTCCGGGGGCCACGCCCCGGAAGGGTATACGGGCGCGGGAAAGAAATAATATATGCAAAGGGTCCTGCGCAAGCCATGTAAGCCCGTTACCTGGGCCGACGGGGGAGGGTTGGTCATGACCAGAAAGCAGACGATCTACCTCATCACGCCGCCCGTGGCGGTCGCGCTCTTCATAACCGCCGTTCTGATGGGATGCGGCGGGGGCGCCCACGAGGACGAGGTGGTGGTGGCCGACCCGGGCGACGCCGAGATCACCTACTACGAGGACGGCTACCGCTTCGACTGCAACGGCTGGGCCTACGTGCATATCGAGGGCGAGCCCTACGAGAGGGGCTTCCAGCACGGCTACCTCATGGCGCCGGAGCTGGCGGAGATAATGGAGATGCTCGAGTACACCACCTTGCAGGACACCGGCAAGGAGTGGGCCTACTTCGTCGAGCAGGCGGAGAGGATCTTCATGCCCAACGCCGAGGAGGAGTACATAGAGGAGATGAGGGGCATAGCAGACGGCGCTACGCGGGCCGGGACGCAGATAACCTGGCAGGAGGTGCTGGCATGGAACGGCGACATGGAACTCACCGGCTACTGGTGGCCCAACGAGGAGGCAGGGGCATATGACGGGCAGGCCGATAACGAACACTGCAGCGCCTTCATCGCCACCGGTTCCTACACCGCTGACGGCGGCGTGGTCATCGCCCACAATTCGTGGGACCTCTTCGTCAGCGGGCAGTACTTCAACGTGGTCCTGGATATCGAGCCCTCCCGGGGCCACCGTATGCTCATGCAGAGCGTCCCCGGCTATATCGACAGCATGACCGATTTCTTCGTCACCGACGCGGGCATCATGGGCACCGAGACCACCCTGGGCGGCTACAGCGACTACGACCCCGACGAGGAGGCGGAGTTCTTCCGCGTGCGCGAGGCCATGCAGTACGCCGAAGACCTGGACGGCTTCGTGGAGATCATGCAGAAGAAGAACAACGGCGGCTACGCCAACAGCTGGCTGCTGGGGGACGCGGACAGCGGCGAGATCATGCGCTTCGAACAGGGACTGAAGTACCAGAACGTGGAGAAGACCAGGGACGGTTACTACGTGGGCTGTAACGCGCCCTTCGACCCCGTCCTGCGCAACCTGGAATGCTCGGACACGGGCTTTTACGACATCCGCACGGCCATGGGGGCAAGGCGCGTGCGCCTCACCCAACTCATGGAGGAGAACAGGGGCGCCATCGACGTCGCGGTGGCCAGAGAGGTCCTCGCCGACCACTACGACGTCTATCTCGACAAAGCCGACAACCCCTGTTCCCGCACCGTGGACGGGCATTACGAGCTGGACGCCTTCGAGTACTGGCCGGCCAGGACGCCCTTCCGCCCCTCGGGCGCGGTGGACGGCAAGGTGATGGACAGCGCCATGGCGAAGGATATGAGCCTCTGGGCCCGCTGGGGAAACTCGAGCGGCATGCCCTTCGTGGCATCGGAATACCTGGAGAAGAACCCGCAATGGGATTACTTGGAAGGCTACCTCAAGGACCGCCCGACCCAGCCCTGGACCATGTTCACGGTGGACTACCGCTAAGAGCCGGCAGATGCCTTGGGCCCCGTAAACCGCTGACTACAGATAGGCGAAGGCCGCCGTCCTCCTGGTGGCTGCAACGGGCTCAGGGCTTGTCAGCGGTGCGCGGTTCGTAGACCGGGTATACCGCCACGATGGCATCCGGCCCCTCGAGGTATAAACCCCCGGACTCCTGTTGGTTGTCGTATTTCTTGAGCTGCAAGAAGGTGGAGCCGTCAACCGCCACCGCGACATGGTCGGCGGCTGCCTTGTACAGGGTCTCCATGTCGGGCAACAGCTTGAAGGCCTCGCCGTTCGGGTCCAGGCGTTCATTGTCTCCGATACTCTCGGGCGGGTACTTCACCACCACCAGGTATCCCTGCTCGGGGATGTAGGTGCTCGTCTCGCCGATGGGGTAATCGAGGATGAGGCCGTAGACCTCGTCGAACTCCGGCACGTCGTTGAGCATATCGACGGTGACCGCCTTGGTCGTCTCCACCAGGTCCACGGCGATGGTGCGGTAGGGGACGTCGTAGGCGTCGGGGTCGATATACTCGTCCTCCAGGTCGAAGTAGCCCGCCTGCGATATCTCCCGCAGCAGGCCGGCCAAGGCCGCCTCGTCTAGCTTGCCCTGCACGTATCCGCCCCCATCACCGGGCTGCTCCTGGTACTTTACACAGCGACCGTCTCCGAAGAGCTGGAAGAGGGGCATGAGATCGTCTCCGGGATAAGGTAGCCCGCCGCCGTTCTCCACTTTGACCACGCACAGTTCGGGCTGTGGCTCGTACTCCAGGGAGACCACCTTCTCTCCGCACCCGACGACCAGTGCGGCGCCGGTGGCGAGCACCAGAGATAGAAAGAAAACCGCGGTCAGGCTCAAAGAGCGCGAGTGTGTGATCCTATCGCCACGACTACCCATAGCCGCTCCTCCATCCCTGTAACTCGACCCTGACCGTTTCCACAGTCGTTTTCCCATCGTCTGCCGTAAGAGACACCGGTTATGACGCCCGCTGGCCGGCGGCGGTTCTGTTTCCCGCCCAAGGGACAGACGTAGAGGCAAAGGCCGCATGCCTACAGGCGTCCTTCCTTCGCGTGGTGATGTCAGGAGTGGTCCAGGGATACCCGCGACCTGTCGGCCGGGTCGTACTTCACGTAGACCTCCATCCCCGGCTGGTACTTGGGCACGGAGACCTCGGCGATGACCCCCGTGGTCTGGGTCTGGAAGGCCGCTTCTCCCTCCGGATACACCTCCAGCACGAAGGTCATAGCCGGGTTGTTTCCGTTGACGTTGATGCCCAGCGGCGCGGCGGTGATGATCTTCGCTTTGGCCGGCTTGCCGGTGGCCCTGATCTCGGCGTTCTTCTTGTCCTCCCTTGCGAGGAACTCGCTCACCATGCGCGTCTTCTCCGGGTCCTGGCCGGCAAGGGCGGCCGTTACGGCCTGCATCTGCTCTGGGGGCAGGTGCTGCTGCAGCAGGCTCAGGGTCTGCGCGTCCAGGATGCCGGCCGCCGGGGGGTACGCCTGCCCCGGGATGCCCGCCTGGGCCGGGGTGCCGGCCGTCTCGCCCTTGCTCCCGAGGGCGATCTTCTTGGGGTTCTTTGGGTCGTAGAGGACCGAAACCACCGCTCCCGGCTGGATGCTGGGTATGTCGAAGCGGTTGATGAGCTGCCTCATCGTCACCGTAAACGGTTCCCCCTGGAGGGGGCGCACCTCCAGGGTGAGTCTCGCCAGTGGGTAGTTCTGGTTCACGGTCACGCCGGTCTCTTTTACCTCCAGGATGGTCGCCTCGGCCTGCACCCCCTTTTCCTTGAGTTCCTCCTGCCGGATCATCGAACCGAAGGCCGCGCGGAGAGAGAAGTAGATGAGGGGGACGAAGACAACGATGCAGAACGCACCGGCAATGGGCTTTACGATGAAGACGGCGACGAGACCTGCCAGGCCGCCGAGGAGGCCTACGATAAGTCCGATCTTCCCCAGCATGTTGAGCCTCTTGAAGATGGTAATCATGTCCGGATCACCTCCTGGCCACGATCATGACAGATGTCGCCTTGCCGCGGGTCCTATGGTATCACAAGGCACCGGCCTTTCGGCGCACTGGGGATACGGCGCCTCCCGGCCCGGCAAAGCCGCGGTTTCAGCTTTGCCGAGGCGCTACCGATACTGATACGGTCGGTTGTCTGAAGCGTCGGCGGAGCGTATAATGAGACCTCGTGTGATTGAAAAGGATGAGAAAGAGAGAAAGACATTTGAAACTGAACCTTGTCGCCCCCACCAAGCATGGCGAGACGTATCTCTTCAACCGTGGGCTGCTCGCCCCCCTGGGACTGATGTACCTGGCGGCCCACACGCCGCCCGAGGTCGAGGTGCGCCTGATCGACGAGAACGTCGAGCGCATCGATTTCTCTGAAGTACCCGATCTGGTGGGCATCACCACCATGACCGCCACCGCCCCGCGGGCCTACAAGATCGCGGGCCGTTACCGTGCCCTGGGAGCCAAGGTGGTGCTGGGAGGAATACACGCGTCCATGATGCCCGAGGAGGCCTCGCGCCACGCGGACGCGGTGGTGGTGGGGGAGGGAGAGAGCATCTGGCCGCAGGTCCTGGAGGACTTCGCGGCGGACGGCCTCAGACCCCTTTACCGCCAGGAGGAGTTCATCGACTTCGCGCGGCCCCTCCAGCCCCGTAGGGACATCATCGACCCCCGCAGGTACTGGAGCGGCAACGGGGTGCAGACGTCGCGCGGCTGCCCCCACAACTGCAACTTCTGCTCGGTCACCGCCTTCAACGGCCGGCGCGTGCGCATGCGCGAGGTGGACGATGTCCTGGCGGAGGTGGAGTCCCTTCCCCGCACCAATCTGCAGAGACGCAAGGTGGTCCCCTTCGTGGACGACAACATAGCGGCAAACCCCAAGCGCGCAAAGGAACTGTTCAGGGGGCTCATCCCCATGAAGATAAACTGGGGTTCGCAGGCATCCATCACCTTTGCCCGCGACGAGGAACTGGTGGCCCTGGCGGCAGAGAGCGGCTGCTACTTCCTCTTCATCGGCCTGGAGACCATGTCTAAAAAGGCCCTGGAAGAGATGGGCAAGGGGCAGAACAAGGTGGAGGAATACGACGAGGCCCTGCGGCTGCTGCGCAAGTACGGCATCCACGTCATGGGGGCTTTCGTGTTCGGGTTCGATTGCGACGACGAGACCTCCTTCACCGCTACCCTCGATTTCGCCATGCGCAACAAGGTCCAGGTGGCCCAGCTCTGCCACCTCGTCCCCTATCCCGGGACGCGCCTCTACCGCGAGCTGATGGAACAGGGCAGGGTGGAGCCGGAGTTCTGGTTCGAGCCCGAGTGGGATGCCCGGGTGGTCTACACGCCGAAGAACTTCAGCGCGCATTGGCTCACCGACAGGACCCGCAAGGCGCAGAGGGATTTCTATTCCTACCGCTCCATCGCCCGGCGCATGTATTATCACCGCCACTGGAGCTACTGGTTCGCCTTCAACCTCCTCTACCGCCATTCCATCTCCAACGGCCGCTCCCACGAGGTGGGAGACTACGCCGGCAACGGGAACGGCAGGAAGTGGTTCGGGATCCAGCGCGCGGTCAAGGCCAGGAGCGAGAGCCAGGCCTGAGCACGAAAACAACGCGAAGTCGCCTCATGGTTGCGCTTGATTTTCCTTGCTCGCTCTTCAAACCGTAGAACAATCGCTTAAGAGGCCCATCCGCCTCGAAAGGCGCTGTTCTTGGCAAGATACGTAGCGAACATGGAGAATAAGCCCTCTATAAATAGGTATCTTGAGCTGGCATTTTGCAGAACTGACTGCCATGTTTGCTGTGGACCTTGGAAATACGAACTACACGACTGTGTCCAAATCGTGCCCATTTCTGGGCAGTTGGTTGTTGTCGTGAAGCTAATGAATTATCTGCAGATCCTTCTAGATATAAACGACTTCGGAGAGGATACGTTCGCCGATTCTCGGCTTCAGCGCTTTTTTCATGACCAGGTCAACTTCAACATCTAGGATATCGCTCAGCCTGCGCTTCAGGTTCACGAACCTCAGCAGGCTTATGGGCTGCGAGAACTCCACCAGTATGTCCAGGTCGCTTCCCGCGTCCTGATCATCGCGCACGTAGGAACCGAACAAGCCGATATTGCTTACCGAGTACTCCTTTTCTAGTTCCGTCTTATGCTCGTTCAGCGTTTGCTTAAACCTTTCCAGATCAGTCATCGCCCAACTCCTTGATGATCCGCCTGATCTCCTCTTCGGCCTTCGGGAGATCGTCCTTGACGGTCAACCATACCGCTTCCAGATCCACCTCGATATAATCATGGATCAACACGTCTCTCATCCCGATCATATCGCCCCAGGGGACCTTGGAATATCTCTGGGTTATTTCTTCGGGGATATGGCGCGCAGCTTCCCCGGCCACCTCCAGTGCTCTGATGACGGCATATGATGTTCGATCATCTGCCTCGTATTTGCTGCTTATTCATATCACTCAGGAAAACTCGAGCCTTTGCCATGGCGTCCAGAATATCCTGCAGATAATCAAGTATCAGTCTCTTTTCAGCCATCTTCCATGCTCCTTCTACTGCTCTTATTATCATAGCAGGCAATGACACCTTCAATATGGCAGATGACCTATGAACAAGGGAAATATCAAACGTTATCTGGAGGGTATTCGTAGAAACCCTTTTTGGTCTTGCGACCCAGCAGGCCTGCAGCCACCATGCGGCGCAGCGGGGGAGGCGGGAAGAATCCTGCTTCCCCTGAGTTTTTATAGAAGGCCATCGCGGTTTCGGTCACAACATCCAGGCCTATGTTATCAGCCATCTCCAACTGCCCAAGGGGAAGATTCATGCCCAGGCGAGCAGCCTTATCTATGTCCTCTGCGCATGCAACCTCTGCTTCCAAGACGCGCACCGCCTCTAGAATAGAGGGCATGAAGATCCTCTGGTTCAACCAGGCGTACCTTTGCTGTCGTTCTTCATCGCTCTGCGCTGCTATTTCATCGCCACTCAACTTCACAAAACTCGCACGCTTACCGCTGGTATAATCGTAGAACCCCCTTCCTGCCTTGCGACCCAGCAGGCCTACAGCCACCATGCGGCGCAGCAGTGGAGGCGGGAAGAACCTGGCCTCCCTGGTATCCTCGTAGAGGGCTGAAAAAGAGTTGAAAGCTGTATCCAGTCCGGCATAATCCATATGCTGGATAATACCCATCTGGGAGTCGCTTCCTCCCGTCGCCAGGTCGATCTCCTCTATTGTCGCGATTCCCTCATCCACAAGGCGAACCGCTTCGATCGAGATGAGAAGATTGATGCGGTTGGCGATAAAGCCAGCGTGGTCCTTCCAGATCATTATTGTATCTTTGCCCAGCGAGTCAACCCATGCAGATGCAATCAGCATGGTTTCATGGGAAGTGAGCAGGCCGGCCATTATCTCGCATAGCCGCACGCGGGGTACGGGGAAGAAGAAATGCATGCCCACTACCCTGTCCGGTCGGGCAGTAGCGGCTGCTATGGAGGTTATGGGGAGGGCCGAGGTATTGGTTCCTAAAATGGTATGTGAGGGGCAGATCCCATCCAAACGGCTGAACACATCTCTCTTCAACTCGACTTTTTCCGTCACCGCCTCGATCACGAGCTCCGCGTCACCGGCCTGTCCAATATCCGTCGCTGTTTAAGGCCGCCCAGAGTGGCATCATGTTCTTCCCGGGTAATTTTTTTCTGTCCAGGAGCTTTTGAAGCGATCTCCTTATGTTCGCCACCCCTGCGTCCAGGCGTTCCCCGCTCAAGTCAAACATCATGACCTGGTAACCGGAGGATGCCGCTGCCAGGGCTATGCCGCTGCCCATAAAGCCCGCGCCCACTACGAAAACACGCGTGATTTCCATCTCGGTCCTCCCTGTCGATACCGGTGTGATAATGTGGAAGTGTCGCAGTTGCGTCGAACCCAGCCCTTGCCTATCTCTCTACCCCTTGCGTAAGGAACTTAAGCGAAGCGACTTGGAATAATAATGGAACTTAAACAAGCCGCGAATTGGATTGAGAACTTAGGCGCTCATGTCTCGAAAGGCGCTGTGCTCTGCAATATACGTCGCAAGCAAGGAAAAAGAACCCTATGTAAACAGGTATCTTGAGCTGGCATTTTGCAGAACAGACTGCCTGTTTGCAATGGACCTTGTAAATACGGACTACACGGCTGTTTCCAGATCGTGCCTGTTTTTGAGTTGGTCGTTTGGAAAGATACTGATTATTTCAAGCCGCTTCTCTTCAATATCTCGTAGATCTCCTCTCGCGGACCGGTGAGCACCACGTAGACGACCTTATGCTCCGGCTTGAGTTGGTATATAATGCGGTGCTCCCCTCCGGGGGTTGTGACAGGCAGGCTGAAAAGCCCTTCGTAACCTTTGAGCGGCTTTCCCGAGCGAGGACGCTGCGAGAGCTTGGCAAAGGCCCTATCGTAACAACCCGTCAGAACGCTGCCGTACCGCTCCAGCGCTTTGGCCACGCACCGGGAGCCGTGCACCTCCCACATAGGCTATTTCCCGGAGCCCTTCGGGTAGAGGCGCACGGACTTCTTGCTGCGCCAGTCTTGTTCAGCCTCCCTCACGATATCCTCCAGGGACAGCTTGCGCAGGACGATCTCACCGTCCCTTGCCTCTACCGTCATGCGGTCTCCTTCCTCGAAGCCCAACTGGGTTCTGATCCTCTTGGGGATTACCACCTGCCCCTTGCTGGACATCCTGGTGAGCTCTATCTGGCGGGCCATCTTCATCACCTCCTCTATGTAAGATTATAAGAATATCTTACATAGGGCGCAACTTGACGAAGCCTCCTGCCGACTTCCGCCAACTCTGTCCGCTATTCCAGTGTCCGGGTACGACAAACACGACCGGTCCTATGCCCGTCTATCAAGTGCTATCATGTTGGTGGTGCTAGGTTTTAGGGGCAAAGGGTTCCTGCAAGATGTGGACTGTTGCCGACAAGGCCTTTCCCTTGCTTCCTTGACCATCTCTGAAAGAGCCAGCATCAACGGAGAGATCAAGCAGGGGTGCATATGGGAAACATCTTCGTAAGCCACGTCATCGCGGACGAGCCCCTCATGCGGGAGATAGTCCGTGGGCTGGAGGCCGCCGGATACACCGCCTGGTTTTTCGAGCGGGACGTCCTTCCCGGGACCTCCTACCTCATCCAGATCACCCGGGCCATCGAGTGCTGCGACGCCCTGGTGTTGCTGGTGACTCCCGCCGCCCTCGCATCCGACCAGGTGACCAAGGAGGTGGTGGGGGCCTTCGAGAGGAGGATCCCCTTCTTCCCCGTCCTGGTCGACGTCACCCCCCCGGAGCTCAAGGAGCGCCAGCCGGAATGGAGGCACGCCCTGGGGGGGACGGCCATGTTCACCGTGGGATCCGAGGGCTTACCCCAGGCCGTGTCACGTGTAATAGATGGGCTCCAGGCCA
The DNA here is from genome assembly GCA_964415205.1 of uncultured Actinomycetota bacterium. Taxonomy (GTDB): domain Bacteria; phylum Actinomycetota; class Geothermincolia; order Geothermincolales; family RBG-13-55-18; genus SURF-21. The sequence goes on along the minus strand of CAYPZH010000002.1, from coordinate 34,259 downwards.
TGGGCATACAGCCGGAGGAGGGAAAAGCGGAAGCCCTCACCCCCGCCATATCCAGTCCTGCATACCGTGCCCCCAGAGAGTTGACCGAGAGGATACTCGCCGCACGCTCCACTGTGGAGGGGGAGCGCAGGCAGGTAACGGTGCTCTGCGTGGAGATCACCGGGCTCGGCTCCGGCAAGCTGGATCCCGAGGAGCTCCACGATCTCCTCGCGCCCTGCCTGGAGCTCATGAGCGGGGAGATCCACCGCTACGAGGGCACCGTAGCCCAGTTCACGGGGCACGGCATCATGGCCATCTTCGGGGCGCCCATCGCCCACGAGGACGATCCCCGGCGCGCCCTGCATGCAGCACTGGATATGCGGCGGCGTTTCGGCGATCATGCCGAGGGGCTCGAGGCCAGGGGGCTCAGATGCAGCCTGCGCATGGGCTTAAACACCGGCCTGGTCATCGTGGGGAGGATAGGGGACGACCTGGCCATGGAGTACACGGCCGTGGGGGACACCGTGGACCTGGCCGCGGGGATGAAGGACGCCGCGGAGCCGGGCGACATCTGCGTCAGCGAAGCCGTCTACCATCTCGCCGAGGGCTACTTCGACTTCGAGGACCTGGGCGAGATCGAGGTGCGGGGAGAGGAGGCACCGCTCAGGGCATACCGGGTCCTCTCATCCAGGCATGCCGCTACCAGGGTGGAGGCCTCCCTGGCCAGGGGCCTCACCCGCTTCGTGGGCAGGGAGAGGGAACTGGAGCACCTCGCCTACTACCTGGGGCAGGTCCGGGAAGGACGGGGCCAGGTGGTGGGGGTGATCGGAGAGCCGGGGGTGGGTAAGTCCAGGCTGGCCGTGGAGTTCACCCGCTCCCTCCCGCAAGGCGACTACACCTGCCTGGAGGGCGGGTGTTATCACTACGGCGAGGACATCCCCTATCTGCCCGTGCTTGAGATCTTGAGAGACTACTTCGGCATAGGCGAGGGGGAGGACCAGGGCGTCATCAAGAAGAGGATAGGTGAGAGGACGGCCCGCTTCGACGGGCAACTGGATGATATCCTACCCCCGCTCCATGAGGTCCTCTCCCTCGAGGTGGAGGACCAGGAGTACCTGAAGCTGGAGCCCCAGCAGAGGAGGCTCAAGGTCTTCGAGGCCATCCGCCGCCTGCTCGTCGCGGAGAGCCAGTTAAAGCCCCTTGTTATCACGGTGGAGGACCTGCACTGGATAGACAGGACCTCGGAGGAGTTCCTCGCCTATCTCATCGATTCCCTGCCCACCGCTAGCATCCTGCTCGTGCTCCTCTACCGCCCCGATTACACTCCGGCCTGGTTTGCCAGGACCTTCTTCAGCCAGGTCCGCGTGGACCAGCTGCCTGAAGAGAAAGGTGCCGACCTGGTCCAGTCCATCCTGGCCGGGGGTGAGGTGGCGGAGGAGATATGCGACCTCGTCGTGGGCAGGGCCGCCGGAAACCCCCTGTTCATCGAGGAGCTCACCCACGGCCTTCTGGAGAATGGCTCCATCGTCAAGGATGACGACGGCTACGTGCTCTCGGGCAGGCCCACCGACATCGAGGTGCCGGGACACCATCCAGGGCATCATCGCCTCCCGCCTGGACCGCCTGGAGGAGAGCCTCAAGGGGCTCGTGCAGGTAGCCGCGGTGATAGGGAGGGAGTTCGCCTTTCGCCTGCTCCAGGCCATCACCGGCCTCGAGGAGGAGCTCGAGTCCAGTCTCTCGAGCCTGCAGGAGCTGGAGTTCATCTATCAGAAGAGCATCTTCCCGGAGCTTGAGTATATCTTCAAGCACGCCCTCACCCAGGAGGTGGCCTATCTGAGCCTGCTTATCAAGCGCAGGAGGGAGATACACGCCAGGATAGGACGGGCCATCGAGGGTATCTACGCGGACCGCCTGGAGGAGTTCCACGAGATGCTGGCCTACCATTACTCGAGAAGTGACGACACAGAGAAAGCCATCGGCTACCTCAGACTCTCCGGGGACAAGGCCGCGCGCAGTTACTCCAACCGGGAGGCAATAAACTATTACAGGGAGGCAATACGCTTGCTGGATGAACAGCCCGAGAGCGAGGAGAACAAGAAAGCGAAGATGGATGTCTACCTGTCGATGATATACTCGCTCTACCTCTTGAATTACCCCGAGGGAAGCATGGAGGTCCTCGAGAATGCGGAGGGACTCTCCGAGGAACTCGGCGACGAGAGGGCTCTCGCCAAGATCTACGGCATTCTGGCCCGATATCAAACCCTTCGAGGTAACACATCCCTTGGAATCGAGTACTGTGCAAAGTGCTTCGATGCGGCCGAGAAGGCGGGGGACGTCGACACCATGGCCGAGACCGGCTTCGATATCTGCGTCCCCATGCATTATGTGGGACGCCTTGAGGACGTGGGCATTATCTCGGACAGGATCATAAGACTCATCGAGGAACATCGCAGGGAGGATGATATCAGGGTGGGCGGATTGATGGTGTACAGCCATCAATGCGGATGGCGCGGGATGATTCTAACGTGGTTGGGAGAATTCGATGAGGCGGAGAGCGTGCTCAAGAGGGGTCTCGAGCACACCCTCGAGGTCGGGGACACCTTTGGGACCGGCTGGATAGAGTACTTCTACAGCCTGTTGTTATCTTTCAAGGGAGATCCCGATGCGGTGATCGAGCACGCACGCAGATCCTTGCAGTGTTTCGAGGAGACGGGGCTTGGTTTCTACATGGGATTCCCCTTGACCTGTCTGGGGTGGGGGCATTACATGCTGGGCGAGTACGGGGAAGCGGTTGAATACGCGAAGAAGGGAGTGGAGCTAAACCGGGAGGTCGGCGCACCCATCGTCACGCCTCAGCTCGAGTCTCAGTTGGCCCTTTTCCAGCTGGCTGCGGGAGATCCCGGGAACGCCTTGAGGAACGCCGAAGAAGCACTTACGCTTTCGAGGAATTATCGGTCAAAGATGTTGGAGGCTTTCTCCCTGCTGTATCTAGGAAGGGTAGAGTGTGAGGCAGATCCATCGCACGTCGATGCCGCCCTGCAGCACATACGCCAGGGTATGTCCCTTTATGAAGAGATGGGAGCGAGTGGGATGAAATCACTGGGGGATCTATTTGCGGGGGAGGTATGCGAGAAGGCGGGGCGGAAAGAGGAGGCCCTGGAGTGCCTGCGTAGAGCCGAGAAGATATGCGAAGAGACGGGCCGGATCTACTGGCTCGCCCGCACCCGGGAAGCATTGGCGCGGCTCGGCCAGGGATAGGTCTACCTTTGTGATCCCATATCGTGATGCGCGATTACCACAAATAGCCCGCCCGATAGAAACTCACATGCCTCGAAAGGCATGATGTCATACGAGTACCTGGAGGGGCTGCACCCGTTCCTATCGTCTAATACTTCCCTTGCGCTGAGCTTTTGCGAGCTAGAGGTTGTTGCTTGTGGAGGCGTTCAGAAACCACCGCATTTCTCACCGTGTTAAAAATGTGCCCGTTTCCGGATTGATCTGCGCCAGCAAGGGGCTTAAGCAGCATGCAGCACCTAGGGGGTCTCAAACTGCAGGTTCTTGAGGTTTTCGCTCGATACCCTCTTGCTAAGATCGAGCATCTCGATGCCGATGACGTTGCCCTTGGCGTCATAGTCCAGGATCACCCCGGGCTGGACCTCTTCCGATTCAACGATCTCCGATTCATCGAGGCGGAAATATAACGCATCGTTCTGCTGGTCGATTCTCAACCTCATGTCTTCCTCCCAAGTCGCCGGTCAAAGAAGACGGTAACGATCCTAGGCGGCTGCGCGTCCGGGTTTACCGCGACTCGCAGATAATGATTATCGAATTCCTCGATAGACCTCAGATAATCGACCGTTCCATCCTCCTTCTTCTCCTTCCTTTCGGGATCCCGCAAAGCCGACCTGACCCATTCCTCTTTGATCTTGCGCTCCTCAAGCATATCGAGCGCATGTTCCGTGTAGATGAAATCCTCTATCTGTTGCCTTTCTACTATTCTAGCCCAGAACGACCATCAACCCCACCCGTCAGTCTACTGTCTGTGAATGACAAACCCTTACGATTCTATGCCCCGTTCTTTAAGTGCTATCATGTTGGTGGTGCTAGGTTTTAGGGGCAAAAGGGTTCCTGCTACAAGTGGTGCTGCGGACAAGGCCTTTCCCTTGCTTCCTTGACCATCACTAAGAAGACCTGCGCCGCCGGAGCGAGCAAGGTGACGCACACATGGGAAACATCTTCGTAAGCCACGTCATCGAGGACGAGCCCCTGATGCGGGAGTTGGCACAAGGGCTGGAGGAGGCGGGATATGCCGCCTGGTTCTTCGAGCGGGACGTACTTCCCGGCACCTCCTACCTTATCCAGATCACCCGGGCCATGGAGGCCTGCGACGCCCTGGTGCTGCTGGCCACCCCCGCCGCCCTCGCATCCGACCAGGTGACAAAGGAGGTGGTGGGGGCCTTCGAGAGGGGGATACCCTTCGTGCCCGTGTTGGTGGGGGTGACCCCCGACGAGCTCAAGGAATGCCAGCCGGAGTGGCGACACGCCCTGGGGGGGACGGCCATGCTCTGCTCGGAGGAAGGGGACCTCTCCCCCACTATACCCAGTATCATCGAGGGCCTCCGAGCCCTGGGCATCCAGCCCGGGGAAAGGGAGTACTCCACTACCACCACTGTTCCCTCAGCGCCAGGGGATGTTTCTGAGCGGGTACTCTCCCACCGCCCCTCCCTGGAGGGAGAGCGCAAGCAGGTGACGGTGCTCTGTGCCGGCGCATCGCTTCCTCCCGCTCTCTCTGAGAAGCTCGACCCCGAGGAGGTGCACGACCTCCTGCGCCCGGCCGTAGACATCATGGCCGAGGAGGTCCACAGATACGAGGGCACCATAGCCCAGCTCGCAGGCGGCGGCCTCACCGCCATCTTCGGAGCCCCCCTGGCCCACGAGGACGACCCCCAGAGAGCACTCTATGCGGCGCTGGCGATAGTGAGGCGCCTTTCCGAATACGAAAAGAGACTCAAGCCAAAGGGGATGGAGCTCACCCTGCGCGCGGGGGCTAACACCGGCCTAATCAAGGTGGAGGGCGTAGGGGATGACCTCTCCATGTCCTACACCCCCCTGGGGGATACGGTGAACCTGGCCTCGCAGATGAAAAGCGCCGCCGGACCGGGAGAGGTCCTCGTGTCCGAGACCACCCTCCGCCCGGCGGAGGGATACTTCGAGTTCGCTCAAGTCAGTGAGGTGGAGGTGGAGGGAAGAAAGCGGCCGGCCTGGAACCTCATCTCGCCGGGTCCGGCCAGGACCAGGATATCCGCCTCCCTCGCCCGCGGCCTTTCCCCCTTCGTGGGCCGGGAGAGGGAGCTGGAGCACCTCGCCCACGCATACGAGAGGGTAAGAGAGGGCTCCGGCCAGGTGGTGGGGGTGGTGGGTGAGCCCGGCATGGGCAAGTCCCGCCTGCTGCTCGAGTTCAGGAAGGCCCTCCCCGAAGGCGAATACACCTACCTGGAAGGGGGCTGCGTCCATTACGGGGAGGCCATCGCCTACCTCCCCATCCTGGACATCCTGCGGTCCTACTTCGATATCGCAGAGGGAGAGGACGAGGAGGCGAGCAAACGCAAGCTGGAGGAAGGGCTGGCCCCCCTGGACGGCCAGCTCTCCCACATCCTCCCGCCCCTCGAGGATTTGCTCTCCCTTCCCGTGGACGACGAATCCTACCTCGCCCTGGAGCCCGCCCAACGAAGGGAGAGGGCCTTCGATGCCATCCGCCACCTGCTCGTAGCCGAATCCCGCAAGAGGCCCCTGATAGTCTCGGTGGAGGACCTGCACTGGATGGACAAGACGAGCGAGGACTTCCTCTCCTATCTCATGGAGAGCATGCCCACAGCCTCCATTCTCCTCCTACTTCTTTACCGCCCCGATTACACCCCTGCCTGGACCAGCAGGACCCTCTACAGCCAGGTAAGGGTGGAGAGCCTCCTTGAGGGCATGAGTACCATGCTGGTGGAAGGGATCCTCGCGGAGGGCGAGGTATCCCGCGAGATCTCGGACTTCATCACCGAGAAGGCCGCCGGCAATCCCCTCTTCATCGAGGAGCTCACCCGCTCCCTTCTGGAGTCGGGCTCCATCGCGAAGGAGGGCGGGCGCTACGCCTTCTCCGCCGAGCCCTCGCGGATCAGGGTGCCGGACAGCGTGCAGGGCATCATCGCCTCCCGCCTGGACCGCCTGCCCGAGGAAGAGAAGGAGGTCCTGCAGCTCGCCGCGGTCATCGGGAGGGAGTTCTCCCTGCGCCTGCTGGAGGAGGTCACCGGCCTGGGTAAGGTCTTAAAGTCCACCCTCCACGCCCTGCAGTCCCAGGAGTTCATCTACGAGAAGAGCCTATTCCCCGAGCCGGAATACATCTTCAAGCATGCCCTTACCCAGGAGGTGGCCTACGAGAGCCTCCCGCTCAAGAGAAGGAGGGAGCTGCACGAGAGGACAGGCCTGGCGATAGAGGGGCTCTACGCCGACCGCCTGGAGGACTTCTACGAGGCCCTAGCCCACCACTATTCCAGGAGCGAGAACACGGAGAAGGCCATACGCTATCTCAGGCTCTCCGGGGACAAGGCGACGCACGATTACGCCAACTGGGAGGCCATCCGCCTCTACGAGGAGGCCATACGCATACTCGACTCCCAGCCGCAGAGCAAGGATACCAAGCGAGCCAGGCTGGATATCCTCATCTCCATCCTGGACCCCGCCTTCTTCCTGGGCTTTCCCGAGGGCAGCATCGGTTTCCTCGAGGAGGCGGAAAGGCTCGCCGAGGAACTCGGGGACAAGGGCAGCCTGGTCGCCGTTTACAGCAGGTTCTCCCTCTTCCACACCCTGAGGGGAGACGTATCGCTGGGTGTGGAATACTCATGGAAATGCTTCGACACCGCCGAGAAGGCCGGGGACATCAGATTTATGTCCCTGGCCGCTTTCGACATTTGCAGCTCCCTGTTCTTCTCGGGAGATTTCCTTGAGGTCGCCATGATCGCCCGCAGGGTCATCGAGGTGCTGGAGGAGAAGCACCTGGAAAAAGAGCTCAAAGTGGGGCCATGGACCGTATACAGCGATCAGTGCGCATGGTGCGGCCAGGCCCTGGGGATGATGGGGGAATTCGAGGAGGCAAAGGCGGTGCTGGAGAAAGGGCTCGAGCATACCCTTGAGATCGGTGAGGTCTTCGGAGCCGGATACATCGACCAAACATACTGCCTCGTTGCGTTCCCCGAAGGGGACGCGGATGGCCTGGTCCATCACGCGAGCAGGGCCATCGAACGCTACGAGGATTCGGGGGTGAAGTTCCTCCTGGGCACCGCGATGCTTTGGTTGGGGCTGGGCCGTTTCTTCCTCGGCGATTACGAAACCGCCAGAAAGGATATCGAGAAGGGCAGCGAGGTAAATGAAGAAAGCGGTGTACCAATCATATTGCCGTTTTCTTCATGGGCATTGTCCCTGGTTGACCTCGGAGCAGGGGAACCCGGCAGAGCAAGGGCGCATGCGGAAGAGGCCTTGAGGCTGGCGCGTGAGCACGGGGCGGTGTTCTTTGAGGCGATGGCTTTAGTAGCCCTGGGGAGGGCGGGGGGAGAAGAAGCGCCCTCTCGGTTGCGAGAAGCATCGGAGCAAATCCGGCGCGGGATCTCCATGGCCGAGGAGATGTTGTCGAAGCCGATCTCGGCTTTGGGCTTTCTTTTCCTCGGCGAGGTCTTCGAGCTGGCCGGCCAAAAGGAAGAAGCCCTTGAGAGCCTTCACAAGGCAGAAGAACTCTTGCTCGAGATGGCAGTTATCCCCGACTCCTACTGGCTCACCCGCACTCGAGAAGCATTGGCACGTCTCGAACACGGCTAGTCCTGGTTTCTCGTCGTGTCATGCTGAGATGATAAAATATAAGCAGCTTAAAAGGATAGAAAGATGAAGCTGTTGGACAGAATAGTAGTCGATCCGGGCATCTGCCATGGCCAGGCTTGTATTAAGGGGACCAGGATACCGGTTTCTGTGATACTCGACTGCCTGGCAGAAGGCATGAGCGAAAAGGAAATATTAAAGGAATACCCCGCACTTGCGGCGCAGGATATCAAAGCGGCTATCGAATACGCCGCCCTTCTCTCCAAAGAGGAACTGCATGCGATTTAAGATCGATGAGAACCTCCCGTCGAGCCTGGGCAAACTCCTTGAAGAGCACCAACTGGAATCCGAGACAGTACATGATGAAGGGCTTTCGGGATATCCCGATGAGATGATAGTAGATATGTGCAACAAGGAAGGCCTGGTGCTCATCACCATGGACATCGGCTTCGCCAATCAGAGGGCATATCCGGCCGGGACCCATCCGGGGATGATAGTGATCAGGGTAAGAAATCAGAGCACCCGAAGTGTCCTTTCCGTGATGAAGCGCTTCCTCGACAAACAAACGGAGCTTGAGGACTTAGCCGGATGCACGGTAATCGTAGAGGAAAACAGGTATAGAGTTAGAAGGGGCTTACGAGAGGTCTAGAGAGCCCGGCATGCGATAAAGAACCCTTTTCAATGAAGCCCACATCCGGCTCGAAAGGCGCTGTTCTTTTTGGGTGAGGCCCATAGCCCAGGTCAAGGGCTCTATGAATTGAGCTGCTCGCGAATGCGGGCTATCCAGACAGCAGGGACTTGCCCGTCTCCAGGCCGAGCTGGAAGGCCTGTTCTTCCATGCCCTCCTCCAGGGGGCCCTTCATCTCCGCGACGTAGAACTTGGCCGCACCGCTTATCGGTTTCAGCCCCCTTGCCTCCAGTGCCTCATATATCCTCTCGGCGCCCCTGACGCTCCACGCGTCGTACTTGCTCCCGTTGCCCTCCGGCCTCACCCCTGTCCCGAAAGCCAGGAACGGCTTTCCGTTCCAGGTCTTACTCTTTATCTCGCGCCGGATGAAACGCTTGATGCCCCCGGTCATCCGGCCCATGCGTGTCCCCGCTCCCACCGCGATGAGATCGACCTCGCTCGTGACCTTGCGCGTTTCCGCAGGGACCACCTCCACCTCCAACCCCGCCTCACTGAACCCTCGGGCGAGGCTCTCGGCGATCCTGAGGCAGTTCCCGAACTTCGTGTGGTAAACGACCAGGCACCTCACGGCCTACCTCCTGTTTTCCGATGAACTGCTGTCCCTCCAGCAGGTCCCCATACGTCGTCGCATCTTCAGGCCTTGTACTGGCTGCGCAGCTCCCGCTTGAGTATCTTGCCGATGGAGCTCTTGGGAAGGGTCTCCAGCAGCCGCACCTCGCGGGGCTGCTTGAACGCGGGCAGGCGCTCGCGACAGAACTCCAGGATCTCCCCGGCCGAGGCTTCTGCGCCGAGCTTCAGGGCGACGTAGGCCACGATGTCCTCGCCGTAGGTCTTGTCCGGGATGCCGATGACCGCCGCCTCGGCCACAGCGGGATGGGTGTAGATGACCTCCTCTATCTGCATGGGCATGATGTTCTCGCCGCCCTTGATGATGATGTCCTTCAAGCGGTCGGTGATGTAGAGGTACCCGTCCTCGTCGAGGTACCCTATATCGCCGCTGTGCATCCATCCTCCGCGCAGCGCTTCCTTTGTCTCCTGCGGCCGCTTGAAGTAACCTTTCATCACCTGCGGCCCCCGGATGACTATCTCCCCGACCTGGCGGGGAGGCAGGGGTTTGTCGTCCTCGTCGAAGATGGCCAGCTCCATGTTTGGATAGGCCTTCCCCGTCGACCCGTCCCTCCACTCCTGGCTGGGCCGCAGCACGGCTCCCATGCCCGCGGTCTCCGTCATGCCGTAGAGCTGGCGCATGCCGCAGCCGAACCTGGCCATGAACTCGCGCCGCAGTTCCAGGGGCAGCGGCGACGCCCCCGCGATGCAGTCGTCCAGGGAACTGGTATCGTAGGCGTTTGCGTTGGGGTGGTTGAGGATCATGGAGTACATGGTCGGGACGGCGGGAAAGAAGTTAACCCGGTACTTCTCTATGAGGCGCAGGCACTCCTCGGGATCGAACCAGCGCATGAGGATGGCCTTTCCCTCCGGGAACTCGCAGAAGTTCCCCGAGTTCATGGCGCCGACGCCGTAGATATGGGCCATGGGCAGGCACACCAGGGTTATAGGCGCCCTGGTCACCTCGTTGGCGAGGTAAGCGCTCTCGGCCGCGGTGATGAGGTTCTCGTGGGTCAGCATGACCCCCTTGGGCTTGCCGGTGGTCCCCGATGTGTACATGAGGATGGCGACGTCGTCGGCGTCCCTGTCGACCATCTCGAACTCCGGGGAGGACTCAGCCAGCAGTCTCTCGTAGGAAAGGGTGCGCTCCGAGTCCTCTCCCCCCACCACGATGATTTGGCGCAGGTTCTCCAGCCCTTCCGCCGCCTCCAGCATCTTGGCGAGGAGGATGCTGTCGGTGACCACCGCCACCGCCTCCGAGTCCTCGAGGATATAGCGGCACTCGTCCGCGGAGAGGACGAAGAGGATGGGCAGCGCCGTACCCCCTATGGCGTAGATACCACCGAAGGCCTCGAAGACCTCGGGGCAGTTGGACATGCTCACTGCCACCACGTCATCGGTTTCGATACCCAACCCACTCAGGGCGTTGGCGAAACGGGCGGACTTCTCCCTCGTCTCCACGTTGGTGATCTCCCGCCCCTCGAAGACCATGGATACGACCTCTCCCACCCTTTCCAGGTGCTGTTCCCCGAGCATGCCTACGTTCATGGGTCAACCTCCACTTCAGATCGCAGGCGCATTGCGCCCCCCCTGCATTTCATCCCGTGCCGTCCGCCGGATCTATGGATGTATAGTATTTTCCCCATATCCCGGCGGTCGTAACGCCGGCAGCAGACGTCAGGGGCCATACACGGACTACCACAGCCATGCCCGCGGCGGATACGGCCGGCTAAGCCGAGCGGGTGGCCAGGATGTCGAATATACGCGGGATGGAAAGCTCCACCTGCAGCCTGCGCCCCGCTGATATCTCGGGCGCGAACTCCCTTATCAGGTCAACTTCCTCCCGGGTGGGCGGCGGCAGCTCCTTGAGGTCGTCCGCCATCTTTAGGTCCCAGGGGACCTCGGCCTTGATCTCCTCGACGTCGTGGCCGGGAAAGACGCCGTAGAGGAACATCTCCTTGCTCTCCTCGTCGAAGTGAAAGACCCCCATGGTGCTGTAGACCACCTTGGGGCCGCTCCCCGGCGGGAAGCCGGCCTTTTCCCTGGCGTCGCCGCCGTCGAGGTAACCGGGCGAGGACACGTAGTCCACCTTCTCCACGAACTTGCCCCCGCGCATGGTGAGCACGGCCTTGCGGGCATAGCCGAAGAACTCCGGCGCTCCCCCGGCTCCCATCATGCGCATGCGGAAGTCGTCGTAGTCGCCGAACACGGTGGAGTTCATGTTCCCGAAGCGGTCTATCTGCCCCACGCCCAGGAAGGTCACGTCCACCAGGCCGCGGTTGACGATGGTGGTGAAGACGTCGATCATGTCGCAGGAATACGCGAAGCCGCGCGTGCAGGTGGGGTCGGCTATGTGCAGGAGGTTGCGGAAAGGCTTGATATTAACCATCCCCGCCTCGGTGAGGATGACGCAATGGGGGGCGTGGGTGGCCTTGGCCAGCACCCCCGCAGCCATGGGGATGCCCTGCCCTATGACCACGATGTCCCCGTCCTCTATCTCCCGAGCGGCATTGGCCACGATTATCTCGGCCTCGGTGTACTTAACCATTGACGAACCCCCCCTTCTCCTCCAGTGCCTGGAGGAACTCGCCGCGGGTCATCTGGAAGTTGAAGCTCACGTCGTTATCGTCCCAGGCGCGGCGCCACGACGCGCCGTAATCGGCGGGGACGCTCAGATAGGGTTTTGCTTTGAGCTCGTTCAGGTACTTGAGCCCGAAGCGGTCCGCGTAGTGCTGCAGGTAGGACTGGCGGTCCTCCGTCCCGTAGACCCATTCGTCCATGAAAGCCTTGCCCCCCTCCTCGCTCATGGTCTGCATGAAGAGGAGGCTGCGGTAGATCATGTCGTAGTCATAGAAGCCGAGCAGCTCGGAGGGATGGGCGCCCCAGGGCTCCTCCACCACCGCGCACACCCGGAAACCCGGGACCACGGTTAGGTGGGGGGAGCTGCACACGACTTCCTCGTCCACGATCTGCTCGCAGGAGACGATGACCCGGTCCGAGGCGAGGCAGGCCCACTTGGTGTTGATGAGAGCCCCCCAGAGCTGGGCGTTGCCGGACTTGTCCGCCCTCTGCACGTGCACCACGGCGACGTCAGGGTTTCGCCCTCGCACCACCACCACTTTCTCCCCCGTGAACGGGCACTCCACCTCTCCGAACTTCTGTCCCGCGCAGAACCGCTCCACGCGGCAGACGTCGCTCTCCCTGATGCCCGACATCACCGGCAGGAAGGGGTAGCCCATGGCCCCCGCCTGCAGCATGGCCAGTAGAGTGTAGTTGGAGTAGTCCTCTATCTCCACCTCGCCCCGGCGCAGCGCCCTCTCCAGCACCGTCTCTATGCGCTCGCCCGCTATGCGGAAGTTGTAGGCGATCAGGAGCTTGCTCACGCAACCTCCGAGTATCAGCAGGTCGATCTCGTCTATGCCGCCCTGCTGGAACACGGTGAGGCCTTTCTTCCCCTGCCGGATCACCTCGTGGATCAGGGCGTACGGTGTGCCATAGAGGCAGTTGGCGATGACCATGGAATCGCCGTCGCCGATGAAACGCTCCACCGCCTCCTTCGCCGTCATGCGCTTATCCTCTTCCATATACTTGGTTAACATACCCACCTCCTCATAAAGAGTACGTATGCGTGCCAGGCCTTAACGCTCGGAAGCATTAAGGCGCTGGACACCGTTGCGCCATCCTTCGGATGTCGCAATCGCTTTCGCGATGCAAACAACCCCGCGCTGTTCTTGAACCCCTACAGGCCGAACAGACGCGCCGCGTTCCCGTATAGCCATTTCTCGAGCACCCCTTCCCTCAGCGGCATCTGCTTTATCTCCTCCACCATCTCCGGTATGCTCATGCCCATGAAAAGCCAGGTGGAGCCGAAGACGATGCGGTCGGCCAGGATGGTGTTGCCATATTCCACCAGAGGCTCCCATCCGGTGTTCTGCCTTCCCACGTAGCGGGGGCGCATGGAGGCGAAATCCACGTACACGTTGGGGTGCCGCCATGCCACGGCCACCAGCTCCGCTGTCCAGGGCCAGCCGCCGTGTCCGGCTATGAGCACCAGCTCGGGGAAGTCCAGTGCCACCTGGTCGAGGTGGGAGGGGTGCTCCAAGAACATGGGGAGCCTGGCGAAACTAACCGACTGGTGCAGCCATACCGGCACCCCCAGCTCCGCGCACTTGGCGTAGATGGGGTAGAACCTGCGGTGGTCGGCGGGTATCTGCTGCACGAAGGGGCGCATGGCGACGCCGTGCAGGCCCAGCTCCTTGACGCAGCGTTCCACCTCGCGCACCGCATCCATACCCTTGTGGGGATCGATGCCACAGAAGCAGCGCAGGCGCTGCGGATGGCGGTTTACCACCTCGGCGAAATAATCGTTGCTCAGCCCCTTGACGCCACCCGTGGTCTCCTCGTCCATGTTGTAGAGAACTGCCACCTCCACGTCCCATTCGTCCAGCATGGCCAGGAACTGCTCCTCCGTCTGGGCCATGGGCACTATCCTCGGCTCCAGGAAGCGGTAAAGCTCCTCCTCGCTCATCTCCTCCTTGGCCCGCGCCAGCTCCTCGGGGGTCAGGCCGAGCATGGGGGCGACGCGCGGCCCGTAGATGCGCCTGAGGTAATCCGACATCTGCGGCGGAAGCCCCGTGATCTGATCGATGATGCCTTCCCTGGTCGGCAGGTTGCACAGACAGTCGATGATACGCAAGGGCTTTCCCTCCTCTCGCGATGAGAACAGACAGGTCAGACGAAATATGCGACCGGTATCGAGATAACGTATCCACCGTCCCGATTTGCCAAGTCCGCCAAATACATGATAGCAGACGCAGGGCACGCGGTTATCCGATGCGGACGCGTGAGCGCCTGCGCGGGGCCGTGCCGGACATTAACTATTTGCATATTGCAAATGTTTCTAAAATCAATTATCATGGTTCTCAAGACTGAGGCGCTGTGCGACTGGGGAACCGCAGGCGAGATACAGCGAACCACGGCTGGCGATGGACATCATGACGCTGGCTCGGACGGTGTGATAAAGTGGACGGGTGAATGCGATGAGAAAGAGATTCCATATCAAGGGCAGGTACGCCCTGGTCACGGGCGGGGCGAGCGGCATAGGCCTCGCCATCGCGGCCAGGCTCGCGAACAAGGGCGCCGTTCCCATCATCCTCGACATGAACCAGGCCTCCCTGGACAAGGCGCTGGCAGGGCTGAAGGACGAGGGCTACGAGGGCTACGGCTTCCAGGCCGACGTCACCAGCATCGAAGACCTGCGGCGGATCCGGGACGAGCTGGATTCGCGGGGCATTAGCCCAGACATCCTGGTGAACTGCGCCGGCATCACCCTCATCGCCCACGTCACCGCCACCGAGCACGATGAATGGCAGCGCATCATCGACGTCAACCTCATGGGCACCATCAATGTCATCGAGACCTTCCTGCCGGCCTTAACGGAGCGAGGAGCGGGCCACGTGGTGAACATAGGGTCCATCGACGGCATAATCCCCATCCCCGGGCAATCGGCCTACTGCGCGAGCAAGTTCGCCGTGACCGGGCTCACGGAAGTGCTCTATTACGATCTAAGGCACAACGGCGTGGGCGTCACTCTGGTCTGCCCGGGTTACGTGAAAACGCCGCTGGCGAACACCTCCACCCTCAAGGATTTCCCCCTGCATTTCAGGGGAGCGCGGCTGCTGGAGAACTTCCTGTTGAGCCTGGGCGGGTCACCGCACAAGGTCGCCTACCAGGTGGTGGAAGCCATCGCGCGCAGGAAATTCCTGGTCATACCGGGCTTGCCCAGCAGGATCATCTATCATTACCGCCGCCTCTTCCCCCGCCTGGCCACCCGCTCCGGGCTGGGCGTGGCCAGGTTCTTCGCATGGTGGCGCAGGAGAGTGCCCAAGCGGGCGCCTCAAGCCATCTAGGAGCCGGGTCCCGAGAACCGTTTTCCATGGGGCGGCGATGCCAGAGGCTAGGTCTTTGGTGCCAGGCCTTCGACGGGGGCGATGATCCCTAGGTCCTGCAATCCATGAGGTAGTCCTTGGCCTTGCGGACGTTGTACCACCCCTCGCTGCGGACTTCGTGCATCTCCAGCCTCTTGTAGGTGAGGAAGAAGTCCTCTATCTCGTCGAGTAGGGACGGCGGGAGTTCGTAGAGGTCTTTGACCTGGCCCCAACGGGGATCGTTAAGCGGCACCGCAATGACCTTGTTGTCACCTCCTTTCTCGTCCCGCATCTCCAGGTAGCCGATGGGCTTGGCCTCGATAAGGCAACCCGGGAAGGTGGGCTCCTCGATGAGCACAAGCACGTCCACCTCGTCACCGTCCTCGGCCATGGTCTCCTCGGCGAAACCATAATCCGCAGGATAGTGCACGGAGCTGAAGAGGACGCGATCGAGCTTGATGCGTCCGCTCTCTGGGTCGTACTCGTACTTGTTGTGCGAACCCTTGGGTATCTCCACGACCACCTGGATGACATCCGGAAACCCCTTATCCACCATCTTTTCCGCCTTTCGGACTCAGGCGCCCCGACGTCTTCTCGCGCCTGGGGCCTTTTCCTCCGGCCTCATGCCGACGCCTATATTCTTATCCGGAACGCATGCATTTGAACAGAGAGGGAGGTGTCACGGCGGCGGGATGCGCGCATACTGTGTGCTCCGTCCCGGGCCCGGGTTGACAGGGCATGAGCTGATGATAGAATAGAAAAACCGACCAGTTGGTATGTTTTGGGGGAGACCATGGCAGGAGAGGCGGCGAGACCGTCCAAGGGCGAGAAGACGCGCCGGCGCATCGTGGGCCACGCCACCCTACTTATGTACGAAAAGGGCTATTCCAGGACCACCATCGACGACGTCATCGCCGCGGCAGGGGTGACCAAGGGCAGCTTCTACTTCCACTTCTCGTCCAAGCAGGAGCTGGGCTGCGCAGTGATCGAGAACGCCTCGGACCATATCCTGGGAAGCATGCGCGAGTCCCTCGACCGGCAGGACCTGACCCCGTACGGACGCATCGAGGCCATGCTCCGGGGCATCCAGAACATCGTGGAGGCGGCGGACTGCTCCCGCGGCTGCATCCTGGGCAACCTGGCGCTTGAGACCAGCAACACCAACGATGTCTTTCGCGAGCGCATAGCGCAGGCCTTCCGCGACTGGTCGCGGCTTATCGCGTCGGAGCTGGAGGAGATGAAAAGGCAGGAAGAACTGCCGCTGGACTTCGACAGCGCGAAGTACGCGGATTTCGCCATCAGCGCCCTGGAGGGTGGGATAATGATCAGCAAGGTAACCCTGGACCCCGCCCCCATGCGCAACAGCGTAGCGCTTATCCTGCAACAGTTCGCGGAGATGAAGGACGGCGGCCGGCGGAGCCGACCGTAGGGGGTCAGGTCTTGGATTTTGGATACTCCGGTATCTTGACCATATTGTTGAAAATCTATGGCCGATAAACAGGTACTATAGAGATTATGGTAATTATTGGTATTCAAAAGCCAAGACCTGACCCCGGTAGGAGGAGATGAAGATGGCCGATGACGTTTATTCCAAGCTGGCCCGGCACCTGGACGAGATGCCCGTCGGGGCCCCCATGAGCGACGAACTCCTTGGGATACTGCGCATCCTCTTCACGCCTGAGGAGGCGGAGCTGGGAGCTAAGCTCCCTTTTATGAACGCTGACCTGGATTCGCTCTCCGGCATCACCGGTATGCCTCCCGGGGAACTGGAGGGTATGCTGGACGGCATGGTCGCCAAGGGGACCGTCTTCAGGAGCAGCAAGGGCGGGGCGACGAAATACCGCCTGCTCCCCACAGTGGTGGGCTTCTCTGAGACGCCTTTCTGGCCCGGAGAGGACAACGCAAGGGTGCGCGCGCTGGCTCCTCTGTGGTACAGCTATTTCCGCTCGGCCTTCGGCAAGGAGATCGGAGACCGCGAGGTGCCCCTGCTGCGCATAGTGCCGGTAGTGGAGGAGATTTCCCCCGGCACGCAGGTCCTCCCCTACGAGACGGTGAGCAAGCTTGTAGAGGAGGTCGACTACCGCGCGGTGGCCTACTGCCCCTGCCGCCAGTTCAAGGCGTACGTGGGGGAGGGATGCGAGCACGAGCGGGAGAACTGCTTCCACTTCGGCTCCATGGGCCGCTTCATCGTCGAGCAGGGTATGGGCAGGGAAGTGACCCTGGAGGAGACCCTGGACAAGCTGAGGGAGGCCCACGAGGAGGGGCTGGTCTTCTCCACCGATAACTACCAGGGGAAGGTGTCCACCATCTGCTGCTGCTGCAGCTGCTGCTGCGGGTTCATCAACACCATCAACGAGCTAGGCTACGCTAACGCCATGGCCGCCTCCAGCTACGCCGCCCGGGTGGACAGGGAGAGCTGCGTGGGATGTGGGGACTGCGAGGAGCGATGCCCGGTGGGGGCCATCTCCGTGGATGAAGACGAGGTCGCCCGGGTCGACGAAGCACGCTGCCTGGGGTGCGGCGTATGCATCCCCACCTGTTCGGGGGAGGCACTGACCCTGGAGCGCCGCGGGGACGCAGCAAAGATCCTCCCCTTGCCCGAGTTCATCGCAGCCCAGATGCAGGAGAAGTCGCGTAAAGGTCAGAGGCCGTGACACAAGGGGGAGATACCCATGCCAGATGAAGTGTACGAACGCCTGCGGGAGCTGCTGGACCGCCATCCCACGGGATGCACTGCGGCGCCCGAGATCATCGACATCCTCAAGGTGTTCTTCACCGAGGAGGAGGCCGGGGTGGCCCTGGGGCTGGGCTTCCGGCCTTTCGGCGTGGCGGACGTGGCCCGCCGCGCCGGGGTGGACGAGAAAACGGCGGCAAGGTGCCTCGAGTCCCTGGCGGACAAGGCAGTGGTCTTCGTGCGCGAGAAGGAAGGCAGGCTCGGCTACGCCCTGCTCCCGGTCATGCCCGGCATCTTCGAGTTCCCCTACATGAAGGGGATGAGCGAGGAGATGCGGGAAAAGCTGACGCCATTGTGGAAGGCTTACCTGCCCAAGCTCGGCAAAGGGTTCGGCGGCACCGAGACCAGGTTCTCCCGCATCATCCCCATCCAGGAGGAGGTGGAGAGCGAGCCCGGAGTGCTCCCCTACCAGAAGGTCTACGAGATGATCGACAACGCCACGGTGGTGGGCATCGGCACCTGCGCCTGCCGCGACATGGAGCGCAAGTGCGACGCCCCGCGCGAGGCGTGCATGCTCTTCGACGAGACCTGCACCTACCTGGTGGAGCGCGGCTTCGGCCGCTACCTCAGCAAAGAGGAGATGAAGGAGAAGCTGCGGGAGTTCGACCGGGCGGGCCTGGTGCACCAGATCAACAACGTGCAGGAGAGCCTGACCTTCGTGTGCAACTGCTGCACCTGCTGCTGCGGCCTGCTGCGCATGAGCCTGGAGTGGGGCAACGCCCCGGTCTTCGCCTCCTCCGGCTTCATGCCTGTGGTGGACGCGGAGCTGTGCAACGGCTGCGGCGTCTGTGCCGACGAGAGGTGCCCGGTCGGCGCCATAAAGGTGGCCGAAGAAGTCGCGTCGGTAGACCGCGACCGCTGCATCGGCTGTGGCCTGTGCGTAAGCGGCTGCCCCGAGGAGGCCCTGCACCTGGTCAAGGTAGAGGAGTACCGCGAGCCCCCGCAGACGACCGGCGAGATGGGCATGAAGATCCTGCAGGAGAAGGGCAAGCTGGACGCTTTCCTCGAGGTCATCAAACCTTAAGGGGTCGAGATGGCTGACGACGTTTACATGAGGCTGCGGGAGTTCATGGACCGTATGCCTGGGGGCTTCCCCGCCACCGGGACGGGGGTCGAGCTGAGGCTGCTGGAGAGATATTTCACCCCCGAGGAGGCGGAACTGGTGATGCACCTGCATAACTTCCCGGAAACGGCTGCGGCCATAGCCGCGCGGGCGTGCCTGGAAGAAGATAAGGCGGCGGAAATGCTGGAGTCCATGGCCAGGCGGGGGAACATCTTCAGGATAAGGACCGATGGTGGGCCTCTGTACATGGCCATGTCTTTCCTGGTCGGCGTGTACGAGTTCCACCTCAAGAGCATGGACCGCGAACTCGCCCAGCTCATACACGACTACGAGCCCTACCTCAGCGAATCCTGGTACAGGGTGAAAACGAAGCAGATGCGGGTGGTGCCGGTGGGCACCGCCGTGGAAGGCATGAAGGGCGTCGCCACCTACGACTGCGTCCGCGAGCTGGTGAGAGGCCAGGACAAGTTCGCCGTTGCGGACTGCATCTGCCGCGTGGAGCAGGGGCTGCTGGGGCAGGCGTGTGAGAGGCCGGTAGAGACCTGCCTCAGTTTCGGCTTCGCCGCCGAGTATTACGAGGAGAACGGCCTGGGGCGCATGATAACCCTGGAGGAATGCCTGGCCATTCTGGATCAGGCGGAGGAGGCCGCCCTGGTGCTCTGCCCCAGCAACGCCCAGAGCATCGTGAACATCTGCTGCTGTTGTTCGTGCTGCTGCGGGCAGTTCCGGGGGCTGCGTTCCCATGAGCGCCCGGCGGACCACGTCCTTTCCTCCTACCGGGCGAGCATCGACCCCGACACGTGCACGGCATGCGGGACCTGCCGGGAGCGCTGCCAGATAGACGCCATCGTGGAGAGCGCCGACTTCATGAGCGTGGACGAGGCGCGCTGCATCGGGTGCGGCCTGTGCGTCTCCACCTGCCCCGCCGGCGCGGTCGAGATGGTGCTGAAGGAAGGGACAGAGGCCCCGCCCGCCAACGTGGTGGAGATGAACGCTAATATCCTTAGGGACAGGGGTTTGATATGAGCGGCAGGACGGCGGGAGGAAGTGGCGAAAGCAGCGTGCCGCCGATGGAGAGCGTGGCCGCACTCCTGGGCACGCAATACCCGGTGATCATGGGGGCCATGGGCACCATCTCCAACCCAGAGCTGGTGGCCGCCGTGAGCGAGGGCGGCGGCCTCGGCCAGCTGGCTACGGTGGGACTTGACCTGGACGGCCTGCGTAGGGCCATCGCCGAGATCCGCGCTCTCACCGCCCAGCCCTTCGGCGTGAACCTGGTGGCCCGGAATCCCCTCTCCGCCTCCATGGTGGAGGTGCTGGCGGAGGAGGGCATAACCGTCGCCACCACCTCCGCCGGTTCCCCCGCCGCCCTGACGCCCCTGCTCAAGCAGGCGGGGATAAAGGTGATCCACGTCGTCCCCTCTCCCCTGCTGGCTCTGAAGGCTGAGCAGGCGGGCGTGGATGCCGTGGTCGCCGAGGGAGGAGAATCAGGGGGCGTACAGGCCTCGCGACCGGTATCCACCCTGAACCTCGTCCCCCAGGTAGTGGACATGGTAGAGGTCCCGGTCATAGCCGCCGGCGGCATACACGACGGGCGCGGCTACGCCGCCGCCTTCGCTATGGGCGCGAGGGGCGTACAGATAGGGACCCGCCTCATGCTCAGCGAGGAATGCAGTATCCACCCCGACGTGAAGCGGGCGCTGCTCGCGGCCGGCCCGGGCGAGACCATGGTCCTTTCCATGGGCACGGGCAGCATCCGGGTCCTGTCCAACGACGCTGCGCGCGAGTTGGAGGCATTGCCCCTGGAGGAAAGGGCGGCCCGGGTGACCGAAGCATGGCTGCGTGCTCCAGCTACCTTCCGGGACGGTGACGTCACCAGGGGACTGGTCATCGCGGGGGAATGCGCCGGCGCCATCGGCGAGGTCCTGCCCGCAGGCGAGGCCATCCGCCGCATGGTGGAGGAGGGCGAGCGGATACTGCGCGGTCTCCGGCACTCCTGACTCTGGGTATACAGCGCCGCAACCGGGCCCAGCCCCGCACATCCGTCGTCTGGTCCAAGCTCATATCCGCCAGGCCTTATCGTTCAGAGGCGTCATGGCACCGCTACCGCCGAGCCGAAGAAGGCCCGATCGCTTACGCGGTGCGTCCCACCTGGCGCCAAGCGCCAGGCGTGCGTCAGGCTTTAGAGAGCGGAGCGCCTGCGCGGGCGACGGGTTGCAGTCGCTGCTCCAGATAGAGGTCGCGGCAGAGGAAACGCCTTTTCTTCCCGCTGGAGGTCTTGGGAAGGCTCCCTGCGGGCACCAGCACCACCTCGCGCACCGGGACGCCTATCTCCTCCCTCACCTTGGAGGAGATGGCGCGCGCGGTCTCTCCGGCGGCCAGCGGGCAGGTGAGGCGCGTCTCCCCCACCAGCACCAGGCGCTCCCGCCCACGGCGCGTGGAGACGCCGAAGACCACGGCGTTGCCTTTGCGGACGCCGCTCACCCGCTCCGCACACCGCTCCACGTCCTCGGGGAAGAGGTTGCGTCCGCCGATGATCACCATGTCCTTGATCCTTCCCACCAGGTAGAGTTCCCCGCCCGCAAGGTATCCGAGGTCCCCGGTGTGCAGGCGGCCGTCCCGCAGCACCCGGGCGGTGGCCTCGGGGTCGTCCCAGTACCCGCGCATGAGCGAGGCGCCGCGCACGCACACCTCCCCCACCTCCCTCTCGCCTGCCTCGCTGCCGTCCTCCTTTACCACGCTCACCTCGAGGCCCTCCAGCGCGCAGCCAAGCGATGCCAGGGACCGCGTACCTTCTTCGCCCGGCCGCGCGGGGCGGGCTAAGCCCTCCTCCTCGATACCCGCCCGGGACACGTGGTCCAGGCGGTACATCCTCCCAGGCTGAGGAAAGGTCACGGCCAGCGTCGCCTCGGCAAGGCCGTATACGGGGTAAGGGACCTGTTTCCTCAGCCCGAACGGCCTGCCCGCCTCCACGAAACCGTCCAGCACCTCCGGGTCCACGGGTTCGGCCCCGTTCAGGGCCAGGCGCAGGGAGGAAAGATCCAGCTCGCCTGCGCTACCCGCAGCGAGCACGCGCGCCGTGAGCGCGTAGGCGAAATTCGGGCCTCCGGTGATGGTCGCGCGGTAGTCGCTTACGGCCCGCATCCAAAGCGACGGCTCGGACACGAAACGCTGCGGGGACATGAGGACGAGCGAGGCGCCCGAGCCGAGGGCGGTGATGAGGAACCCGATGAGCCCCATGTCATGATAGAGGGGCATCCAGGAGACGATGCGGTCGTTGCGGCTCACCCTCACCTTGCGGCTTATGGCACGCGCGTTGGCCATGATGTTGGCGTGGCTGAGGACCACACCGCGCGGCTCGCTGGTAGAGCCCGAGGTGAACTGCACCAGGGCTATGTCCTCCGGTGCGGTTGGCACGGGCGGCATCCTCCCGCCCGCGTCGAGTTCCTCACACGCGACGAGCCTCATCCCCACCCCCAACTCGCCCACCATGGGCAACAGGGAGCCGGGCAGGGCGAGCAAGCTGGCTTCCACCTTGTGCAGGCGGCGGCGGCTCTGCTCGATGAAAGACACGGGATCTACGGCGCGCATGGGCAGGGGGAGGGGGACAACCACCGCCCCCGCCGCCCAGCACCCGAGGAGGGCCACCACCGTTGCCGGTGTTGTCTGGGCCATGATGCCTACGCGGTCTCCCGGCTCTATGCCCAACCTCATCAGGCTGCAAGCCGCCCTCTCCGCCGCCTCCACCAGTTCCCGCGGCGTATAAGCCGCCTCTCCCTCGTCCTGCAATATGATCAAGCCCCGCTCCGAGTGGGACAGGCCTTTCATGATGCCCTGCCATACGTTTCTCGCCTTTTTCATAGACTTACCTCCCTTTTTTCGCGGCCGCCCCTCGCGGTCAGTTCCTGCCCGCCCCTGCACCTTCGGAAGCCGCGCCGGTCGGCCCCCTGTCCCTGAAAACGGCGCAAAAAGCCCCCTTGCGGTTGCATGGAACATTTTGCCATTCAGGCAGAGACAGCCTGGTCGATCCGCATCATCTTCGATTATCTTGCATGGGAAAACACGCATGCGGGGGAAGGGTTACACGCGATAACTGCAGCGCCCCTCCGCGTCCATCTTGTCCGCTACGGTATGGGGGCATCGCTCATCCCCGACGGCGGGCAGCCGCCGCATCAAGACTACCTCTCCGGGCCTTGGCGGAACCCCTCCGGTATCTCCAGCTCCGCCGAGCCGGCGGAGCACTCCGGCACCGCGGCGACGAGGTTGTGTATCCTCTCGTAGGGCACGCTCATGAAGACCACGTCGGAGGCGAACTTCTGCATACGCCGGGCGGTCCAGTCCCCGAAGGTCACGTTGGTGCGCCCGGTGACCACGGGGTAGGCGATGGCCCCGTGGCACAGGGACCCCGTCACCTCTATCTGCGGCGGGATGCCGTCCCAGTAATGGTCGAGCCAGATGAGCCTGCAAACCTGCTCCGGGTTGGCCAGGAAGACCACCAGGTCGGGGCGCATCTCCGCCTCGGCCACAGGGCCGATGAGGATGCGCTCGCTCAGGCCCGTGGGAGGCGCCGTTGCCAGCGACATCATGCGCTGGAAGCTGGTTATGGAGTGGGTGAGCTTCTCGCCGCGGGTGAGGAACCACTGGAGGCCGCGGAAGGCGGGTCCGGGCGGCTGCGGGGTGAGCCCGCAGTGCCAACCGCCCCCGGGGCAGGCGCAGGTGTCTCTGTCGATGACGAAACTCTTGCCCCTCGCCGCCTGTTTCAGGGCTGCACACATCCAAACCCGCCTGCGCTTTTTCGCCTCCACCTCGTCGTTGGTGAAGGTCACCGCCACGGGCCTGCTCTTGATGCCCAGCACCTCGACCAGCCCATCCAGCTCCGTCTGCCACGTCTTTTTCATCTTC
>CAYPZH010000002.1:0-10496 GCA_964415205.1 uncultured Actinomycetota bacterium | reverse complement strand
GATTGCAAGTATTTTTCAAATTACCACCTACGGATTATAATTGTCGCTCGATAGACTGTATCGCGTAAGCGACAGCGCCGTTTTCGGCGCGACGGTGTCCCAGCGCCTGGACATCTCCGGATGTCCAGGCCTGGCACGCGTACGTCCGAAAACCTGTAGCCGGACCGGACTTACCGACACCGACCGTGTCATGACACCAGGGCCAGGATGTTGCCGCCCGTTATCCTCTCGCGCAGCTCCGCGTCCTCCCCCGCCGCCTTGCGCGCGATGCGCAGGGCGTACTTGGAGTCGCTCTCCGGCCAGTCGCTGCCGAACATGACCCTCTCCCTGCCCACTGCCCGGACGGCCTCGCGCACCACCCTCACGGGCTGGAACGAGGTCTCCAGGTAGACGTTCTCATAACGGCGGGCTATCTCCAGGGCCTTCTCCGGATAATAGAGCCCGGTGTGAACCATGATAAAGGGTATGCCGGGGAAGGCGGCGATGAGCTTCTCGAAGCGGAGGGCGTCCCCGTAAGGAGAGCATCCGTCATCGGTCACGTAGTAACTGAACTCGCCGGTGTGGGCCTCCACCGGCCTGCCGTAGGGAGCGAAGGCCTCCAGGAGGTCGAAAAAGAAGGGGTCTTCCGGGGGGATGCGCTGAAGGATGGGGTGTATCTTCAAGCCCTTGCAACCCCCCTGCATGGCCCGGTGCAGCTCCTTCTCCCAGTCCGGGGAGGGGTGAGCGCAGGTGAAGGGGATGAGGCGTTCCTCCCCTTCGCATTCCTCGAGATAATCCGCGGGCGCCGCGAAGGGGGCCACGGGGCATACCACGCTCCTGTCTATGCCGTTCTTGTCCATGTAGTGGAGGAGGTTCTCCTTGCAGCCCATGGAGATGCGCAGCTGGCCCTCGACGGCGATGACGATGCGGGCCCACTCCGGCGGCTCCCCCTTCCAGAGGGGGTTGTTGAACCCCAGCAGCTCGTAGTTTTTCATCAGCAGCCATGTGGACTTCCTCCTGGAGGAATCCGTTGTAACACCGTAGATGGCTGCATCCATGTGGGTATGGGCGTCAACGATCATGCTTATCCCCCTTCCGTGCCTTTCGGAATCGAAAACGACCACTCATCCCCGAGGGTATTATATCCGTTTTCGCGCCGGCCCTGGCAGGGACACGCGGCGCTGCCGCATCTCCCGCGCAGCCGTGTTCTGATAGAATATTCATTGCGTCCCGTCCGCGGCGCGGTCCGGCCCCATGCGCCCGCGCCCCAGCGAAAAGGTGACATAGATGGCCGACGGCGCCGGAGTGAGCAGGGAGCTCCCTTACCAGGAACACATATTCCGCGAGGAGCCATTCTACGTCCCGCTGGGCGACGAGGTGGAGATCTTCCGCGCCGCGTACGCGGCCGGACTGCCGGTGAACCTCAAGGGCCCCACAGGCTGCGGCAAGACCCGCTTCCTGGAATACATGTCCTGGCTGCTGGGCGCCGAAGGCGGTTTCGATCTGCCCCTCATCACCGTGGCCTGCCACGAGGACCTCACCGCCGGGGACCTGGTAGGACGATACCTGCTGCGCGGGGACGAGACGGTGTGGGTGGACGGCCCCCTCACCGCGGCGGTGAAGGCGGGAGCCATCTGTTACCTTGACGAGGTGGTGGAGGCCCGCAAGGACACCATGGTGCTCATCCACCCCCTGGCCGACCACCGGCGCATACTGCCCCTGGAGAAAAAGGGCTCCTTCATCCGCGCCCATCCCCGTTTCCTCCTGGTGGTGTCCTACAACCCCGGCTATCAGAGCATGCTCAAGGACCTGAAGATAAGCACCCGGCAGCGCTTCGCGGCCATAGACTTCTCCTATCCCGACGCGGCGACGGAGGCGCGCATCATCTCGGGCGAGGGAGGCGTCGACGGGGAGACGGCGCGCCAGCTCGCCTTGCTGGGAGAGAAAGCGCGCAACCTGGGCGAGAAGGAACTGGAGGAGGGCCCCTCCACGCGCCTGCTCATCTACGCCGCCAGGCTCATCGGGCAGGGCGTGAGGCCCAGGCTCGCCTGCGAGACCGCGGTGGTCTCCGCGGTCTCCGACGACCCGGTGATGCAGCAGGCCATGCGCGACCTGGTGGCGGCGGTCTTCGCTTGACCTCCGCCCTCAACCTCGCCATCTACGTGAGCTCCCTCCTTGAAGCCACGGGTGAGGCGGGCCGCGCGGCGGTCACCCTGGAGGATGCGCGTGCGTCCTTCGCTCTCTTCGGCAAGGGCCTGAGCGAAAAATACCTGCCGGCTAGGTCCCTGGGGGACGCACCCGCCGTGCTCGCAAACCCCCGCCGCCCCTTCCCATTAAGCAACGGCAGGGAGACATACCTTCCCCCCTGCCTTGAGGTATTCCCGTCCCGCGAGGAGAACTGGAGGGTATACCGGCTCTACACCGCGGTGCAGGCGGGGCAATGGGAGGCGGGGACCTTCGACCGCCCGCGCGAGGACGAGGTCTCGGCACGGCACGGGAGCAAGCCCTGGATGGGCAGGAAAGAGCCCCTGGCCTTCCTGCGTTTCTTTTTGGGAAGTTTTCCCATGCCATTCCTGGCGGGGGACATCTTCATCACCCTAGAGACGGCACGCGTGTCCTCCACCCTGGCCGGGCGCTTCGGCGGCCTGGCGGCGGACCTGGCCTGGTTCCTCGGCCACCTCGGCCCGAACATCGAACCCGTGGACCACCGCTCCCTGCTGTGGAACGTCTTCTTCGACCTGCTGGCGCCGCTGCTCGGAGGCAAGGCGCAGGGCGGCTATCCCCGCGAGGTCATGGACGCGGCCGCGGCGGTCGCCGTACCCGGCGCGGATCTCAAGGCCAGCCTCCAGGCGACCCTGGACGTCTACGCTATCCTGGAAGCCGCGCTCAAGGCCTCGCTGGCTCCCGAGGAACGCATCCTGCTGGAGGGGTCGGACGATTTCTTCACCGACACCATGCCCGGACTGCGCGGCAACAGGGCCACCCGCTTCGGGAGGGAGGCGGATGCCGGAGATCTGGTGCTGCCGGAGCTGGAGGAGGCGCTCGAACTTGATTTCTGCGCTTATCTCATCCCTGCCGGCAGCGGGGAGTTTCTGAGCGAAGACGCGCTGGGGCAGAAGCTCGCGGGGGACGGCGGCACGCAACGGCTGAACAGGGTGGAGCGCGGGGAGAAAGAAGAGGCCGAGGACTATGACGCCTGCGAGCAGCGCCTGCTTTACCCGGAATGGGACTACCTTGCGGGCGGTTACCGGCGCGGTTGGGCCACCCTGTGCGGGCTCACGGCCGAGGAAGGACGGGCGCAGGAAGCCAGGCGGCTGCTGGAGGAAAGGGAAGACCTGGTGCGCGAGGTGACCCGCCAGTTCCGTATGTTGCGCCTGCAGGAACGCACCTGGAGGAAACGGCTGGAGTGGGGGGACGAGATAGACATCTCCGAGGCGGTGGAGCGACAGGTGGCGCTGCGCTGCGGCCTCCCCCCCTCAGAGAAGGTATACATGGAGAAGCGGCGCGTGACGCGCGAGGTAAGCGCCCTCTTTCTCCTGGACCTCTCGGCCTCCACCTCCGCGGAGATAAGCGAGGGCTGCCACGCGGGGGAGACGGTGCTGCAGGTGCTGGTGGCCAGCGTGGCCATCATGGCCAGGGCCCTGGAGCAGCTCGGAGACCGCTACGGCATCTTCGGTTTCTCGGGCTACGGCAGGAAGCGGGTGGAGTTCCTGCGCATCAAGTCCTTCGACGAACCCCTGGACGAAGCGGTGTGGCAGCGCCTCGGCGGACTCAAGCCCATGAAGAGCACGCGTATGGGGACGGCGGTGCGCCACGCCCACCACCTGCTCAACGCGGAGCCGTCCTCGCTCAAGTTGATGCTGCTGCTCTCCGACGGCTATCCCCAGGACTACGACTACGGCGAGGACCGCACCGACCGCGAGTACGGCCTGCGCGACACCGCCATGGCCCTGCGCGAGGCGGAGGCGGGCCACATCATCCCCTTCAACCTCACCGTGGACGCCGCCGGTCACGATTATCTGCGCCGCATGTGCCCTCCCCACGGTTACCTGGTTCTCGGGAGCGTGGAGGAACTTCCGGCCGAGCTCCCCAAGGTCTACCTGCGCCTGAGAGGAAGCTAAGCGGAGGGCATAGAATAAATAGACGAGTTGTAAAATATGCCATCCTCTAGAGGGCGTCGACCCTGTGGGGAAGGAAAGGAGTTCGTGATGGCGGAGATAGAGCGGTGTGCAACATGCGGGGTCCCCTTGCAGACGGTCACCAACCATACCTGGCTCCCCGGCGGGATAATCGTGCAGAGCAACGACCGCGACCACCGCATGGTCATCATCGAATGCGACAACCTCGACCCCCTTTACAAGGGCATTGAGGACATCATCGGCGTGCCCATCGAGCGCATCATCATCGAGACCAAGCGCAGGGCCACCTGCGAGTACATCGAACGCATCCTGCCGGCCGAGGTCATAGAGCAGGTGCGCAAGCACGAGATCAGCGTGGAGCCGATGATCGAGGCCCTCAACACCATCAATTCCGTCATGGGCTACGGCAAGACCACCCTGGTCGGGTTCCGCTATGAGAGCGACGACGACGATTTCGTGACCGAGCGCATCACAGAGCCCTACTCCGTGCCCCTGTGGTGCGGCGACCTCACCGGCTCAACCGAGGCGGTGACGGGCATCGACAACGACGTCACCTACGAGGTGGAGTCCGCCGACACCATTGTGGTGACCACGCGACCGGCCGAACATCCCTCCCAGTTCCAGGGCAGGCTGGAGATCAAGAGGTACGGGTTCAGCGAGGGCGGGATCGACCTGGAGAGGTGCCCCACCTGCGGGGGGCCCGCGGCCCTGTCCGCCTTCGAGTGGCACGACGAGCGGGGCGTGATCATCAGCCGGGAGACGGGGAGGCGCGTGGTCATGCTGGGGCCCGCATACCAGGACGCCATCTTCAACGAGCTGGGGAAGGAGTTGGGGGAGACCATCCCCAGGGTGATCGTGGAGGCGCAACGGCGCTTCACCAAGAGCGGCCCGTACAGCATCAAGGAGATAGAGGACGCGGAGGACTTCCGCCGCCTGTTCGCTCTGCGCGGGCTGGGGGAGCTGGGGCAGATGGACCTGAGCGGGAGCGGGCTCAAGGTGAGCATCAGGAACGCCGCGCTGCACCTCATGGTGGTGGGCCTGATGCAGGGCTATTTCGAGACCGCGGCGCGCTCCGGTTCCGAGGTGGACTGGGAGATGCGCGACGACGGCGCCCTGGAGATTGAGATCACCCGCAAGGGTAAAAGGCGGGCATCATGACCGGTGACATACGGTATTCAGGTGGTGATCGAGTATGAGAGTCAAATACGCTACCATGGCGGTTGCGGACATGGACGAGTCGGTCAGGTTTTACACCGAGGTTTTAGGGCTGGAAATAGAGAGCCAGCACGATCCCCGTCCTGGATTGACGATCACGCTATTGAAGGGGGATGGGGATGCCATGATAGAGCTCATCGAAGACAAGGAAAATCCCCGCAAACCCGGCCTGTTTTCGGTGGGGATGGAGGTCGAGGACATAAACACCACGGTGAAAGAACTCAAATCCAAAGGTGCCAGGATCACCATGGGACCCACGCCGATAACCGTCGGGACCCTTGCCTTCCTGGAAGAGCCGAATGGAGCCCAGATAGCGCTGATCCAACACCACTAGACCCTTTTTTTGCTTCGCTGCGGTTCTTGTTTCCTGTTGTTTTTTTAAGCCATTCAAAGACTTGAAGAGACTGTATAATCCATTGCTGTTATTGTCTGCTTCCGTTGTTTAAAGCCATCTATTGGCTTTTAGAAACAAGATGAGTCCCTGGATCAGTTTTTCTTCCGAAGCATGCTGCCGGGAAGGGCGCCGGCGACCACCTCTCCTTCCTCCACCACCGGGGTGCCGTTGACGATCACCGTGTCCAGGCCGGTGGGAAAGCGCTCGGGGTCGCGGAAGACGGCCTCGGTGCGGAAGTTATCCGCGTCCATCACCAGCAGGTCGGCGTAGTACCCCTCCCTGACCAGCCCCCGCTTCTCGATGCCGAAGTACTCCGCCGGCAGGGAGGTGCAGCGCCGCACCGCCTCCGGCAGGCCAAGCAGCTTCTTGTCGTTGACGTAGCGGCCGATGAACTTGGGGTAGCAGCCGTAGAAGAGATAGGAGGGCTTGCCCACCCCCATGAGTATGGTGTCGGTGGTGATCATCGTCCCCGGATCCTGCAGGGCGGGGAAGGTGTAGCGCTCGGTGAAGGCGTCGTCGGGTTCGGACATGGACTCGAACACCAGCACCTGACCGTCCTCCTCGATGAGGAGGTCACACATGACGTCGAAGGGGTGCTTTCCCCGTTCCTCTGCGATGTCCGTGAACAGGCGCCCCTCAAGGTGCTTGTTCTTCTCGCTGTGCACGGCCATGATGGTGACCGC
Source organism: uncultured Actinomycetota bacterium (assembly GCA_964415205.1). GTDB lineage: Bacteria > Actinomycetota > Geothermincolia > Geothermincolales > RBG-13-55-18 > SURF-21. Next base: position 4,086 of record CAYPZH010000002.1, on the reverse strand, counting down.
GTCCCACCCCATCTGGCGCATGATGTTCAGCGACCAGTCGTTCCTGCCGCGATGGGGCCAGGTGGGTTTGCCCTCCTCGATGTCCCGCAGCATCTCTTTGCGCTGTGCGGGGTCCTTTATCCTCTCCAGGACTTTCTGCCGGTTGCCGGCGAGCACCCAGGGCGGGAAGAAGGCGAGGAGGTGGGTGAAGCCGGCGGTGGTGGGCATGACATCCATGGCGATCTCCGCGCCCGCCTGTCGGTTTTTCTCCAGCCTCTTCAGCACCGCGTTCATGGACGCGTCCAGGGCCAGGTCAGGAGCCAGCCTGAGGGTGGTTTCCGGGTGTCTGCACATCCACTTCAAAGCCTTGAGGGCCAGGGGGTGCAGCGGCCCCGTCCAGGGGATGGAGAAGATATGGGAGACTTGTCCCCTGATGCCGTTACGGCTCGCCACTTCCCCCACCTCGTCGATGGCCTTCCCCAGGGTGGTGGCGGTGTAGGAGCGCAGGTGGCTGGTGAAGATGCCGCCGTAGCGGGCAAGGGGCCCTGCAAGCTCCACCAGCTCGGCGGTGTCCGAAAAGAGCCCCGGGAAATACTGCAGGCCCGTGGAGAGGCCGAAGGCGCCCGCCTCCATGGACTCCTCCAGCGACCTCTTCATCGCCCCTATGGCCGTGGCGTCCGCAGGCCTGTCCTCCATCCCCAGGGCGGAGATGCGCAGCATGCCGTGGGGAACCAGCAGGGCCATGTTGAGCAGCAGGCCCATGCCTTCCACGTGCTGCATGAACTCGCCCATGCTTTTCCAGCGCACGGCGGTGTCGAAGTCCATCTGGGTGAAGACCTCCAGGTAGGTCTTGATCCCCTCGCGGTTCTCTTCCGTGACCGGCGCCAGGGCCATGCCGCAGTTGCCGCCCACGAAGGTGGTGATGCCCTGGCGCACTAGGGGCTGCAGCAGCTGCGCCGCGTCGTCCCGGAACATGGTGAGGTCGGCATGGGAGTGGACGTCTATGAAACCGGGGCAGACCACGCGCCCTCCCGCGTCGGTCCTCCTCGCAGCATCGCAGCCCTTCAGGTCGCCCACGGCCTGGATAAGTTCTCCCGCGACACCTACGTCGGCCGTGTAAGGTTCCCTGCCCGAGCCGTCCACCAACACCGCGTTCTCCAGGATGAGATCGAACATCCGCCGCCCTCCTTCCGCTTCGAGCCGATCACCGTATCGCCTCCCCTATTCAACCACAACCGCGACATCATCGGGGTCAGGTCTTGGATTTTGGATCATCGCGTCAGGATGCCGCCTGTGAAATCGCTGCATAATAAGGGCACGTTTACCGTTATATGGCATGACATACTCCAGTATCCAAAATCCAAGACCTGACCCCTTAAAAAGAGATGGTGATGGTGGTTACGGCGGGGGTCCCGGGGGCGCCCGCCTCGACCTCGGCCTCCAGGTAGAGCAGCAGGCGGCCGGGCTCGTCCGGCACCTCCACGGCACGGCAGAGCTCGGCCCCCTCGACCCTGTATCCCCCGGGCGGCGGCGCAGGGACATCCACCACGATACCGGCCAGTTCCATGCTCTCCGCGAGATAGCTGCCCACCTCTACGTGAGCGCTCCATGCCTCGACCGCCGCGGTCTTGCTCACGGTCTTCCACAGGGCGGGTCGCTCCAAAGCATCCAGGTCGGTCTCTCCCCCGGGCACCGAGCCGTCGTAGAAGGGATACGAGGACACCCCGTCCAGGTAGGCAAGGGAGGTGATCCTACCCCCCTCCACCTCCACCAGGCGGTAACCAGGGTAGTGCCAACTCGAGCCCCCCTCGCCGAAATAGACGCAGGTCTGGCAGGAATAGATGGTCTCCCCCTCCCCGTTCTCCCAGGTGACCGTCCCTATGGCGTCCTGGTGCTGGTGCCCCCCGAACACCGCATCCACCCCGTGGCGCGAGGCGATACGCATGAGCGCGTCCCTGCCCGTCCCTCCGCCTGCGCCCAGGAAGGCGGGGAACCCGATCACGTTGACGAAGGAATGGCTCCTGCCGTCCGGGGTGTAGGGGTCGTGGTGCATCGCCATCACCTTGAGGGAGGAGCCGGCATGGGAAAACATGTCCTCGTCCAGCCACGCCAGCTGTCCGGTGTAGGTCGCGGGGTCGTCTTCGTCCCCGGCGCCCAGGACCTGGCCCTGCCACTTGCGCGGCTCCATGTACACGAGCTTGTTCATGACCACGCGGTCTTCCTGCGGCCACTCGTAGGTGTTCAGGCAGGCGAAATGGCAGCTGCCGATGTCGAAGGAATAGTAGAGCGGCCCCAGGTTGTCCTCGTACCACTTGAGCCCGTCGATCTCGTTCACGTACCCGTCGTGGTTTCCGGGCAGCAGAAAAACGGGGACCTCGAGCCGCAGCAGGGCGTCGTAGAACCGCTCCAGTTCGCTCAAGAGCTCGCCGGGGCGGCGCTGCCCGCGCACGAAATCTCCGAGCACGAGCGCGAAGTCGGGCCGGATGAGGTTTACCTGATCGATGGCCTCGAAGAAGAAGAGCGGCTCGCCGGCTTCGGAGATGCCCTTATCCGTCTGGTGTTTGAAAAGGGATGAGTTGTCTCTCTCGTGCACGTGGATATCGGCGAGGGTGATGAAGGTGAATTCCTCGTGCGAGCCCTCCGACACCGCCACCGCATGCGGCTGCGTGTCGGTCACGTACTCACCGCCCGCCTCCACCTCAACGCTGAGGTCGTAGAGCTCGGGCACCGCTTCCGTGGGGACGCGCAGGGAAACGTGCCACACCGCCGCGTCGCCGCGCCCGCCCGGGCCGGTGTCAGGCCAGCGCTCTGAAGGGCCCGACCGCGTTCCCACCGGCTCGAGCCCGATGGAGAGCCCGTGCAGCTCCTCGCGTGAGGCGGTCAGGAAGGCACGCCATCCCGAGGCGCCCTGCGCGCCCAGCCCCTGGTCATCACCGGACCCCAGGTCCACCTCCATCACCAGGGTCTCGCCGGGCGCCACCACGGCGGGGCAGCCGATGGTGGGCCAGATGAGCTCATCGATACGCGGCGGCGGGTATTCGCCTTCCGTGGGATAGCGGAAGAACGGCGAGTGCAGGAAGGAGAGCGCAGCCCCCGTTAGGCCGGCCATCACCAGGATGAGGACGCCTACCGCCGCCGCGAGCTTCCTGAGAAAAAAGCCCATTGCGCTCCCACCCTCCTTTTACGGGGTTATCGCCGTATCATTATACGGCCTGTACCGCCGCCCGCCACGGTGCGGCGCGGGAGGCGCCGGCAGCGGGACGGCCGCTCACGGACTCAGCCTTTCGCTTGTGCCGGCCGCTGGGGGCGCTCCTCCCTGATGCGCAAGCCCACGAAGATGATGGCCAAGAAAAGCGCCGCTAAAAAGACCATCCCCCAGAAATAGCCTTCGCCGCCCGTCGCCGACTTGATACCCTCCAGGGCCAGGGTGAGTACCACGCCGCCTCCGTTCCCCAGCAGCAGCAGCATGCTGGTGCCCGTCCCGGTGAGCTGGGCTCCCGTGGTCTCCTCGGAAAAAGCCAGCAATATCGGGAAGGCGCTGAGGAGGAAGAAACCCAGAAAGCCTCCCACGATGTAGATGAGGGCGGTGCCGTTCAGGGCCCCGATGAGGAAGATGGTGGGCGCGGCCACGCATCCCGCCAGGACGAGAAAGGGTTTGCGCCACATGAGCTTATCGGAGATGGCGGGGATGACGACACACCCCACGACCCCCGCCAGCACCATCACGGCGCCGATGAACCCGGCGGTCTCCGATGAGATCTGCTTGGGGGCGAGGATGTCCTCTATCAGCTGCATGAGGGCGACGAAGGAGCCGTTGCCCACCAGGATGATCAGGCAGAGGATGCGGAAGTTGTGCAGCCCGAAGAGGGAGCGCAGGCTCTTGAGGTCTATGGCAACGTCCTCGCCCAGGGCTTCCTCCTCCGTCCGTTTGGGCGGCTTGGGCGGCCGCGCCTTTCCGCATACGGCAAAGAGCAGGAATCCGGCCGCGGCGGCCAGGCTGTAGACCAGCACCACCATGCGCAGGGCGCCGAGGTCGTTGCCGAAGGCCTCCAGCAACGGCTGGGTGACGGCCTGCGCGACGATCATGCCCAGAAAAAGGGAGAGGGT
>CAYPZH010000001.1:41913-51902 GCA_964415205.1 uncultured Actinomycetota bacterium | reverse complement strand
AGTCCCGCGATGTCCACTATGCGCAGGTCCGCGGGGACGGTGCGCGAGCATCCCGCAGCGGCCGCCACCTCTTGCAGGCGGCCGTCGGGTACCAGCGCCATGCCGTAGTTGGGATCCACGGTGGAAAAGGGGTATCCGGCTACCTGCGCCCCGGCGCGGGTGAGGGCGTTGAAGATGGTCGATTTGCCCGAATTGGGCAGACCGATGATCCCGACCTGCAGGGCCATGACGCCTCCTTTGCATATATAATAGCCTACCCGCTAATCGAAAGTCGTCCGGTCCGCCAGTCTGTATCGCGTAAGCGACAGCGCCCTTTTACTTACAGCGGGTCAGTCGCCTGGACGATTCTGATAGTCCAGGCCTGACGCCTGTCTAATACATCCACGCGGCGGTTTCCAGCGCCTGGCCATTTCCGAATGTTCAGGCCTGGCACGCGTACTTCCGATCATGAGAACTGGCATTGTCAAGTTTGGTCACCCCTATTTCGATATAAAAATGAACGAAAGGAATGGCGCTTATGAAGTCGGCCAAGCTTCTTCCGCTGTCCCACTGGATAGCCTTCCTCGTAGTGGGCTTTTACCCCCTTTTCTCCGAGGAGGGCATGGGTTACTGGCCGTGGATAGCAACGGTGACGGCGATGGCGGCGCTGGGCGTCGGCTACCATAGCTTGCGCCAGTTGCGTTCCTCGCCCGGCATCGGCGTGTGGGCGTTATCCATGCTGGGGTTCGACGCCGCCCTCGTCTGTTTCCTCGTCTACTACAGTGGCGGCCCGGCAAGCCCGCTCTTTTCACTGCTCTTCCTGCTCTGCGCCACCGCGTCCCTCTTCGAGAGATGGACCAAGGCGTTGACCATGGCCAGCGTGATCAGCGCCGGGTATATCGCGGCGTGCGCCGGCAGGGGCATGGTGCTCGCCGATGACGGGGCCCGCGTGCTGGTCAGCGTGGTCGTGCTGCTCGGTGCCTCGGTCATCATCTCCTGCTTAGCCGAACTGGAGCGGCGGGAACAGAGCAAGGCGGAGAGGATAGAGGCGCTGTACCAGTTGAGCTCGACGCTGATGGAGAAGGTCGACCTCAAGGAGACCCTCCATCACCTGCTCACCTCCACCGCCTCCTTCTTCCATACCGACGTGAGCTCCGTCCGCCTCCTGGACCGCAACTCCCGCGTCCTCGTGCTCGAGGCCTCGGTGGCTCCGCCGGACGAACTGGACTTGCAGACGGACATCTCCCTGGGCGAGGGCTTCACCGGCTGGGTGGCGAGGGAAAAGCGCCCCATCATCGTAAACGACGTCTCCGAGGACCCCCGCTTCGCCGCTTTCCCGCACACGCGCAGGATGATCCGTTCGGCGCTGGCGGCCCCCATAATGGTCGGAGACGAGCTTATGGGAGTGCTAAGCTTCGCCAGCACCCAACCGCGCGTCTTCACCTCCGAGGACCTGCAGATGCTGGTGACGGTGTCCAACCTGGCGGCATCGATTATCGCCCGTGCGGAGCTCTACCAGATGGTGCTCTCCCGTAGCGAGGTCATCGTGGACAGCATGAGTAGCGGCCTTCTGGTCACGGACTCCGGCGGCAAGGTGGTCATGGCCAACCAGGCGTCACGGGACCTGCTGGGTCTGGAGGACATCCCGCGCGATATCTCGCTGCACGATCTTTTGGATCAGACCCTTCTGGACACCGAGACCCTATGGGCTTTTCTGGATACGATGATGGCCCCCTCGAACGACCAGTCCCGCGCCCACCTTGAGGTGCGCCTGCGCGGCACGCCGGAGCGCATACTCTCGGTGAGCGTGTCGCCCATCCGCGCGGGATACGAGCCCAACAGCGGCTCGGTGGTCATTCTCGAGGACATAACCGAGCGGGTGAAGGTGGACGAGATACGCGACGACCTCATGCTGCTCATAGCCCGCCGCGTCGAGGAGCAGACGACCCTCTACGAGGTAGGAAAGTCGCTGGTCGACGAGGTCGACACGCGTAACCTGCTGAAGTTCCTGTTGGACAAGGCGGTCGACCTGGTGGACGCGGAGCTGGGCGTGATCTCCGAGCGCGATGAGCACGGATGATTTCTCATCAAGGCAGTGCACGGCTTGAGCACGGACAACCAGGGGCTGACCTACCGTTACGACGATTACCTGCCCGGAGAGGCCGCCATATGGGAGACCCCCCTGCGGCGCACGGACATAGACCCCGCCGTCTCCATCCCCTGGGGGAAGGAGCTGGACTGCCACCTGTCCTACCTGGCCGCGCCGATAACCTGGCAGGGCACGGTAAAGGGAGTGATCGAGGTCGCCTCCCCCTCTTCCGCCCGCGTCTTCGGCGAGGACGACCTGAGGTTGCTCAGCCTGTTCGTGAACCAGGCCGCCATCGCGCTGGAGAACGCCAACCTCTACCGCCTGATCACCGAGGACCAGCGGCGCACCGAGGCCATGCTCCACTCCATCAACGACGGCGTTATCGCCGTGAACAACGATGCGCAGATCATCCTGGTGAACGCGGCGGCCGAGGAGATACTCGACCTACCGCCCTTCTCGCAGACGGAGAGGCTACACGTCAAGGAGGTCATCCACAATGGCAACCTGGCCAGCATCTTCATGAAGAGCCTCAATACCCGCAAGGAGCTCGCGGAGGAGATACAGCTCGAGCCCCCGGACAGGCGCCTGCTGGAGATCGAGACCTCCCAGATCGAGACCGGCCCCGGGGAGCGTATCGGCATCATCGCGGTCATCCGCGACATCACCGCCCTGCGCGAGCTGGAGCAGGCCAAGTCGGACTTCGTGTCCACGGTGTCCCACGAACTGCGCACCCCCCTAACCTCGATCAAAGCCTACACCGCCACCCTGCGTCGCCGGGACGTGGAGTTCGACGAGAACACCCGCCAGGATTTTCTGCAGGTTATCGAAGAGGAGACGGATCGGCTCACACGGCTGGTGGCGGACGTACTCGACGTATCCCGCATAGAATCGGGCAGGCTTACGCTGAAGAAACGCGATTTCGACCTCACCAAGCTAGTGCGCATCATCATCGGGAAGCTGCAGTCGCAGTTCTCCATGCACGAGATCAAGCTCGTCTCGCCGGAGAGCATAGTCCCGGTCTGCGCCGACCCCGACAAGATAGAGCAGGTCTTCGTGAACCTGGTGGACAATGCGGCCAAATACTCACCCTCAGGAGGCGAGATAGTGCTCACCCTGAAGGCGCAGGAGCGCAGCGTGGAATGCAGCGTGCGCGATTCGGGCGTGGGGGTGCCGAAGGAGCACCTGCCCTATATATTCGATAAATTCCACCGCGTGGACAACCGGGCCACGCGCGAGATTTACGGGACCGGCCTCGGGCTATACGTGAGCAAGAGCATCGTGGAAGCGCAAGGCGGGACCATCTGGGCGGAGAGCGTGCTCGGCGAAGGAAGCACCTTCCGCTTTACTCTCCCCCTGTCCTCCCGCGCCGACCGTGGGGACGACGAGGATACCGCGGCGCTGCCCGACATGGAAAGGGACGAGGCGGGGAGCTGAAAGGAGCCTCATGGAGAAGAACGGGGATGCCCCCATAAAGGTCCTGGTCGTGGACGACGAGAGGAATATCCTGGACATCATCAAGTTCAACCTCGAGGTCGAGGGGTACGAGGTCATCACCTCGCGCGACGGTGAGGAAGCGCTGCGGCTGATACGGGAACTGACCCCCGACATCGTCCTGTGCGATATCATGATGCCCGAACTGGACGGCCTGGAGGTGTGCCGTCGCCTCAAGGCGGACGGCCGCACCAACCATATCCCGGTGGTGATGCTCTCGGCCAGGACGCAGGCTCAAGACAAGGTAGCCAGTATAGACGCGGGCGCGGACGATTTCATCACCAAGCCCTTCGATTTTTCCGACCTGGTGGCGCGGATCACCATCAACCTCATCCGTACGCGCCAGAAGCGGGACATCAGTCCCCTCACCGGCCTGCCGGGCAGCATCTCCATCGACGCCGAGACAAAGAGGCGCATATCAAAGAACCTGCTCTTCGCCACGCTGTACATCGATATCGACAACTTCAAACCCTTCAACGACATCTACGGCTTCCCCGCAGGGGACAAGGCGATCCGCATGCTCGCGTCCATCGTCGACGACGTGGTGAAGAGGTTGGGTAACCTAGACGATTTCATCGGGCACGGCGGAGGCGACGATTTTGTCGTCATCACCACGCCGGAAAAAGCCGGCGCAGTCGCAGAGGCCATCATCGTCGATTTTGACGAGCAGGTGACCTCGCTCTACCAGGAGGACGACCTGAGGCGCGGCTACTCCATCTACGTCGACCGCCTGGGCAGAGACAACTACATCCCCGTCATGACCCTGAGCATCGGCGTCGCCAGCAATTACCGCAGGCGTATCAGCACACACTGGGAGGTTGGGGAGATCGCCAAGGAGACCCTGAACTACGCGAAATCCATTCCCGGCAGCACGTATTTCATCGACAGAAGAGCGCAGTGATGAACCGCTTTCGTATCAAGGTGTCGAGACGGGATGACGAAAATCACTATTGATACCGGATGAAAGCGAGAAGGGAAAGCAGGAGGGTAAGGCACAGAATATGGGAGAGGACAGGGAAAGCAAGTACCGTATTCTGCTCATAGAGGACGACCCGGCGATCTCTAACGTGGTCGAGCTGAACCTCAAGCTGGACAACTACGAGGTCTTCCTGGCTGCGGACGGTGAGGAGGGCCTGAAGATGGTGGAGGAGACCGACCCTGACCTCATCATCCTGGACGTCATGATGCCGAAGATGGACGGCTGGCAGGTGCTGATGCAGCTGAAAGCCGAGGACAAGACCAGGGACATCCCGGTGATCATGCTCACGGCCATAGACGACGAACAGTCCAAGGTCATCGGTCTGCGCGGGGGGGCCGACGATTACGTGCCCAAACCCTTCAGCCCCCTTGAGCTGGCTGCAAGGGTCAAGGTCATCCTGGACCGCGTGGGCAGGGCCCGCCGCCTGAGCGCGGAGTCTGCAAAGGAAACGGTGCGCCTGGAACAGATACCGGTGCAGAAGGGGGACACCATCAAGCTCATCCCCATGGAGGACATCTTCTTCATCGACACCAAGCACGAATACGCGAACCTGCACACCGCGACGGACTCATATCTCACCACGTACAGCCTGTCCGAACTGGAGAAGGTGCTGGACCGCAAGACCTTTTTCCGCACCCACCGCAGCTTCATCGTCAACCTGAGACAGGTCAACCAGATAATCAAGCTCTCCCGCAACAGCCTCATCGTGACCTTAAAGGACGCCAAGGAAAGCCGCATCCCGGTCTCCCGACGCCAGGCCTCCGCCCTCAGGGACATGCTCGGGCTTTGACCCGCAGGGATTGCACGCCAGAGTAGAACGGCCCGAAAAAGCATTAAAGCTACTGCTGCCTTCTTCCGAGAATAGAATTGAGGTAGCTAGGTATCCCCCATGAGTTTACCGGCAATTTCCCTCAATGGGTGCAAGCAAGCAGACTAGCTGCCACGTAAAGACCCCGTTCCCCCCAACGGGGTCTTCCCCTTTGGGGTCACCATCTTGCCTGGGTGGCCAGCTATGCGTAGGGGTATATGGGGTCAGGTCTTTGCATCACGCGGCAAAACCGCGGGTGCGAACAGGCAAGATACCGCGGTATCCAAAAAACAAGACCTGACCCCCTATAGGCGGATGACCTCTTCGCTCACCTCGTCACCATGCACAGTGACGCGGAGGAAATGGTGGTAGCCCCCGGAGGGTTCGGAGACATGCGGTTCGGCGCCGGCCCCCCCGGTCACCACCACGCGAGGCGGGCCCGAGCTGTAGAGCATGTAGGCGTGGATGTGGCCGCAATATAGCACTGGGGCGCCGGCCTGCTCCAGGACCTTCAGCATCTCCTTGGCGCTCTGCGTCTCCGCCTCCTGGAACCCGTCGCGCCCCATGGCCACGGGTGCGCCGGGCGGCACGTGCGAGAAAGCGATGACCAGCTTCTCGCCCCCCATCCCCGATACGTCCTCGCGCAGCCAAGCCAGCTGCTCGCTGGGGCAGCCGACGCCCTGCACGGCGTCGTTGAGGAAGACCAGGTGAGAGTCCTGGTAATCAAACGAATAGTGGTCGGGCCCGAACACCGCCGTGAAGACGGAGACGTCTCCTGCGGGCATGTCGTTGTCCCCGGGGATGACATGATACCGGATGTCCATGCCGTCGAGATAATCCTTCATCATCTGCATCTCAGCGAGGCCCCTGCCGGTAGTGATATCCCCCACGATGACCAGGAATTCCCCCTCCTTGGCCTGGCCTATGATCTTTTCCAGCAGGTCTGTCCTTGCGTGCGGGTCCCCGCAGACGAGGAACGAATAGTCGTTGTCAAGGCTCACCCCCGCACCGCCTTCTTCGCTGCCGGACCCGTTGTTCGCGGGCACCGTGACCCCACAGGAGGACACGGCCAGCACCAGCGCCGCCAATGCCAACAAAAGCGGGGGCGCAGAAAGGAGTTGTTTTCTTGCCACGATCTTTTCTCCCGTCCACCAATAAGCCCGGCGGGCGCCGTTCCCGGCGGCCCGCTATCAGCATAAGTCTCATCCCGCAAGTCTTCAATGATTAGACGCGCGTGCAGAGATGAGTTTCCCGCGAAAAAGGCTTTTCGGGTAGGGCTGCGGGAGTGCCTCACCGCGGGGACCTCAAGCTTATGGAAGCTCCTGCGCCCGTTCTGATAGAATATCCCTGCACATAAGGGGCCGTAGCTCAGTGGGAGAGCGCTGCCCTGTCACGGCAGAGGTCGTGGGTTCAAATCCCATCGGCTCCACCAGATCTGTAACCAGCCCTCCCGCGAGGGCTTTTTCTCTCTGCGGGACCGCAGGCGCGGCCGTCTCTTCTCTCACTCGAGCTTGCCGCGCTCCCTGAGCACGGCGACGCCCAACTCGACGAGGTTGCCCGGCGGCTCTTTCCAGTCCTCCCGCACCTCTACCGACACGGCCAGGGAGGGGCAGTTGGTCACGCACTGGCCGCAGCCGATGCACTTGTTCCGGTCTATAACCGCCAGGTCGTCCTCCAACGTTATCGCCTTCATGTGGCAGACGTCCAAGCAGGTACCGCAACCGTTGCAGAGTCCGGGGTCCACTACGGCCAGATAACGCGAGGTGGCGATGGCGCCGGATATGTTCAGCCTGGTCATGGTGCCCAGGAAACCGCAGCAGCAACCGCAGCAGTTGCAGATGAAGGTGACTTTCTCGCGGATGTTGTCGGTGATGTGCACCAGCCCAGCCCTCTCCGCCCGGTCCAGGGCGTCGAGCATCTCCTCCTTGCTGGCCTTGCGGGCAAAGCCCCGCTCGACCAGGAACTCGGCGCCGGGGCCGATGGCCATGCATACGTCCTTGGGCGCCCCGCAGGACCTGCCCAGGAGCTCCGCCTCGTGGCGGCAGAAACAGGTGGTCAGGGCCATGTAGACGTCGTCCTTGATGTACTCGCTGACCTTCTCGTAGGGCAGGACCTCCTCGCCGCGGGGTATCTCCTCCTCCACCATCATCACCCGCGCCAGGGCGGTCTTGGAGGTGAAGCTCTGCTCGCCCCAACCCTCGTAGTAGTACTTGTCGAAGAGCTCGGCGATCTTCCTCTTGCCTGGGCTCACCTCGCCCTTCATGAACTGCATCTCGAAGATGCCCGGCACCAGCGGCAGGAGGTTGTAGTAGCGCTTGCCCTTCCTGTCCTGCACGAAGACCAGGCCCTTGTCGGCCATGCGCTCCAGCATGGGTTCAAGTTCCTTTTCGTCCCTGCCTGTCCGCTGGGCGATGGCGGCCAGCTCCTCGCGCCCCGAAGGCAGGTCGATGGCCAGTTCCGCTTCCTCCTCTTCGAAGATCATGCGCAGGATCTCCAGCAGGTGCTCCGACTCCAGGGCCCCTATGGGGAAATCGTCCAGGCGTCTCATCAGCCGTACGTAAACGTCACTCATTATTGCCTCCCTGCCTAAAGCTAGTGCACACAGCATCCGATGCGATTACTGGCTGCATGATATCATATACCGACGCCGGGTCGTTTGATTTTGAGCCGGAAGTCTATATGATATAACGAAGGGCTCTGGTGACAGGATAAGGAAGTCGAGCCAGATGGTGGATTTTCTCAAAGAGCTGAACGATTATTACGTCAGAAACCGCGGCAAGCGGATCAAGCAGGAGTTCCGCGAGGTCCTGGGCAAAGACCCGGACGAACTCACCGGCTCCCAGAGGCAGATATTCGAGATATACGTCGAGCCCAATCTGAACGTGCTGCAGGACACCCTATACGAGGCCTTCAAGGAGGCTAACCGGCCCCTGGAAGAATGGCGCAGGGCCATACTGGAAAACCCGCCCAGTATCATCAATCAGGTCGCCAAGAAGATGGTCATCCGGGCCATCAGGGACATGGATATCGGCGAAGGTTGATAACTGTCACCACCGCACCCCGCCCAGGAAGGACCGCCCTGCTCACAATCGGCAGCCGTGCCCGTTCAGGGGAAATAGCTTTACACCCGATATACCTGGTGCGGATTGATAACCGGATAAAGCGAAGGAGTACGGCATGAAACGTCTTCTGGTCCTGTCTCTCGTGCTCGTGGCGTGCATGGCGGTCCTCTCCGGCTGCGGGGGGAACGGGGACTCCGCCGCGGAAGCGGGTGGGGAAGCGCAGCCGGGGGGGGCGGTGGGCGCGGCCGAGGCGGCCGCCTGCGCCGAGAACCGCAGCCTCATCTCCTCCGCCGCCAAGCGGTACGAGATGCTGGAGGGCGCCTATCCAGATTCCCTGCAGGAACTGGTCCCCGGTTACCTGCAGTCCGTCCCCAGCTGCCCGTCCGGCGGCTCATACAGGCTGCAGGGCGGCACGGTCACCTGCTCGGTACACGGGAGATAACGGCAGCTGGGGCCAGTACGGGTTCAGGCTTCTTGTCCTTTTGCATTCCACCAAGGACAACCGCTTTGACCTGGGCCTCACGAATGCAAAATGCAAGACCTGACCCCCAGGCGGTTCCTGCCAAGCGGGAACTACAGCGAAGCGGCTATGCGCCTGCCGAAGTCCTCAGCCGCCTTGAGGTCTTCCGCCGTGGGCACCAGGTTCACCCGCAGGGGTTCCTCCTCCACCTTGAACTTCAGCCCCTTGAGGCGCTCGGCTATGAGCTTGGGGGCCTCGCCGCTCCAGCCATATGAGCCGAAGGACGCGCCCACTTTACCTTTGAGGTTGAGCGTCGCCAAGTGGGAGAGCAGGTACCACACCGGCTCCACCGCATCGGCGTTTATGGTGGCCGAACCCACGGCGATGCCGTCCGCCGCCTCGATGCGGTCGATCATCATGTCCAGCTCGGTTGCCGCGGCGTCCATGACCGTAGCCTTGACCCCCTGAGAGCGCGCTCCCTCCGCTATGCTCTCGGCCAGCATGGCGGTGTTACCGTAGGCGCTGGCGTAGAAGACGAGCAGGGACTTCTCGTCCGTAGGCGCCGGGAGCAAGCTCCACTGGCGGTAACTCTCCACGCATGCCCAGGGGTCGGCGCGCAGTACCGGGCCGTGACTGGGGCAGATCATCTTGATGTCCAGTTTCTTGATCTTGTCGATGGCCTCCAGGACGTACTTCTTGAAGGGGCGGAAGATGACCTGGTAATAGTATTCGAAGGCATAGTGATAATCGTCTATGAGGTCGTCGAAGAGGCGGTCGTCGCTGTAGTGGGCCCCCAGGAAGTCGCAGGGGAAGAGCAGGCCGTTCTTCTTCATGTAGGTGAACATGGTGTCCGGCCAGTGCAGAAAGGGCGCGTGGATGAAGCTCAACTCCACCCCGCCTCCCAGGTCCAGCGTATCGCCGTCCTGGACCAGCATGGGGTCCACGTCCCGGTTGAGGATGTTCTTAACGAAGTTCTTGCACTGGCGGTCGCACACCACCCTGGCATCCGGGGCGTCCTCCAGCAGACGCGCCAGCGACCCGGAGTGGTCGGGCTCGGTATGGTTGACGACCACGTAGGAGATATCCTTGGGGTCGATAAGTGAGCGGATGTTGGCGATAAA
>CAYPZH010000001.1:24644-41903 GCA_964415205.1 uncultured Actinomycetota bacterium | reverse complement strand
CACCCCCCGCCGGCCCCCCGCCCCGGGGGGGGTGGGGAGGGTTTTGTTTTACACCAAGTTGGTTTTTACCTGGGGGTGTTTAATTTGCGGGTTTTGGGGTTAAAGTCGTCATAGAAGGCGGCCTTCACGGCCTCGACCACCGCCACCTTCTCTCCCCCGTTGAGGAGGAAGGCATTGTAGGTGGTTCCGTGGTCGGCTTTCATGATGATATCGAAGACACGCAGCTGAGGGTCGAGGGCGCCAACCCAGTGCACTCCATCGTCGACTTTAACTGCAGGCATTCGTCCACCTATACCTTCTCGAACATGTCCTTATCCGCGCCGCACTGCGGGCATACCCAGTCGTCCGGCAGGTCAGCGAAGGGCGTGCCCGGCTCTATGCCTCCGTCAGGGTCTCCTTTATCGGGGTCGTAGATGTAGCCGCAGATGGTGCATTCGTACTTCTCCATCACTTTCCTCCTTTTTACCTGTGCGGGCTGCGGGAATGCGCCGCCCTGCAGCTTTTTCCTTCCCACCCGCATTTCCGGCAGTCGGACTGAATATATAATATACCCGAAACATCTTGATTCTATCGCAATGCCCGGCGCGGACCCTGATCCTAATCATCGGCCCGCGGGCCGGGGGGAAGGAGCCATCATCGGCAACTTGATCGGCGGGGACGCCGTGGCCTGGTTCTGCGCCTATACTCCGCTGGAGATCCTGGAAGCGGCGGGCCTCGAGCCCGTGCGCCAATTCGGTGACCCCGCGTCCCTGGAGTCCGCCGACACCTACCTCCACCCGGCCATCTGCCCCTACGTGCGCGCCTGCCTGGCGGCCGCGATGTCGGAGGGCGGACCACACCACGCCGTCTTCGTCAACTCCTGCGACGGCATGCGCAGGCTCTACGATGCCTGGAAGGACCGCTTCCACGGAGACTTCGTATATCTCATGGACCTGCCGCGCAACACGGGCAGTAGGGGTGAACTCATGCTGGCGGATGAGTTCCGCCTCCTGGCGCGGGTGCTGGGAGAGGCCACGGGCGCCGAGGTCACCGCATCCCGGCTGCGTGACTGCGCGCGCTCGCGCGAAGAGCGGCGCCTCTCCTACCTAGAGGTAGCCGAGGGTGCGAGCGGCGCAGAGCGCCTGCGCCTGGCCATGGAACGGCAGTCCCCTTCCAGTGGGGAGCCGCAGGATGGAGCGACACGGCCGGTGGAGGGTGACGGCGTCCCGGTCCTGCTCGCCGGGAACCTGCTCGATCCGTCAGGCCTGGTCGCCGCACTGGACCGCGCGGGTGCGCGGGTGGTATGGGCGGACCTCTGCAACGGCGACCGCTTTTTCGCCGACTCTACCCTGCCGCAGGGAGATGAGCTGGACGGCCTGCTCGCCTCGCTGGCGAGAAAGTACCTGGACCGCAGCCCCTGCGCTCGCATGTCCGATGCGGGGCGCCGTTACGACACGCTGGTCGAAAGGGTGCGGGCGGTGAGGGCCCAGGGGGTCGTATACGCCTCTCTCAAGTTCTGCGACGCCTATCTTTACGATTTCCCGCGCGTGCAGGAGCGGCTGGCGCGTGAGGGTATACCCGTGCTGCGCCTGGAGAGCGATTACACCGACGGCCATGTGGGCCAACTGTTGACCCGCATCGAGGCCTTCCTGGAGATGCTCGGCTGACGGGGGCCGCGAAGGAGGGCGGATGGACCTGGTGAACGTGATCAAGGAGCGGTTCTCCGACCGCCTCGAGCCCTCCACTTTTCATTCCCGCCTCTTCTGGAGAACGGCGGAGAGCCTGGCCCGCTCTCCCCTCAACCGCCCGCGGTGGAAAGCCGACCGCGTGTCCCTCGCCTACTTCCTGTCCATCAGCCGGGACGCGTACCTGGGGCGGGGGCCGGTGGTGTGGTGCAACCTCTTCGCCCCCAGCGAGCTGGTCCTGGGGCTGGGGTGCGTGCCTTTCTACCCGGAGATGGCGACTGCGGTGGTGGCCGCGGCGGGCATGGCCCCACGCTTCATCGACCGCGCGGCGGAGGAGGGTTTCTCTCCCGACGCCTGTTCCTTCCACCGCTGCATGCTCGGCCTGGCGCTGGAGGGGTTCATGCCCGAGCCCGCGCTGCTCCTTGCCGTCAACTACCCCTGTGACTCCGCCCCCCTCTCCTTCGCTTTCTGCGGTGAGCTCTACGGGCGGCCCCAGGTGACCATCGACGTCCCCCTGCCGGGACGGCAGGGCGGTCAGCCGCTGCTGGCGGCGCAGCTCGAGGAGACCGCGGGCACCCTGGCCTCCTTTTCCGGCCGCAGGGGTGCGGAGGTCGGAAAGGGACTGTCCGGGGCACTGGAACGCTCCAACCAGGCACTGCTTTACCTGCGCGAGGTGGAGGAGATGCGCAAGCGCGACGACTGCACCCTGGACGGCGTGGACGCCATGGGGGGCATCAGCGTCCTCTTCGGCAGTCTGGGGTCGCAGGCGGGGGCGGATTTTTACCGCCTGCTGGCGCAGGAGCTGCGCGAGAGGGGCTGCGCGGGCGGCGGCTCCATCCGCCTCATGTGGATGCACATCAAGCCCTGGTACGCGCAGAGCATCTCCAGCATCCTCTCACGCCACGGCGCGCGTCTGGTGTGCGAGGAGTACACCCACGCCACCTGGGAGCCCATGGACCCGCGCGACCCTTACAACTCCCTCGCCGCCAAGCTGTGCAGCCACTTCCTGGTGGGGCCGGCGGAGAGGAGGGCTTCGCACCTCGCCGACCTGGCGGAGGAGTACCGCGTGGACGGCGCCATCCACTACAACCACTGGGGCTGCCGCCAGAGCTGCGGCGGCGCCGCGCTGGTGAAGCAGGAGCTGCAGGCTAGGGGCATTCCCACCCTCATCCTGGACGGAGACTGCGTGGACGAGCGGGAATACCAGGAGGGCCAGGTCTCAACCCGCCTGGAGGCGTTCTTGGAATCATTGGGTTGAATGACTCACGACCAGACGGTTCACCAGAGGACGTACACGTGCCAGGTTAAACCTGGCACCGCCGCGCCGCCCTCCGGGCGTCGCTGTCGCTTGCGCGATGCAAACCACGAAGGTCGTGCATGCATCGTCGCCCTACGGGCGCCGGGTTGATCCTTAAAGAGATTATAATTATCTCTTAACGGGTCCTTTACTTTTTTGTCCGATCATAGAGACAGGAGGTATGAAGATGAGGCCGCTGGAGCCGCCGCGGGAAATAGTCGAGATGGCCGGGACGGGAGAGGCAGCGCTGAAGACGGTGCCGGCCCAGGAGGTGGCCTACCTGGTGCACAAAGGGTCTTACTCAGCGATGCAGGACTCCCAGATGCAGCTCATGCGCTGGATCGGCGACAACGGTTACGAGCTCATGGGGCCGGGGACCGCCGTGTTCCACACCGACCCTATCATCGTGCGCTCGGAGGAAGACCTCATCACCGAGCTGCAGTTCCCGGTGCGCAAGAAGTAGGCGCATCCAGGCCTGCGGTTGACACCGGGGCTCACACGCTAATGCGGAAGGAGGTGCCGCCATGACCGCAAGGATAACCGCAGTCCTTCTTGCCGCCGTCCTCGTCGCCGTCATCGCCGCTGGGTGCGGGAAGAGCTGGCAGGAGATGCAGACCGATGCGGGGGAGGATAACGCCACGGAGACAGAGGCCCCGGAGGAGTACGCGGACCTCTACGACGAGTTGGACCTGCCGCTGCGCGAGGCAGCTGGCTACCTGGAGGAGAACTGGGACGGGGAAACGGGCGATACCGTCTTCAGCGCCGAGCTGATCGTCGCCAACAGCAACCGCGGTGAAGCCCTTCTCGACCCGGCCACGCTCTACTCTATCGGGATCACCCTGGACAGCCTCCAGACCCTGGGGGTGAAGGCGATAAACCTCAGCATAGGCTATCCCCTCCTCGACCCCTCGTTTCCGCGCTCGCAGGAATATCTCGATTTCTATAAAAAAGTGGTGGCGGAGATAAGGGACAGGGGCCTCGGGGTCATCATGGACACCACTACCCTCTTCCCCGACGTGGATTACGGCGAACTCGACGTCAGCTTCGAGGGGTGGACCCTGGAGCGGTACATGCAGGAGAAGAAGGCCATGATCCAGACGGTCCTGCGCGAGCTGAAGCCCGACTATTACACCATAGAGAACGAGCCCACCACCATGAGGGCCAACACGGGGCTGGACTTCTCGGTGGAGAACCAGACCCAGATGGTCGATTTCTTTCTGGACGGGCTGGAGCGCGGCGCCACCCTGATGGGGGCGGGAGCCGGCACCTGGGACGACATGGCATACTTCGAGAGCCTGGCCTTAAACACGAACGTCGATTACCTGGACCTGCACATCTATCCCGTGCAGAACGGCTGCCTGGCGGAAAAGACGGTGAGGATCGCGGAGACCGCTCATTCCTGCGGTAAAGCCTTGGCGGTGGGAGAGGCCTGGCTGTACAAGGCCTATCTGAGCGAGCTGGGGCCCGGCCATACACCAGCCGCGGCGGCCGAAGTGTTCGCCCGCGATCCCTTCAGCTTCTGGGCCCCCCTGGACCAGAGCTTCCTGGAGTCCATGGTGGGCCTCTCGCATCACCTGGACTTCCTGTATATGAACCCTTTCTGGGTCCAGTACTTCTTCGCCTACCTGGAATACGATCCCGCCATGGAGGCGCAGGGTTACGCCTGGGTAAACAAGCTGGCCAGCTCCCAGGCATGGGTAAACATACAGGCCGGCTCGCTCACCCCTACCGGCGAGGCCTATCGCGAACTGATCGGGGGAGAGTGATCCCACCCTCTCACAGGTTGCCCAGGATAAAATCGATGAGCGGCTCGATGACCTCGTTTTCGCGGCGCTGCGAGGTGTTGGCGGAAGCCATGAGCACGTCCAGGTGGTTGTAGCCCTCCAGGAAGAGCCGCTCGCAGTTCGGCGGCGGGTCGCCCAGGGAACCGCCCATCACGCCCTGCCCTGCGATGAACTCGATCTTGGGCATGGCCTCCAGCTCGTCGCCGTGCAGGAAGTTGATGCCGTACTCCTGGCCGAAACCGAAGATGGCCGCCATCTGGTCGGCGATGAGCCGCGTCGAGAAGTACCACTCCGTGAGGTTGGTCGGCCCCCGGTAGAGCGCGCGGGCCACGTCCTGGATGTCCGTCATCTCGTTCACGGCGGTGGTGAAGGTCACCTCTCCCGCCGCGTCCTGAAAATCGGGGTCGGCCTCGTCTCCCACCTCGTCGAAGTCGACCCAGTGGTAGAGCGGACCCTGGCCGAACGCGAAGACGGAGGGTCCCGCGTCATTGGGGATATAATAGGGGCCCTGACCGAAGAACCCGCCCAGAAGGTCCCCCAGCATGGGGATGCCCGCTAGGGACTCCGACATGGGGAAGCCCTTCTCCACCACCGCGCCCCCTCCCAGGAACCCCATGCTGTTCTGGATCATGCCCACGGGCGCGAAGGAATCGTCGAAGACCACTCCCAGCATGGCCTCGTTGGTGAGGCGGAAGTCGGTTATCTGGGGCATCCCGTCCATGTAGGTCGGCAGGTCGCGGGAGAACATGAAGCGCAGTAGCACCTGTATGGAGTCCGAGAAGGGGACCTCCCTTATCACCGTGCACTCGGCGTCCGGGGCCCAGTCGGCGAGAACAGCCACGGCCTCCAGCAGGGACATGGCCTCGGCGTCCAGCATGGGGAATGGCAGGATGCGGTTGGCGTCCGGGTCGTTGCGCAGGCTGTCGAGGAGCGTCACGTACATGCCCTCGGTCATCTCGGGCGTGATCAGCCCCTCCGGAAGGGCGCCCAGGAAGAGGTCCATGAACCCTTCTACACTGGAGACTAGGGTGTCGAACCCGAAGAGCCCGGCGCAGTTGTTGTACCCGGCGTCATCGGTGGTCGCGGGGTCCCCGTCCAGGTCCCATCCCGCGAACATGGAGGTCATGATGCCGCCCATGGAGTGGCCCCCCACGAAGACCTTGCTTTTGCGCGCCTCGGGGTCGGGCACCATGGTCCGGATGACCGTGAAGACGTCCTCCGTGTCCAGCTGCAGGCCGAACTCGGATAGGAACGGCAGGTCCTGGTCCCTGTACCAGCCGTCGAAGGTGCGGCCGCCCAGTTCCTTGCCGAGATAGTAATAGTCTATGGCCAGCTGTGCCGCCTCCGTGGCATCGAGGTTGCCGGCCTCCAGCCCGGCCTCGATGAAGTTGGCGGCGGAGAGGTCCTCGAGGCGGTTATTGCGGCGCTCCACCGCCCACACCTCGAAGTCGGCGCCATAGAGCGTCTTGGCTTTGTACACGAACTGCCGCGCGAGATACTCGAAACCGTTGGCACCTTCGAGGACCCCGGGGAGCATGACCAGCATGGCGTCGGTAGCGGCGAGGTTTACGCCCTGGGGGTCCGCGGGGTCCAGGGTGGATCCGTCGGCCGGCCGGAAGCGGAGGAAGTGTATCTCGTCACATGCGTCGGGGGCCCCCCAAGCGTCCGGGAGGGGCGCGGGGATGACCCGCTCCTCCATGACCACCACCGCGTCCACTTCCCCCTGGGTGTAATCACGCGCCGCCGGGGGATGCGGTGCCTCCGGCACCGGCCCTCCGGGTTGGTAACACCCCGCGAGCAGGATAAGGGACGCGAGAACGATCGCACCGAGGAAATTGATATACTTGCGCACTTTTATCCCCCCTCTTACCGGCATCCTTTGTCCGCTGCGGCCATGGCGGTGAGCCAGGGCCTTTCTTTTTTTACCTTATCCCCCCGTCACCCAAGATATACGAAATGCGCTAGGCGGGCAAGGAGGCGCCGTCGGGTATGCGGGAAGCCGCCCGGCGGTCGTGCTATCATAATATGACTTGCGGACTTCGTGACTTGCGGACTTCGGGCTTTTCAGGAGGTAACATCATGGCCGTCTGGATAATCATCGGCATCATAGCCATCGCAGCCCTGCTCGTGCTGCCCTCGCTGCGGCGCATCGGGCCTACCCAGGTCGGGCTGGTCACCAAGCGCTTCACCTTCAAGAAGCTCTCGGAGGACAACCCCATCGCCTTCAAGGGGGAGGCGGGGTACCAGGCCGAGCTGCTCATGCCCGGACTGCGCTTCAAGTTCTGGGTCCTGTTCAGGGTGGACAAGTTCCCCTGGGTGCAGGTGCCGGCGGGCGAGATCGGGGTGGTCATCGCGCAGGTGGGGAACCCGCTTCCCATCGGGGCGAAATCAGCCGTGTACAAGGCGGAGTTCGGCAATTTCACCGACCTGGACGGGTTTATCGCCAACGGAGGCCAGAAGGGCGTGCAGCGCCCGGTGCTGCCGCCCGGGACCATGATACCCATACACCCCGTGGGCTTCCTGGTCATCACCAAGACCCAGGTCTACGGACTGCCGGTCTCGCCAGAACTGAAGGAGCTGGCGGACCAGGACGGAAGGCTCTACCCCGCCTCCTTCGGTCTCCTTGACAGCCATCTGGACCTGGTGCGCATCTCGCCCCAGCCCAGCCCCGACGGCCAGCACCTCATCGACATGGTGGGCATCGTCACCACCTACGAGGGGGATCCCTTGCCCTCCGGCGCCATCGCCAGCCGCCTGGGAGAGTTCAGCGACATCATGGAGTTGGAGAACAAGAACGCAGGCGACCTCGAGCTCATCGAGGCCTTGCTGGGGAGCAAGAACAACCTGCACAACAATTACCAGGACTTCCAGGCATTCCTGGACAACGGGGGCAAGATAGGCCTGCAGCACGATCCCCTGCTCTATGGCGCCTATGCCCTCAACCCCTTCCTGGTTGGGGTGGAGCTGGTGCCCATGCTGGTGGTGGAGCAGGGGCAGGTAGCGGTGATCAAGGCCTACGTGGGGCTTTCCACCGTGGACACCTCCGGGGTGGAGTTCAAGTTCGGTTCCCTGGTGCGGCCGGGCCACCGCGGCATCTGGCAGGAGCCCCTGCGCACCGGCAAGTACCCCATCAACCCCCGCGTATATCAGGCGGAGATAGTCCCCACCGCCATCCTCACCCTCAACTGGGCGGAGGCGACCTCCGAGGCCCACCTCCTGGACCGTCAACTTTAGCAGTTCGTGGCCAAGTCCCGCGTGGGCTTTATCTTCGCCATCGACCTGCAGGTGCAGATACACGTACCCGACACCAGGGCTCCCAAGGTCATCTCCATGGTGGGCACCATGCAGAACCTGGTGAACGAGGTGCTGCAGGCGGCGGTGGGCAACCACTTCCGCGACAAGCTGCAGTCCATGCAGGCGGTACAGTTCATCGAGACGCGTCAGAAGGTGCAGGAAGAGGCCTACGACCACATCAGGGCGAAACTGGACGACTACCAGGTAGAGACGCGGGGGGTGTACATCCAGGACGTGGTCTTCCCGCCCGACCTCGTGCGCGTGCTCACCGAGCGCGAGATAGCCCGCCAGGAGATAGAGACCTTCCAGAGACAGAAGGACGCCCAGACGCAGCGCATCGAGACCGAGCAGGCCAAGGGCACCGCGGATATGCAGGCGGAGCTGGCCAAATCCAAGGTAGGCGTGGACATCAAGACCAACAACGCCAATGCGCGCAAGGCCGAGGCCGACGGCGAGGCTTTCTATATCAGCGAGACCGGCGCCGCAAGGGGAGCCGAGGTGGAGGCGGTGGGCATGGCCCGCGCCAAGGCCTACAAGGCGCAGGTGGCCGCCCTTGGGCAGGGACCCACGGCACTGGTCAACTCCGTCGACGCCCTCTCCAAGAGCGGCGTCTCCTTCGTTCCCCAGATCCTGGTGGCCGGGGGCGGTAACGGGGGCATACTGGAGGCCCTGGCAGCGCAGCTCATGGGCACCGTCTCCCGCTACGGGGGCCAGCCTACCCCCTCCATGGCGGAGACGCCCGGTATGGACAGCGAGGCGGAGCCGCCGCCCGGGACCGTACCCGTCCCTCCCCCGCCCGAAGAGGGGTGAGGCGGGGAGCAACAGGGCAGCGGTCCAGCGGGAGGCCAAGGGTCATCGGCGGTATTGCTGATGCCCGGGGATGCGATCATTTGTTCAACCGGTCATCTCCGCAGCGCCCACAAGCGGCCGCGGCTCGTTGAGGCGATGTCATATTGATGCAAACATTGTGTTCACAAGAAGCCTTGTGGGTGTAAATGCTCTGGTAATATCAACCGGGCATATAAGGGCGTGGGGGTATTTACTACTATCTTTGTGGTGATTTCCTGTTCGAGGGGTAAAAGGCCGTACCTGTTCGGGGGGTGAACGTAGTGCAATCCATGCATCGCGGCAAGTCGGGCACAATACTTTTTTCCCTGGTCCTGCTGGTGGGGTTGATGTCGCCGCTGCTGCTGTTCATGCCGGCCAAGGCCGCGGCGAGCGAACGGGCTCATCCCTCCAGCATCGATCTGCAGCTGAGCTTTCCGGGGCTCGGGGTGACGGACAAGGGAGACGGCACCCAGGCGCTGGACATGGTGGGGTATCCGGCCGCAAGGGAGATCGGCATGCCCGCCATCCCCTCGCGGACTCTCAATATCGCGCTCCCTCCCGGCACCAGGGCGGCGGACGCATACGTCGTAGTGAGCGAATGGTACGAGATACCGGGTTCCTTCACTGTGGAGTGGGGACAGCAGCCTCTGACCTCGCAGTCACCGCCGGGCGGACAGGCGCCCCAGCCGACGCAGGCCGACGCGGACGTCTATGCATCCGACACGGCGTTCCCTGCCGCACCGGTGGGACTGCTGGGGAGTGGGAGGATGCGCTGCATCTCCATCGCCGAAGTGAGGGTATCGCCGGTCAGGTACTATCCCGCGTCCGGGAGGATCGAGGCCTGCAGGAGCATGAGCATCCGCGTGGGCACCGCCGCGGACTCCATGCCTGCGCCGGAGGAGCTGGCCTCGCAACCCTTCGACGAGAGCGTCAGCGAGATCGTGTACAACTTCGAGCAGGCGCGCCAATGGTACGAAGGCAGCCCGGGGGTCGAGACCACTGGCATCACGACCTCGGGCACCGGCGACGCCGCCGACTACGTGGTCATAACACCTGAAGCGCTGGCCTCGGCGGTGGAGCCGCTGACGGACTATAAGGAGTCACAGGGGCTGTCCACCCGGATCGTGACCACGGAGTGGCTGGCGGCGAACATCGCGGGCGTCGACCTGGCCGAGCAGATACGAAACTTCCTCAGGGACGACTATGCCACCCTGGGCACGGACTACGTCCTCCTGGCGGGGTCGCATGCCAGCATACCCATGCGCGTATGCTGCGCGCCCACACCCGGCTTCCCCACGGGTAGGATCTACAGCGATTATTATTATTGCGACCTCAGCGGGGACTGGGACCTGAACGACGACGGCAGGTATGGAGAGATGGGCATCGACGACCAGCCCGGCGGGGCGGACTTCTTCCCCGAGGTCTACGTGGGGAGGATACCGTCTGACGACCCCGTGGAGATGGCCGCGATCTGCCGCAAGATAGCGGATTTCCAGGTGGACCCGGGCGCCTGGAAGCTCAAGGCCCTGCTGCTCGGCGCGGCCTCCGGCTATCTGCTCGAATCTCCGAACTTCCTTCCCGCCTACGGGTCCGCTGTGTCGCAGAAGATAAAGGCGGATATCCTGGACCCACTCGGATACGAGACCACCACCATGTACGAAAAAGAGGGGCTGGCCCCGGACACTACCCCCTGCGAACTGCCGCTGACGCTTGAGAACGTCCTGGGCTCATGGCCGGATGCCTACGGTATCGTGAACATCAAAGCCCACGGCAGCACGAACGCCGTTTACAGAAAGATCTGGAAATACGACAACGGTAACGGCATCCCGGAAGCGAGCGAGATGTACTGGAAATATTTCCTCGACTCGTCCGACACCGCGGTGCTGGACGACAGCCGGCCCAGCATCGTCTTTTCCTGCGCCTGCCTCAACGCCGAACCTGTCTATTCCAACAACCTGATGGCGTCCCTGCTCAGGAAAGGTGCCTGTGCGGCCGTCGGCTCCACCGGCCTTTCCTACTATATCGCCGCCTGGCAGAGCGAGTATCTGGGGGGCAACGACTCCATGAGCTACGTGTTCTGGAGATACCTGCTCCAGGACGGCTACCGCGCCGGCAAGGCGCTGAGGATGGGCGACGTCTGGATGAAGAGCTACTGCGACTGGTTGGGGAATTACAACCGTGCCAACCTGTTCGATTTCAACCTCTACGGCGACCCCTCCATGAAGTTGTCGGCCGAAGGCAGCCCGTCCATATCCAGTATCGATCCCGCCAGCGCCTGGAACATGGGCCCGCTGAACATCGGCATCAACGGCGCTAACTTCCTGGACGGCGCACGGGTCATGCTGCGCGCGAGCGGCCACGACGACATCGAGGCCGGCGTGGCGACGGCGGATTCCTCCACCCATATAAGCGCCACCGTCGATATCGCCGGCGCGCCGCCGGGCAGGTGGTCGGTGGTGGTCCGCAACCCCGACGGCCAGGAGGCCGTTCTTAAGGATGGGTTCGAGGTCACCTCTCTGTGCGGCACGGGTGGAGGCGCGGCGCTGCTGGTGCTCTGCATGAGCCTGGGCCTCCTCTACGCGGCCGGCTCCCTGGGCAGGAGATCCAGGAGAAGACGCCGCCCTGGAGGACGCTGACCGTTTCCGGCCCATGTGGTCATGTTTTCGGGGGCGCGGCCATAACGTTCGCGAGGACTGCGCCGAGCCGAAAGAGTCCCGCTGTATGAAACACATCCGCGCTATCCTACGCCGGCCGGTCACAGCGGGCGGTGGACGGAGATGGGAAGGCGCCAGTCGCGCCCGAAGGCTCGGGGGCTTATCTTTATCCCCACCGGGGCCTGCCTGCGCTTGTACTCGTTGGCGTCCACGCGCCGCACCACGTCCCATACCAGCTCCTCCTCGTAGCCTTTCTCCACCATCTCTCCGGCGGTCAGGCCGTTCTCGATATAGTCCTCGAGGATGGGGTCGAGCAAGTCGTAGCGCGGAAGGGAGTCCGTGTCCTTCTGGTCCTCCCTCAGCTCGGCGGAGGGCTCCCTCTCCAGGACCACGGCGGGTATGACCGTTTTTTTACAGCGCTGGTTAAGGTAGCAGGAGATGCGGTAGACGTCGCTCTTGAAGAGGTCCTTTATCACCGCGTAACCCCCTGCCATGTCGCCGTAAAGGGTGCAGTAGCCCGTGGAGAACTCGCTCTTGTTACCGGTGGCGAGGGCCAGCCAGCCACGGCTGTTGGAGATGGCCATGATTATATCGCCCCGGATGCGCGCCTGCAGGTTCTCCACGGCGACACTCTTTCCCGCGCCCTGCAGGCTGGGGCCCGCCTGATCGACATATGACCGCAGTATCCCGTCGATGCCGTATGACTCAAGCGATATGCCGAGGGCTGCGGCCAGCGCTTCCGTCCCCTCGCGCGACACCGCCGAGGTGAACCTGGAGGGGAGGAACACGCCGTGCACCCTTTCCGGCCCCAGGGCCATGGCGGCAAGCGCCGCGGTGAGCGCCGAGTCAATCCCTCCGGAGAGCCCGAGCACCACGTCGCTGAAGCCGTTTTTGCGCACGTAATCGCGCAAGCCCAGCAGCAGCGCCCTCAGGACCTCCTCCTCGTCCGCCAGCCGCTCGTCCTGCGCGTGCTGTATAGTTGGGCGCTCTCCTGCCTGCGGACCCTCTTGTCCGCACAGCTCTATGACCCGCGTCGGCCCTCGGAGAGCGCCCTTTCTCGCGTATCTGTGCAGGGGCTCGGCCATCCTGCGAGCCCACAGCCCGGCGGCGTCCACGTCATATAAAAGGACGTCCTCCTCGAAACGGGGTGAACCCGCCAGCTTTCCTTCCCACGGATGTACGACCATGGACCCGCCGTCGAAGACAAGTTCGTCCTGGC
Organism: uncultured Actinomycetota bacterium; assembly: GCA_964415205.1. Lineage (GTDB taxonomy): Bacteria > Actinomycetota > Geothermincolia > Geothermincolales > RBG-13-55-18 > SURF-21. The sequence continues at coordinate 29,163 of CAYPZH010000001.1, read as the reverse complement.
CGCCAACGCAGTTGACGTAGGCCACCAGGACGGTGGCATCCGCCGCCCGCGACTCCAGCAGCCGCTCCCTCATCCTCTGCTTGCCCCTCTGGTAGGGGGAAGCCGAGAGGTTCACCACCAGCTCCGCGCCACCGCGTGCCACCTCCGACTCCAGTGGGCCTCCCGGGTACCAGATATCCTCGCAGATGGTGACGCCCACCCTTACCCCGCCAAGCTTTAGCACCAGCCCCTCGTCTCCGGGCGCGAAATAACGGTTCTCGTCGAAGACGCCGTAATTGGGCAGGTAGCCCTTACGGTATATGGCGACGACCTCGCCGCGGTAAACGGCGGCGGCGGCGTTGAATACGTCCTCCTGCAGGAGCGGCGTCCCCACCAGCACCGCGGTCTCTCCCACCCGCCGCGCCAGCTTTTCCAGCGACCGCCCGCACGCGTGCAGGAAATCCCGCTTGAGCAGCAGGTCTTCGGGCGGATATCCGCTCAGGGCGAGTTCGGGGAAGCATACCAGGTCGGCACCCTGTGCCTCCGCCACGCGCAGCTTCTCCAGGATGAGACCGCGGTTTCCCTCCAGGTCGCCCACGCTCGTGTTTATCTGGGCCAGTGCGATCCTCATGCCCTCTCACCCCATTGGGGTCAGGTCTTGTGTTTTGGATACCTTATTATGGTAGGCGGTAAATACCTGCTGCATATAAGCGAGCATAAGTATGATAACCGTTGACATACCGTAGTATCCAAAACACAAGACCTGACCCCTTAAGCTCTTACAGGACGGGGAGGTAGTTCTCCATCTCCCACTGGGTGACCTGCGCGCGGTAGCGCTCCCACTCGATCTTCTTGTTCTCGATCAGCGAGTCGAAAACCGCGTCGCCCAGGGTCTTGCGCAGCAGCTCGCTTTTCTCCGCCAGCTGGATGGCCTCCCAGAGGTCCTCGGGGAGCTGGCCGATGCCCAGCTCGCACCTCTCCTCCTCGCACATCTCGTACACGTTGCGCTCGACGGAGTCGGCCAGCTCGTACCCCTGCTCGATACCCTCCAGCCCCGCGGAGAGCATGGCCGCGAAGGCCAGGTAGGGGTTGCAGGCGGGGTCAGGGGAACGGAACTCGATGCGCGTGGCCTTCTCCTTGCCCGGCTTGTATTCGGGCACGCGCACCAGGTCGGAGCGGTTGCGCACCGCCCAGGAGAGGTACACCGGGGCCTCGTACCCGGGCACCAGCCTCTTGTAGGAGTTGACCCACTGGTTGCAGACCAGGGTGATCTCCGGCGCGTGTTTGAGCAGGCCGGCGATGAACATCCTGGCCGTTTGCGAGAGGTGGTTCTTGTCGTCCGCGTCGTAGAAGGCGTTCCGGTCCCCCTCGAAAAGGGACATGTGCGTGTGCATGCCGCTGCCGTTATGCCCGTAAAGTGGCTTGGGCATGAAGGTGGCGTAGACGCCGTTGAGGAGCGCGATCTCCTTGACCACCAGGCGGAAGGTCATGGCGTTGTCGGCCATGGTCAGCGCGTCGGTGTAGCGCATGTCTATCTCGTGCTGGCTGGGGCCCACCTCGTGGTGGCTGTATTCCACCCCGATGCCCAGTTCCTCCAGGGCGATGACGGTATCGCGGCGCAGGTCGCTTGCCACGTCAAGGGGGGTAAGGTCGAAGTAGCCGCCCCGGTCAAGCACCTCGGTGGAATCGGGGGTCTTGAAGTAGAAGTATTCCAGCTCCGGCCCGACGTAGTACGTATAGCCCTTCTCGGCCGCCCGGGCCAGGTTCTTCTTGAGCACGTAGCGGGGGTCCTTTTCGTAGGGGTCGCCGCCCGGTTTCATGATATCGCAGAACATGCGCCCCACCGCGTTATGCTCGCGCGGCCTCCAGGGCAGGATGACGAAGGTGCTGGGATCGGGCAGGGCGATCATGTCGCTCTCGTCGATGCGCGCATAGCCTTCGATGGACGAGCCGTCGAACCCCATCCCGTCCTCCATGGCCTCCTCCAGCTCGCTTATGGTCACCGCGAAGCTCTTGAGGAAGCCCAGTATGTCGGTGAACCACAGCCGGATGAAGCGGACGTCGTTCTCCCGGGCCGTCTTCAGGACGTATTCCTTGTCCTTGTTGGTCATGGTCTTCTCCTCCTTTTCTCCCATGCCCGTACCGGATATATGCTCTTTACTTAATTGATTATGCGCGGGCGTTGTTGCGTCCCCTTTTCCTTTTTGTTAAATCCGCGTTAAATCGCGTTGAAACCGGATTCCCCGGTACGGATGCGCACCGCGTCCGCCACTTCGTAGATGAATACCTTGCCGTCGCCGATGGTGCCGGTGCGGGCGGCCCTGACCAGGGTGTTAACGACCTTGCCCAGGTCCTCGTCCAACACCACCGCCTCTATCTTGAGCTTGGGCAGGAACTCAACCCGGTACTCGGTCCCCCGCCACATGTGGGTGACGCCCTTCTGCTTGCCGTGGCCCTTGACCTCGGTGATGGTCACCCCCGGGTAGCCCAGTCTGCGCAACCCCTCCATCACGGGGTCCAGCCTCTCCGGGCGGATCAACGCCTCTACCTTCTTCACGCTACATCACTCCCTTCTCCGAGATGGCGGGCTGGAAGTCCGGGTAGGCCTCCAGGTCGTGCTCGCTTATGTCCAGGCCGATCCTCTGACCTTCCTCGTCCACCCTGAGCCCGATGGTCTTCTTGAGGGCGTAGAACATGAGGGCAGCGGTTATCGCGGCCCAGGCCACGACGGAGACCACCCCCAGGAGCTGCTTGCCGAGCTGGGCCATGCCCCCCCCGAAGAAGAGGCCGTTGACCGCCGCCATCCCGTTGGCTTCGCCGAAGGATGCCTGGGAAAAGAGCCCCACGGCGATAGTCCCCCAGATCCCGTTCACGGCGTGCACGGAAACGGCGCCGACGGGGTCGTCCACCTTGAGCTTGCGGTCGATGAACTCCACCGCGAAGACGACCAGTATCCCCGCCACGACGCCGATGATCAGCGCGCTGGTCATGCTGATATAGGCGCACCCCGCCGTCACCGCCACCAATCCGGCCAGGATGCCGTTGAACGACATGCTGACGTCAGGTTTTCCGTAACGGATCCAGGTGAGGAACATGGCCACGGCGCCCACCGCAGCCTCCGCCAGGGAGGAGGACATGGCTATGGTGGCGATGGCCGGCGTGGCCTTGAGGGTGCTGCCGGGGTTGAACCCGTACCAGCCCAACCAGAGGATGAAGGTACCCAGGGCGGCCATGGGGATGTTGTGGCCGGGGATGGCCTTGGGGGTGCCGTCAGGGGCGTACTTGCCGCTGCGCGGCCCCACCATCCAGGCGCCGAGGAGCGCGATTATGCCGCCGACGGTATGCACCACCGTCGAGCCTGCGAAATCCAGCATGCCCAGCTCGTAGAGCCAGCCGCCCTCGGCCCAGATCCAGTGCCCGACCACCGGGTAGATCAAGCCGGTGACGGCGACGGTGGCGATGCAGTAGGCGCTGAACCTGAAGCGCTCGGCGATGCCGCCCGCAAGGATGGTGGCCGCGGCGCCGGCGAAGGCGACCTGGAAAAGAAAGAACGCATATAGAGGTAGGCCGTTGCGGTCGCCGCCTGCCAGGTTGGTGAAGAAACCGCTCGAGCCCACGAAGCCGCCGCGGTCAAATCCGAACATGAAGGCGTAGCCTACCATCCAGAACACCAGCGCCCCCAGGCAGAAGTCCATGGCCCCCTTGATCATGGCATTGGAGACGTTCTTGGCCCTGGTGAGTCCGCCCTCAAGGAAGAAGAATCCCGCCTGCATAAAGAAGACAAGGGCGGCGGCTATGAGGACCCACACGGTATCGAGGTTGGTGGCGACGCTCTCGGCCGTTGCCGCCTCGCCGTCCGCGAGGGACGGAACGGCGCTGAGAGCCAGCAGCGCCAGGATCAGCACCGCCACCGAAAACAGCCTTTTCAAGAGCCATCACCCCCCCGCTCCGGTTGCACGACGTTGCCTCGCATCTCTTTTCCCTTTCTTTCCATATCCTTCCACCCACCTTATCTCCGAGGTCCTGCTCCGCTCGTATAAGGCAAGTCTAGGCAAGGGATGTTTCAGGGGTTTTATGGCGCGATTAAATCGCGGTTAAGGGTCTGTTACGGGGATGTTAAGCGGGAGCGGCGTGCTCGAAGATATACCCCACGCCGCGTACGGTATGGATGTACACGTGGCCTTCGCGCTCTATCTTGGAGCGTATGCGGCGGATGTGCACGTCCACTGTGCGTGCGCCTCCGAAGTAATCGTACCCCCACACCTGCTCCAGCAGAACCTCCCGCGTGAACACCTTGCCGGGGCGTGATGCCAGGAAGCGCAGCAGCTCGAATTCCTTGAAGGTGAGATCGACCCGCGTCCCACTCACCCTGGCCTCGTAGCGGTCCTCGTCGATCTCCAGTTCCCCCACTGTCTGCGCCGCGGCATGGTCTTCGGGCGAGAGAAGGCGCAGGCGCGCCCTCAACTCCTCGCCCGTAAAACCGTCCGCCACGAAATCGTCCAGACCGGCGCGGCTGTCCAGGGAGTGTATCTGTTCGAAA
>CAYPZH010000001.1:0-24634 GCA_964415205.1 uncultured Actinomycetota bacterium | reverse complement strand
TGACATCCTCCCCGAGCGAACGCTGCAACATGCCGAGGTAGCCGCGCCAGTCGTCCGTTCGCGCCGCCAGGTCGGCGAGCACGACGTCGCCGGCTTCGGGCTCCGCGTATGCGAGGTCGGTGAGGGTCACCAGGTCGAAATGACCTTCGAGGATGCCCCGGTAAAGATCCTCCCTGTTTTCATCGCAGCTCAGAAAGACCTTCACTTACGCCTCCAGGTAAAGTAGTCCCGGCGGCCGCCACGCCCCCGGAAGGGAGGACGGGGAACATGGCCTGCCGGGCCTGACACCTCTATCATAAACCCAGCCGCCCCGTCCGTTCAGCACATATCCCGCACCCTTGGGGGAAAGAAAAGGCCAGCAAAAGCGCCGGCTCCGTTCTTGGCCTGTTCCCGTCCTCGCCTCAATAAGCGTACATGCCCCCGAAAGGGCGTGACGACTTAGGCCAAAGCTTGGTGAAACCCGAGCTGAGGATGTCGTCCTCCTCGCCGCCGAAGTAAGCGACGTACTCCTCGACGTAGGGCTTGATCATGGCAAGGTCCTCTTCGTTAGCGGGACCGCTCGTCACCTCTTTGCCGAGTTGGTGCCCCTCCACCTGGCCGCGTATGAAGATGAGACCACCGTGCATACCCGTCCCGATATGCCTGGCCGCAAAGCGGGAGTCGCCTTTTGCCTTCATGTTAAGGGCGATGACCAGGCCGCCTGCCATATATTCGCCCAGAAAGTCCTGGGTCTCTCCGCCGATCACCAGGACCGGACGCCGTTTGCGGTATTCCTTCATATGGATGGCAGCCCGGTAACCGACGCTTTCCTTGATGAAAATCATGCCGCCCCGCATGCCCATGCCCACGATGTCGCCTGCACGGCCGTGCACTACGATGATGCCGTCGTTCATGGTGTTGCCCACACCGTCCTGGGCGTTGCGCTCCACTATGATCTTCGGCCCGTCCATGAACGCGCCCAGGTCGTTGCCGGGCACGCCGTGCACGACGATGCTGACCGGCTTGCGGATCCCGGACCCGATATAACGCTGGCCGTAGATGTTGTCCAGCTCTATCTCCTGTGTTCCCTCCGCCACGGCTCCCTTGATCATGTTATTCAGCTCGCGGTAATGGAGCTGGCTGGCATCGATCTCCACCTTGCCGTTCTTGCGCACGAAGACCCCCGGCATCCCGGCACGGTGGTCGACCTCTATCCTCATGCCTCTCACTTCCTCTTTGCTCGCATTACTCTTCTCGCTCGACTTTTTCTGCGACGGCCGCTGTTTTCCCTTCTCCTTCAACCTTTTTTGACCTGTCTTCTCTTTTATCGGTTCCGAATACCTTGGATTTTGCCTGTTTACAAGCTCTCCACCGTCTCCTCCGCCGACGATCCATCTAAAACCTTGTCACTGCGCCGCTGCACTCCACTTGACTAGCCGGAGCCCAGGAGCGGCGCCCCAGCGGGCATCGTTCTCTCGCGGCCCTCGCCGCAAAAGAGGGCCACCAAGTCGCTGCGCTCCTATTGACATGACGGAGCCCTGAGAAACCCAGTTTCTCCATACCTTTTCAATCGTTCTCCTCGAACGAGGCCACCACGTCGCTTCGCTCTTAGTGACACGCAGCTTCCTCAAAGTCATCTTTCAGGAACCTGCGTGCTTTATCCCCAGGATGTCCAGCTCTTCCTGGGTGAGGCCTACGCCGCGCAGGCGCAAGCGGTTGCCGCGCAGGCTCTCGATGGCGTTGATACCCATCCCCCCCAGGATCTCCATGATCTCGTGAGACCATCCCGTGAGCAGGTTCACCAGCCGCCTGGTCCCCACGTCCGGGTTCAACCGCTTGGTCAGGTAGGGGTCCTGGGTCGCGATGCCCCAGTTGCACACGCCGGTATAGCATTTCTGGCACACGTGACAGCCCAGAGCCACCAGGGCCGCGGTGCCGATATACACCGCGTCCGCCCCCAGGGCTATGGCCTTGACCACGTCGGCGGCGTTGCGGATACCCCCCGCCACCACCACGCTGGCCCGGTTGCGGATGCCCTCCTCGCGCAGGCGGGTGTCCACCGCCGCCAGGGCGAGCTCTATGGGGATGCCCACGTTGTCGCGGATCATGGTCGGCGCCGCCCCCGTGCCGCCACGGATGCCGTCGATGGCGACGATGTCCGCGCCGGCGCGCACGATACCCGAGGCGATGGCGGCGGAGTTGTGCACGGCGGCTATCTTCACCGACACCGGCTTCTCCCAGTGCGTCGCCTCCTTGAGGGCGTACACGAGCTGCGCTAGGTCCTCGATGGAATAGATGTCGTGATGGGGGGCGGGCGAGAGGGCGTCCGTGCCCCTGGGTATCATGCGCGTACGGGATATCTCGGCGCTCACCTTCTCCCCCGGCAGGTGCCCCCCGATGCCCGGCTTGGCGCCCTGCCCGATCTTTATCTCCAGCGCCGCCGCCACCTCCAGGTAGTCGGCGTGCACCCCGAAACGGCCCGAAGCCACCTGGCAGATGGTGTTGCCGCCGTACTTGTAGAGGTCGCGGTGAAGGCCTCCCTCGCCGGTGTTGTAGTAGGTGCCCATCTCCGCCGCGGCCCTGGCCAGGCACTCGCAGGTGTTGAAGCTGATGGCCCCGTAGGACAGGGCGGAGAACATCACCGGTATCTCCATGCGCAGCTGGGGGGCTAGCTTGGTCGCGAGCGATGTTCCGCCTTTCCCCACCCCGGTCTGGAGGGTGTCCGGCTTGGCCCCCAGGTAGGTGCGCAGCTCCATGGGTTCGCGCAGAGGGTCGATGGAGGGGTTGGTCACCTGGCTGGCGTCCAGGGTGATGCGGTCCCAGTAGTTGCGGTACTCCTTGTCGCAGCCCATGCCGGTGAGCAGCACGCCCCCCGTCTCCGCTTGCTTGTAGATGTCGTGTAGGACCTCGCGGGTCCAGTTGGCGTTGGAGGGCACACGGGTGGGGTTCTCGCGCACGATGAGCGCGTTGGTGGGACACAGGGTCACGCAGCGCAGGCATCCCACGCACTTGGCTTCGTCGGCGTAGACCTCGTCGTCCTCCTCGTCGGAGCGATGGACGCCGAAGCCGCACTGCCGCACGCACACCTCGCAGCGGATGCAGCGGTGGTCGTCCCTCTCCACTATGAACTCGGGCACTATATAGCTCTTCAAATCCATCCACCTCCGCGCGGTCTCAGGCTCTCGCCGCCCCGCCCAGGACCCCGGCTTTCTTCTCGGCTTCCTTCTCGCTCCCGCAAGCCTCTCGCAGCTGGAATACGATGGGCTCTCCCCCCGAGGGTATCCAGGTGTCCTCGATGGCGTCGTCCACCAGGTGCATGGGGGCTTCCTCCGAGGACAGGTACATCCACTCCCCGTTGCGCCCCCCCACCAGGGGGCGCAGCCTGATGCGGTCGGTGAGGCCGATCATCTGCGAGAGGTTGGAGACGATGACGCTGAAGGGCCCGTTCAGCAACAGGGAGCCGTAGGTCTGCCGCAGGGCGGTGTGCAGCTCCCTCTCCTGCGGCGGCATGCGGTCGATGTCCTCCCACAGCGGGGCCGCCAGCACCCCGGCCATGTCCGCGATGGACAGCCCGTGCCTGCGCACCAGCAGGTCTACGGCATAGGCGATGACCTCGGTATCAGTGAACAGCGTGCATTTATATCCGTACATCTCCAGGTGGCGCTGGTTGATACCGTAGGAGGATATCTCGCCGTTGTGGACCACCGACCAGTCCAGGATGTTGAAAGGGTGGGCGCCGCCCCACCAGGCCTGGGTGTTGGTGGGGAACCTGCCGTGGGCTACCCAGATGTAACCCTCGTACTCGTCCAGGCGGAAGAAACGGCCGATGTCCTCGGGATAGCCGACTCCCTTGAACACGCCCATGTTCTTTCCGCTGGAGAAGGCGAAGGCCCCGTCGATGTTCGCGTTGATGTGCATGACCGCCTGGACCACGAAGTCGTCTGTGTCCTGGATCTCGCAGGCCTGTACCTTTTTCTCGCGCGGCTGCAGGAAATAGCGCCACAGCAGCGGCGGATCCCCTACGCCCTCGCAGGGGGAAGTGGGTATGACTCCGGCCTCCTCTATGGAGAAATCCGCCTGCATATACTCCTCGGCGTCCTTCTTCCCCGCCTCGTCCGAGTACATCATCTGGAAGCAGTAGTGGTCGGGATACTGCGGGTAGATGCCGTAGGCTGCGAAACCTCCCCCAAGCCCGTTGCTGCGCTCCTTCATGTTGGCGATGGCGGTTATCATGGGCCCGCCGGTGAACTTCTTACCGGCGGCGTTCATCATCCCGAATATCGAGCAGCCCGAGAAATCCTTGTCGTCACGGAAGCGCACGCCCCTCAGCATACCCTCAACCTCCCCGGCCTTTCTCCGCCTCTGCGACCCTGAGGCCCGCCATTGCGTCTTCGATACGCCCCTGCCTGACCGCGCGCGGAAGATGGATATGGCCGAACCCCTCGTCGAGGAGGTGGCCCTTCACCCGTTTCACGTTGGCCTTCTCCTGGATGAGGCTGGTGAGGATACCGGCGTGCTCGATGGTCCCAGCCATGAGCATACCCACGAGGACGTCTCCCCTCAACACCACCTTGCGGTAGCCCGCTCCGTCCTCACGCGCGATCACCTGGTATCCCTCCCGGGGTGGGTTCACTATCCCCGCAGACAGCACCGGCAGCCCGAAGAACTCCACCGCATTCATGGAATTGCAGCCCGGATAGGGCTTCTCACCGCCGGCCATGTTGCTGCCGGCGTACTTGCCCTGCAGGGCGGCCACCGGCCACAGGGCGTTTATGGAGGGCTCACCGAGCACGATGTCCATGGCCCTGACCGCGTCCCCCGCCGCATAGATGTTCTTGTCACTGGTGCGCTGTAATGCGTCCACCTCGATCCCCCGCTCGCAGTTCAGGCCCGCGGCCTCCGCCAGCTCCGTGCGGGGCCTGACCCCGACCGCCATCACCAGGAGGTCGAAGTCGACCTCAGCCCCGTCCTCCAGCACCGCCGTTCCCTTGTGGCCTCCCCCGCCCGACAGCAGCGCTACGCCGGTCCCGGTGAGGATGTTTATCTTCGCATCGCGGCAGCGCTCGGCCACAAGCTCCGAAGCGATGCCGTCCAGCGCCAGGGGCAGGACGCGGTCCAGCTTCTCCACCACCGTGACCGCGGCGCCCCGGGCGTGCAGCGCCTCCGCCGCCTTCATGCCGATGAGCCCGGCGCCCACCACCAGGGCTTGCACCTTCTTCGCCGTCAGGCTCAGCATGCGCTTGGCATCGTCCCAGGAGACGAAGGTGACGTACTCCACCTCCTCCAGGCCTTCGATGGGCGGGATGAAGGGAGTGAAGCCCGTGGCCAGGAGCAGCCGGCGCCAGCCGACCTTCTTTTTACCCGCGGTGGTCAGGGTCTTCCTGGAGGGGCTTACGGAGACCACGCGCTCGCCGCCGTGGAAGTCCACGCCCATCCTGCGGTAATAACCGGCGGGGCGGTAATACATGCCCTGGGTCTTGATGTCCCCGGCCACCAGGTAGGAGATGAGGGGGCGCGAATAGCAGCGGTACCTCTCCTCGCAGAAGATGCCTACGGTTCCCTCCGGGTCCCGGGTGCGGATGCTCTCCACGGCGTTGATGGCCGCGGCCGAGTTGCCGACTATGGCGTAGTCGTAGGTCTCCATCTCTATTCCTCCACCAGGACCAGGGCCTCGTTGGGGCAGTTGGCAACGCAGGCCGGGGTGTCGAGGTCGGGGCACAGGTCGCACTTGCCCACCACTTTCCTTTCCGTCTCGTCGCGGCGCACCGCCGCGAAGGGGCAGACCAGGATGCAGGTCCAGCAGCCCACGCAGCGCTCGGGGTCGCTGGTCACCACGCCGGTCTCCGGGTCTTTCTGCATGGCCCCGGAGAGGCAGGCGGTGACGCAGGGCGCCTCGTCACAGTGGCGGCACTGCAGGGCGAAGGATACGTGCCCCTTTTCCTCGACCTCGACCCGCTTCAGCGGGCGACGCTCCTGCTTGAAGGCCTTGATTATATCCTTGCTCCTGGAATGCTGCACGATACAGTGGATCTCGCACAAGCGGCACCCGATGCAGTACTCCTCCCGCGGGATTATCCTCTTCACCAGCATCACCTTTACGTCTTGCGGCCGCGGATAATAGTGATCCTTCGGGACGGGAAGCCTGGTTTTCGCACCCCTTCTCCCGGCCTGTACCTAAAACTTATAGGCTATAGGTAACCTATTGCCTATTTAACCCGATTTATGATATATTGTCAATCATAAATACGGAGGATATTTGCCGATATGAGCGGAAACGCGTTTCTGGAGAGAAAGACCCTGGCCATACTGGATATCCTGCAGGAGGCTGGCGGGCCGCTGGGCGCCCGGGCCGTCTCCCGGGAACTGGCCTTGCGCGGCGTGGACCTGAGCGAGCGCACCGTGCGTTATCACCTGCTGCATCTGGACGAGCGGGGCTACACGCGCCTGGTGGGCCGCAGCGGACGGGTGCTCACCGAACGCGGCCGGGAGGAGATACTCAGCGCCCTCGCCGTGGACCGGGTCGGTTTCGTCAACGCCCGCATCGACGACCTCGCCTGCCGGGCCGACTTCGACCTCCCCACGCGCAAGGGCCGCCTGGTGCTGAACGTCACCTTCTTTCCGGCCAGGCAGGAAGGCAAGGCCGTGGAGGCCATGCGCCCGGCCTTCGAGTCCGGCCTGTGCCTCTCCGACCTCGTTTTGCGCGCGGGGCCGGGCGAGAGGGTGGGGGGGCTGGAGGTCCCCGCGGGCTCGGTCGCCTGGGGGACGGTGTGCAGCGTCACCCTCAACTCCGTCTTCCTGCACCACGGCATCCCGGTGGAATCGAGTTTCGGGGGCCTGCTGGAGATGAAGGGCGGCAGGCCGAGCCGCTTCACCGAGATAATCTCCTATTCCGGCTCCACCCTCGACCCCATCGAGATCTTCATCAAGGGCAAGATGACCAGCGTTCACGCTGCGGCTAGCGGAGGCGCGGGCCGCATCTGCGCCTCCTTCCGGCTCATCCCCGCCTCGGCGCTGGACGCGGCGTCCGCGCTTCTGCAGGAGATGAAGAGGTCGCGCCTGGGCGAGATGGTCGTGCTGGGCAGGCCCGGGCAGCCCTTGATGGAAGTCCCCGCGGGGAGGGACCGCGTGGGCATGCTGGTGGCAGGCGGGCTCAACCCGCCCGCCGCCGCCGAGGAGATGGGGGTTGACACCAGCTCCCGCGCCATGGCCACCCTGGTAGACTACTCATCTCTCGCGCCGTTTTCGTTCCTCGCAAAGCGCCTGTAAACATTTCCCTGCCGCGGCGGCGGCCCGAGAAGGTCTCGTCCCGACCCTTCAGTCCATAACAGGCCTGGCGGCACGCATGTACCGTCATGCCCGGGCGGCAGGGGCAGGTTTATAAACCCGGGCGGGGTAATATAATACTGGTACGGGACCTGAACGGCGGCACGGGCGGCTGTATCATCCTTCAACACCGTAGGGACAGGAGGGGCACGATGGAGAGCAGATTCCTCGAGGACGTTCAGCAGCACGAGGTGAAGATAACCGGTGGCACCTGCGACGTGCCCATCCTCTACCGCGAGGTCTTCCAGGCTACGGGGGCTTTCACCGCCCCCGTCCTCAAGCTGAAGGAGATCCTGCCCACCTCCAAGCTGGTCCCGGCGGAGATATACCCGGGGAAAGGGCTGCTCGCTTTCACGGCCACGGACTACCGCGACACCACCATCGGCCCCTACAGGGAGTTCGTCATCGCGGTGCCCGTGCGCTACCGCCCCCGCTTCAACCCGCCCCTCCTGCCGGTGCTGCGCATGTCCGCCTCCCTCTCCTTCGAGGTATTCATCTGGCAGCTCCCTCTCACCTCGCAGGTGGGGCTGCATGCGGGCATAGACATCTGGGGGTTCCCCAAGTTCATCGCCGACATAGACTTCGGCGAAAGCGACGGCATGGTCAGCTGCACCCTGGCGGAGGAGGGCAGGCACATCCTCACCCTGGAGGTGAAGAAGAACCCGGCGCGCACCAAGACCTACTTCGACTACACCTTCTTCTCGGTGAAGGGCAACGAGCTGCTGCGCACCCATATCAACGGCATCTCCGCCTCCCTGGGCAGGAGCTTCCTGCCGGGGGGCGCCCGTCTCACCCTGGGGGACCACGACCTCTCGCGCCGCATCCGCGAGATCGCGCCCGGCAGGAGCATGATGACCATGTACGTCCCCCAGGGGCAGCTCATCCTGCCCGAGGCGGAGGAACGCCTCGCCCTCTGAAGGCGCCGGCCCGGCCGGTCTCGGCATGTCGGGCACGCTCGCCATTATCCGGTGCCGGTCGCGGGGAACCGATACGGCCGCTTCCGCATCCCTATCAGAGAGTAATGAAGAAAGCCATGTTCCTGTGGGGGTGGTGATGGTGCGGAAAGCATATATCCCGTTGATGGTCATACTCCTGCTCTCTCCCGTGCTGGCCGGATGCGGGGGCGGGCCCACGCCGGCAGAGCCGGTCGACAAAGAGGTGAAGGGATACGAACTGCGGGCCGAGAGCGGCGATTTCGCCTTCGGGCTGTTTCAGCAAGTCGCCTCCCTGGACTACGGCGATAACATCGTGCTCTCCCCGCTCAGCGCCAAGCTCGCCCTGGCCATGACCTACAACGGCGCCAGCGGCGAGACGAAGGAGGCCATGGCTAAAGTGCTGGACCTCGAGGGCATGAGCCTGGAGGAGGTAAACGAACAGTTGGGCAACCTGATCGCCTCCCTGCGGCAGGACGACGAGGCGCTGCTGATAGAGATAGCCAATTCACTGTGGGCGAACCAGGATTACGAGCTGAGCGGAGATTTCGCGGGACGCTGCCGCGAGAGCTATGACGCGGAGATCGCCAACCTGGATTTCTCCGACCCGGAGGCGCCAGACACCATCAACGCCTGGGTCAAAGAGAAGACCCACGAGAAAATTTCCAAGATCGTCAACAAGCTGGATCCGGACCTCGCGCTCATACTCATAAACGCGATCTACTTCAACGGTAAATGGCAGACACCGTTCGACCCCGAGAATACCGAGGAAGGCGATTTCCATCTCCTGGATGGAACCACCATCTCCGTTCCGCTCATGCACCGCTCGGATGAATTCCTTTATTACGAGAGCGACGACCTGCAGGCGATAAGCCTGCCCTACGGAGACGAGGATAACGAGCGCATGAGTATGTACGTTCTCCTCCCCCGCGAGGGGAAGGACTACGGCGAGTTCCTGGCGGGACTGAGCGAGGAGAAGTGGGAACAGTGGATGGACGCGTTCCAGAGCAGGGAAGGATCTCTTGCGCTGCCACGCTTCAAGGTCGAATATGTGAAGGAGCTGAACGACGCCCTGAAGGCCATGGGCATGCAGCCGGCTTTCGAGGGCGGGCTCGAGGACATGTTCGTCTCGACGGGAGGGAATAGGGCTTTCATCAGCAAGGTGCTCCAGAAGACCTATATCGACGTCAACGAGGAGGGCACCGAGGCGGCGGCGGTGACCAGCGTAGACGTGGCACTGACGGCGATGCCCGAGGATGAGCCTTTCCAGATGACCGTGGACCGGCCCTTCTTCTTCGCCATCCGCGACGACCAGACGGGAGCGCTGCTCTTCCTGGGCTCCATCACCGACCCATCGTAGGGCATCCGTCCTCGCGATGGCATAAGGCGCCCGGGGGAGGCCACGTGGGGTGCGCCCGGCGCGGAGGAAGGCTGACGGGCCCATGTGACCCAGGGATTACCCTGGGTGCCCCCGTGGGGAGCAACCCGCCCCGCTCCATTTCCCTTTATGGGATGTCCTTCCACCGCGCATGGCGGTAAGGTAGAATATCATCTGTTATGTGTCTGCCCATCTAAAAAAGGGGGTTCCTTATGGCTATTACGCAATGCCCAGACTGCGGCAAGGAAGTCTCGGACCTGGCGCCGGCCTGTCCGAACTGCGGCTATCCCTATGCCGAGGAGGCGGAGAAGGCGGCGGCGGAAAAGGCGAAGAAGAAGGGGCTGCAGGGCTTTATCGACTTCATCAGGGAACACGGCGTGGTGGGCCTGGCCATCGGTTTCATCGTCGGCACCGCGGTGGGAGGGGTGGTGACTTCCCTGGTGGCTGACCTCATCAACCCCATCATCGGCGCCATCGTGGGACAGGGCAGCCTGGACACGCTGACCTTCACCATCGGGGATGCCGTGTTCACCTACGGCCATTTCATCGGCGTGCTCATCAACTTCGTCATCATCCTGGCCGTGGTCTATTTCGGCTTCAAGGCCTTGCGCCTGGAGAAACTGGACAAGAAGTAAAGGACCGGCGGGATCTGTTCGTTCTAGGTCGGGGTCAGGATGAATCCTGACCCCGTTCCTGACCCCGCGATCCGTTCATTCCCAGCCGTAGAGCCGCGCGGCGGCCCCTCCCAGGACGATCTCCATCTCCTCCCTGGAGAACTTTATCCCCGACGGGCTGTCCGGATCACGGAAGACCTGCACCCAGTCCTTGGGCCAGACGACGTAATAGAGCATGGCGCCGTCAGTGCCGAACAGGACCCTCCACGGCCCCAGCATGTCGATGGCCAGCCGCAGCGGGCGGTAGAGGTAATCCGGGTCGCCGGCGTATTCCGTCTCCCAACCGGAGAAATCCACGTAGATGTTGGGCTTGGCGGAGGCGAGGTCTACCGCTTCCTCGTACCAGCCGTGCCCGCAGTGCGCGATGATGATCTTGAGCTCGGGGAAATCGGCGGCGACGGTATCGATATAGCAGGGCTGAGAGAACATGGGCTTGAGCGGAGCGGGCTCGTTGCCGGAGTGTATGAGCACCGGCACCCCCATCTCCACTGCCGCCTGGTAGAAAGGATAGCAGATGGGGTCGTGGGGGTAGAAGCCGGTGGTGGGATGGAGCTTGAGGCCGATCATCCCCCACTCCTCGACGCCCTTGCGGAAGAGCTCCAGCGCTCCCTTGCGACGGGGGTCGACCCCGCAGTACGAGAATAGCCTGCCCTTGTGTTTCTGGATGAAACCGGCATGCAGGCGGTTCTTCTCCTCGATGGTGATGGTCTTCTTGTCGCCCACCGCGGGCTCGCAGCACCCCAGGAAGAAGTCCAGGGGTAGGAGGACGGCACGGTCCATGCCCGCCTCGTCCATAACGGCGCTGAGCTTGTCCGCGTTGGGGTCGCTCATCAACGGCATGAAGGTCTCCAGGAGCTACTGGGGGTCCTGCGGCTGTTCGCCCCCCTTGCTGAAGAGCACCGACGCCATGCGGGCACAGCCGAGGAAGAACTCCTCGGGGTCGCTGCCCTCGAAAAACACGTGCACGTGACTATCTACTATCATGACCTACCTCTATGTGCCGACGCATCCTTTACTAACCATTATTTACCATATAGCCTCCCGGCGGCTCCTCCCTCCTTTTCGGGCAGGATGGTCCATGCAACGCCCCCACCTTTTCGAAGCTGGAACCATCCGGACGGCGTATAAGAAGTCCCGGTATTCGGCTTAATGCTCCGCGATCGAGTCCATCTTGGCTTCGAGGCCGCTGGCGGCGGTGGTCTCCGCGAAAGCCCCCTGCCAGAGGCCCAGAGCTACTCCCAACTCCTGGTGGTCCTTGGCGTATTCCTGCACCGGGATGCCCTGCACGGCAGCGTCGATGGCCTGGCGGAAGGCTATGGCCCCCGCCGTGGGTCCCATGGGATGGGCGTGGATGCCGCCGCCGGAGCCGATCATGATGTCCGGGCCGATGTCCGCCACGCAGGTCTGGACCATGTCCGGGGTGATGCCCCCCGAGGGCATGGGCATCATGGGTTTGATGTTGTGCATGGGGTAGTGCATGACGTCCGCGGTGTACACGAAGCGGTCCTTGAGGTATGGCGCCTTGCCGTAGGGCGCCGGGAAGACCACCACGTCCGCCCCCGCCAGGCGGGGCAGCTTGCCCAGGATGAGGTGTGAGGCGATGCCCGAGTTGGGCGACTCGTAATAGACCCCCGCGCAGTCCATGTGGGCCATGATGGGCACGTTGATGTCCGGGTCCTCCGCCAGCGCCTGCAGGGCCGGCAGCCCCACCGCCAGGTAGTTGACCATGATGGCGTTGGCGCCCGCGTCCACCACGCGCTTGGCCAGCTCGAACATCTTGGGCAGGTTGTCGGAGATGTTCACCATGTACAGGGTGTGCTCGCCCGTCTCCTCGAAGGCCCGCTTCTCCATGGCCATGTAGGCCTTGACCCTATCCTCGCAGCGGTTGAAGGCCATGTCCGCGATGAGCTCGTCGTCCTTGATGACATCGCAGCCGCCGCGGGCCACCTCGTAGAAGAGCTTCTCCCCCACCTCGCAGGAATAGCCCGTGCAGGGCTTGATCATGTTGTTGATGAGGGGGCGGCGCTCCTTCATGCCCAGGGCCTCGTAGATGCCGTCGATGCCGAACTTGGGCCCGCCGAAGCCGTCGGTGTACTGCTTGGGAAAGTGCAGGTCGAGCAGCTTTATCTTGCCCCCCATGGAGATGTTCCCCACCACGGCGGTGAAGAGCATGGGTATCTGGTGCTCGATGTTGCGGACGGGGTAGGCCACCTGCACAACGTAGGTCCTCTCCTCCACCTCCTTGGGCACCTCGTATTCGTAGAAGGGCACCTCGTGGATGGCGATGACCTTGGCCACGTGCTTCGCCCTCACCTCGGGGGTCTCGCCGGGGACGGGGACCCAGGTCCCGGTGGACTGCTCGATGGCCAGGAAGGGCGCCAGGTAGTACATGATGAGGTCGCGCGGCAGGGCGGCGTAATAGGTGGCGACGATGAAGTCATCGTAGTCGATGCTCTCCGGTATCGCCTTCGGCTGTGCTTCGTAATACAACATCTCTTCTCTCCTCCTTGTTCAAAACATCATGCCTTGCAGGCTTGACCCGGCTCGTTGAGCATGCGGCAGATGCCGGTGAGGTTGCCGTGCAGGCAGCGGAACACCTTGTAGAGTTCCTCGTACTCGGTGCAGCAGGCCGGGTCGGGCTCGAAGGTCCTGCGCACCCCGATCACCTTCTTCAGCTCCCGGTAGCTCGTATATTCCTTCAAAGCCACCGCCACCGCCATGGCGCAGCCCATGGCCCCCGCCTCCTGCGGGGTCTGGACCGCCTCCACCTCGCGCTGGGTGACATCGGCCATTATCTGCATCCACACGTCCGAGCGGGCGCCGCCTCCGATGGCGCGCAGGGTGCGGCACCCGAACCCCGCCTTGCCCACCGCGTCCACCAGCCAGCGGAAGTTATAGGCCACGCCCTCGTAGATGGCGCGCAGCAGGTGCTCGCGCGTATGCTCGAGGGATAGGTTGACAAAGGCGGCGCGCAGGGTGGTATCGGTGATGGGGGCGCGCTCCCCGAACATCCACGGGGTGAAGAGCAGCCGCTTAGCGCCGGTCTCCACCTTATCCACCACCTCGTCCAGGACGGGGAAGATGGCCATCTCGTCCCCGGCCTCCCGGGCCTTCTGCCTCTCATCCGAGGTGGCGAAGTTGTCGGCGAACCACTTCAGGCAGGCGCCCGCCGTCTCCGTCTCCCCGATCATGATGAACATCTCCGGGTCTGCGGAGACCACGGAGGCGATGCCGTTCTTGCCCAGGTTCTTCACCTTGGAGGTGGAGATGACCAGCCAGCCCGAGGTGCCGAGGTAGACGTGGGCGTCCCCGTCCTCCAGGGCGCCGGAGCCGGTGGCGGCTGCGGGGACGTCGCCCATGCCTCCGACCACCGGCGTTCCCGGCTCCAGTCCCATGTCGGCGGCGGCATCTTTTGTGAGCAGGCCTACGACCTCGATGGAGCTCTTGATGTCCGGCATCTTCTCCAGGGGGACGCCCAGGAGTTTCGCGAAGAGGGGGTCCCACTGGCGCGTCTTGTTCTTCAGCACCCCCGTTACCCCCGCGCCGGTGTGGTCGATGATCATGTTGCCGGTGGCCCGGTACACGAGGTAGCCGTTGACGTCGAGGATCTTATGCGTTTCCTGCCACACCTGCGGCTCCTTCTCCTTCAGCCACAGTATCTTGCAGATGACGTCCTTGCCCGAGGGCACGACCCCCGCCACCGCCATGACCACCCGGGGTCCGCCCAGGCGCCGCACCAGCTTTGACGCCTGCTCGTCGGCTCGGCTGTCCAGCCAGATGATGGCCGGGCGCAGGGGGTTCCCGGATGCGTCCACGGGGAGCACGCCCAGCATCTGGGTGGCGAAGGCGGTACCCATGACCTGGCGGGGGTTTATCCTGCTCTCCGCGATGACGCGCTGCGTGCTCACGGCCACCGCGTTCCACCAGTCGCGCGGGTCCTGCTCGGCCCAGTGAGGCTGGGGATAGGATGTCTGGTAGGGCTCGAAGCTGTACGCGATGATGTTCCCGGCGAGGTCGGTGAGCACGGCCTTGCTCCCGCCCGTCCCTACGTCGTGGCTGACGATGAACCTATCGCCCATTGTTCAACTCCTGTCCTCTACTCTCGGACGCGCCCGGTCCGGAACGCCCCGCTTTGCCTTCCGCCCATATTCTACGCCTTCAGCGCCCGATCAGAACTTGAGGTCGATGACGTTTACCTTGCCGTTCTTGTCGATGTGCTCGATGTAGATGGGGGCGCCTTCTCCCTTGCCGGATGACTTGATGAGCACTCCCGCCAGCTGGATCATGTCCATGGGGTTGACGGCCGCTTCGGGAGGGAAGGCTCCCTTCAAGGTTATCTTGCCCTGGCCCATCATGATGGCGCCCATGGCGGCGGGGATTCCCGTACCCTCGCCCATACCCATGCCGCTGGAGGACATCTGGAAGACGTAGGAGGAGGGCTCGCCGTCCTTCTCCCCCTTGACCACGATCTTCAGGCAGCCGCGCGCGAAGTCGATGCCCGCCTCCTTGAGCAGGCCGTCGCGGCGGGAGATGACGAAGGCCACCGCGAACTCCCGCGGGATGACCTTCTGTCCCTGCACCTCCAGGGGCTCGTCGGAGGTCAGGCCCAGCCTCACCATGTCCTTGATGAGGTTAGCGTAGGAAACGGGGATGACCAGCCCGAGGTTGGTCACGCGTTTGACTCCCTTGATGTATTTCGGGAGGGTGATGGTTTCGGGGTGGGGATAGCCATAGACGGGATATGTTCCAACGTCGCGGAATTCCGTCTCCTCCTCCAGAGCCCGGCCGCTCTCCTCGAAGAGCCGCACCGTCTTGTACTCCCCGTCCAGGAACATGGGTATGTCTATCTCCATGGAATGGAAGCGGTGCTTGATCACCGCCGGGCCCTCCACGTCCTCGCCGCCGTGAGCATGGTAGATGTCCACGGAGTCCACCTTGTCCAGCAGGGTCTCGGCGGTGAGCTTCACCAGCACGTTGGCCATGCCGGGTGAGCTGCCCATGCCGATGAGGGCGGATATGCCGGCCTCCTTGGCCTTGCCGTCCATCTCCAGCATGATCTCGGTGGCGTCCATGTCGTCGCAGATGTCCACGTAGTCCACCCCCGCCCCGATGGCAGCCTCGAGGATGACGGGGCCGTACTTGTAGAAGGGGCCCACACAGTTGAGGACCACGTCCGCGCCGGCCATGGCGTCCTTGAGGCTCTGGGGGTCGTCGGCGTTGAGCTCGAACGCCTTGACCTTGCCCTCGCCCAGCTCGGCCGCGAGTTTTTGCGCCGCCGCGATGTCCTTGTCCGCCACCACGATCTCGTCGTAATAATCCGTCGGGGCGAGGTAGCGCATCGCCGTGCTCCCCACCGCCCCGCAACCGCCTAGAACGACCAGTTTCGACATTTCCAGACCTCCCGTTACCTTTTCGCTACAACCAGCCTGATGAGGTTCTTGCCTTTCATCTATTTCATCCGTTATTTGAACGGTGTGCTTTCCGCATCCCCCAGACCAAGAGGTATATCAACATTATTTCCCCTCCGGCTCTTTAGTATTCCGCATCAGTAGCCCGGAGAGCTGCATGGCCATGTGCATGGCGGTGCGCAGGTCGAAGGACTCCGGGTCCTCCAGCCACTGGATCTCCATCCCCTCCATCAGCCCCAGCAGCATGCACGCGAGATAATACGGGTCCATCTGAGGCAGCAGGCCCTCCTCGATACCCTGGGAGATTGTCTTCTCCAGCTTCTCCTTGATCTCGGCGCTGTTGCGGTGGAGCCTCTCCACATATTCCGGGGAGAAGGTCTCGACCTCCTCGGCGCGCATCTTCCAGGAGAGCTTGGTGTAGTCGCGGTGGCGGTAATGCAGCTCGGTCACCTGGTCGCCCAGCCACAGTAGCTTCTCAAGGGCGCTGCCTTCCCTCTCCGCGGCCTCGTTAACCAGCGCCATGAACTCGCGGTGCGATTCCTCCACCAGGGCGAAGTAGAGTTCCTCCTTGGAGTTCCAGTACCAGTAGAGGGTGCCCTTTCCGAAACCGGCCTCCATGGCCACCTCCGACATGGTGGTCTTGTGATACCCCTTGGAGGAGAAGAGCTTGAGGGCCGCCTGCTTGAAGGCCGCTTCCCGTTCGTCCTTGGCCGGGTTCTTTCTGATCCCTAACGACCTCGCCATGCTGCACCTTTGTTCTTAGACCGACCGGTTGGTCTTAGTTTAATATGGGCCTGTCTCCCCCGTCAAGAGCCATGTTGTATGGGGTCAGGTCTTGGATTTTGGATACCGAGGTATGTGGGTCACGATTCACCCCTATCTAGCTGGGTGTTCGCAACCCCTTCAAATCCAAGATCCAAGACCTGACCCCCTCCCCGATCCCTGCCCTGGAGGGATGGATGATAATGCCAAAGACAACACCTGCTGTGGGCCTGACTCGCGCTTGAAAGATATGCTAAGCGTTCATGTAGTAAAATCGACCCTGTAGGATGTGGGGGGGATAACATGGCTGTTTAGCTCCCCGGTAATGCAAGGGCGATGAAATGATCCTGTCGCATCGATACTCGTCGTTTCATGTGCGTTCCTTGCCTCTGCTTCTTATCCTGATCCTTACCGTATCCTTGTTGTTTCTGCATGGATGCGGCGGAACGAACGGCATTAAAGGCGGGTGGTCACCGGTGACCGACGACCGGTCCATCTTCTCAAGTGATGGAAATGACGTGGTTATAACAGACGTATGCGCAGGGGGTCCGGGTTTCGTCGCGGTCGGCTTCCGCCACGAGGTAGGTGTAAAGATCGAATCGCCGGCTGGCGAAATCCCAGGACTATTGCCTTACCAGGACAAGGAGAATGTCGGAAATAACGGTACCCTCGAGATATGGGTATCTGAAAACGGCAGGGAGTATTCCCGCCTGGACGCGTCCTCTTTTGCGGCCGGCAGTTCCCCCGACCTGGGCGAGTACGCCACCAGGCTGCAAGAGGTCATGGGGCGGCAGGGCAGCGCCCATATCGAGGTGCAGCAGTTCACACCCCCACGTATATGTAGTGGTCCCTCGGGGTTGGTCATATCATGTTGCCTCAACCTGTGGACGTCGGAAGACGGGCTGGAGTGGACGCAGATCCCGGGCGACGACGCCGCTTTCGCACCTGAGCCCGGTGCGCCCCATCTCTATCCCGTGGGCATAGTCGACGTGACTCCTGCTGCGGACGGACCGGGTTTTGTGGCCATAGGCTACCTGTGGGATGAACAGCTTTGCTTGACCAGGGCCTGTATCTGGACCTCTCCCGGCAGGAAGACCTGGCTCCGCGCCCCCGCTGACCGCCTGGACTTTCTCGCGTTCCCGCGTATATTTACGATCACGAAAGGCGGCCCGGGTCTGGTGATAGCCGGGAGTGGTTTATCCCCTGAGGCCGTATCCGATGAGGAGAGGCGGCTCTATTACCTGGATGCACAGGTCTTGACCTCCGGCCCTGATGCCCTCTCATGGAGTAAAGTGCCTTACGATGCAGTGGCTTTCGGTGGAGTTGAGAACCAGGAGATATTCGATGTCACCGCGGCCGCACCGGGCTTGGTGGCAGTGGGACACGACGGCGGGCTCATGAGCGATGATGCCCCACCCGTAAAGGGCGCCGTGTGGACCTCTCCCGACGGCATAAACTGGCAGCGGACAGGACGTGACGAGGCTTCGTTTACGGATACGACCATATACAAGGTGTCGGCAGTTGAGTCGGGACTGGCAGCGGTAGGTAAGGCAATCATAACCGTGGATGCAAGCTCCAGGGATTCATATTTTTCAGCCTGCGTCTGGACATCCGAAGACAGCTTTACCTGGGAGCGTGTCGATCTCCCGCGCTTAAGTGAAGGGGTTGATTTCGATTCTTGTCTCTACGGCATCGCCAGTTCCGAGGGCACTATGGTAGCCGTGGGATATGACACCCTGGAGAACGGGTTGTTGTCGGGCGCAATCTGGCTCTACGACGGCCCGTAAGGGTGGGTCAGGTCTTGTTTTTTGCATACCAGGGTTAAAGCGAGGCCTTTAAAAAGCCTGCCAGGAGGGTATCTATTTGGTAATCTATGCCATTAGATACCGGGGGATGCAAGATCCAAGACCTGACCCCACAGGACTGGTTGTTTCCCCAGGCGAATCAGTTGGGTGGCACGGGCCGGGGTTGACCCCAAACGTGCCACTAGGAGAGGGCGGAGGTGCCGGCCTTGATGATGCGGGCCAGCTCCACGGCGCGGGAGACGGTGGCGGCGGCGCTGGCCATGCCCAGCTCGTCCCGGAGCACCAGCAGACGGTCGTCGCCGTCACGCAGCCCCAGGCCCTGCAGGGAGGAGAAGGCGGAGCCGCCCTGCAGCCCCATCTCCGACGAGGCGATGACCATGTTCACGGCATAGAAGAACTGGTTCATGGTGATGAGCGCCATCTCCAGCCCCGCCATGCGGAACCAGGCCACGGCGATGGACCCCCCCACCTTGTTGCGCAGCATGCCCCGGGAGACGTTGCCGTGCACGTAAGGCCTCAGGCGGTCGATGAAGGCCGCGAGGTGGCCGGAGAGGCGCCCGAAATAGACCGGGGAGGCGAAGATGAGCACATCGGCGGCCTCCACGCGGGGGTAGATGGCGGTCATGCCGTCATCCTGAGCGCAGCGGCGCTCGCCCTCCTGCTTGCGCAGGCACCAGTTGCAATGGATGCAGTCTTTCACGTCCGCGCGGGCGAGGGGGATTATCTCCCAGCCGACGCCCTCCACACCATCCTGGCTGCGCAAGGCCCTTTCCAACAGGGCTTCGGCGTTGCCGCCCTTCACGGGGCTCCCGCACACCCCGAGCACCTTCACCTCGGGGGTCACGGCATCTCCCCGATGAAGGGCAGCACCCGCAGCCTGACGAACACGGTGGTGCCCTCGTCCTGCCTTCCCTTGATGGAGAAGTCGCCCCCCATGGCCGCCACGTACCTGCGGCAGCGGTAGAGCCCGCCCGCTCCGCTCCTCGCACCGCCCTCCTCTCCCGCTTCCTTCGGGTCCCACCGCATGACCTCCTCCACCACCCCGGCGGGGATGCCCGGGCCCTGGTCCTCCACGCGCAGCAGGACCTCGTCCCCCCACCTCTCCACCCCCAGGATCACGGGGGCGTCGGGGGGCGAGAACTTGCGGGCGTTGTCGATTAGCTGCAGTAGCACCTCCCGCAGCAGGCGCTTGTCCGTATGCATCTTGGGAAGGTCGTCCTCTATCTCCAGGAATATCTCTCCCCTGCCCTCCAGGCGGTTGAAGTACTCCTTTACCTCCCACAGCAGGGCGGAGAGGTCGATGCCCTTGGGAGAGGGCATATAGCGCTCCCCCGCCGCCTCACCGAAGAGGGCCAGGTTGTCGGGGGGCGATTCCTCCCCTTTCAGCTCCTTGGCGATCTCGAAGTAGTCGTGCTCTTTTTCCTTCGCGGGCGCCGGGGTCGGGAACATCCCCTTCCTGCCGCTCTTCCCTCCCGCGTCATTCCTTTCCTCCCCGCCTTCCACCGCGGGTGCCTCCCCAGCGGGAAGCGTCCCGGCCTCTTCCAGACCCGCGTCCCGTGGCGCTTCCGCCCGCTCTCCCGCGCCAGGCGGCCCTTCATCCCTGACGGCCCTGGATGCCGCCCGGGCGGCCCTTTCGTCTCCCACCGCCACGGCCGCCGCCACGGCATCGCCGATGGCGGTGAAGGCCGCGTCCTCGACCGTGTCCATCTTGACCGGGTCGCAGTCGGCGAGGGCGATGGCGCCTACGGCTTCCCCTTCGCGGCGCATGGGAAAGACGACGAGGTTCCGCCACCTCCTCTCCCTCAGCAAAGGCAGGAGCATATCCGCCTTTTCGATCAAGGAATGCACCTCGTCCCAGCCTCTCCTGGGCACGCCGCCGTGGATCTCCACCATTATCTTCACCAGCATCCCGCACAGCCGGGTATGACCGGGACGTAGCCGCAGTGCCGAAAGGGTCTTCTCATCCTCTTTCTCCAAACCGATGTGGGCGCGCAATGACGCCTCGTTCCTCTGCACGGTGAATAGGGCCGCGGCGCTGCACCCGAACTCCTCCTGCATTTCCCCCAAGCACTCCTGCATGAACGACTGAAGCTCCGGGGCGCGCAGCGCATGCTCCAGGATCTTCTCTTTCCTCCTGGACGCTTTCAGCATCGCTTCCGTCTCCTCCATCTCCGACAGCTCGTGCGTAGCCTCCCGGAGGATGAGCATAAACTCCCGCGTCCTGCCTTTCTGGTCCACGGCGGGCCTGACGCTTATGAAGAGGGTGCGACGCTTCTTCTTTTTTCCCGCCTGTACCATGGCCTCGCTGATCTCCTCGCCCCCGACCGCCCTCTCCAGGAGGGAGACCAGCTCCTGCCTGTCTTCGGCCGGGAAGAGCTCGGGAAGCGGCGTGCCTATGGCGCGGTCACTGGAGGTCGCCAGCGCCTCCTCCGCCAGATGGCTGAGGAGGGTTACGCGGAAATCGGGGGTGAAGCAGACCAGCGCCAGACCCACCCGCTCGAGCATGCTCCACACCCTCTTCAGCTCCTCCTCCCTCTCGCGGCGGATGCGAGCCTCGGCGGTGTAGTCCCTCCCGATTCCCAGCAGGCGTTTCACCTTCTTGCGACCTTCCTTGAGGGCATCCACGGTCACGGCTACGCAGGCTGTGCTGCCGTCCCCGCGGCTGAACTCGAGTTCGCCCCGCCAGGGCGCGGACAAGGCCGCCTCCACCAGGCGTTCCAGGGCCTGCTTGGCGTCTTCGCGGCTGATGAAGAACGACAGGGGCCGCCCCACCAGCTCGTCATGCTCGTGCCCGAGCAGAGCGCACATGGCCGGGTTGGCATGGGTGAAGTTGGCGTCCAGGTCCAGGATAAACGCGGGCTCCGGTATGATGCCCAGGAGCTGCGGCACGCCAAAAGCCTCCTCGGGGGCGGCGACCTCCGGGGCCTCCTCCGGCGCGGCGCGGCGCTCCGGCATGGGGCGCATGCCCGCGCTGGTGATGGTGACCAAGGTGCCCGTGGTGCCCAGGGCCTCTAGGGGATAGGGGGACATGTTGATGTTCAGGCGCATGAGGCGCTTCCCGATCTTGTAGGCCATGGCATAATCCTCCACGCCCCGACCGCGCCTGGTCTTGGCCAGCAGCTCCTTGAGCGCGGAATAGAGGGGTGGGTTCGCCTTGTAGAGCGGGGTCTTGCGCACTTCCTCCAGGGGCCTTTCCAGGAACACCTCGGCGTCCCTGTTGCCCTCGAGTATCCTGTCCTCTCCATCGAGCAGGAGGGAGGCGTTAAGGGTAGCGGGCGTATGCCTTCCGTTCAAGCTGTCATCACCTCCCCGGCGTACCCTTTGCAAAGGGACCGGCCTGCGGATATGCCCTTCCCGACCGGGAGTCGTGGACTTCTGCCTCCGGCTTATGCGTCCATCCGCCCGCGGACAGGCGGCGTATGCGATGATTCCGCCAATAGAGTATTCGAGGAGGCAGGACCCCCACCCTTCCCGGCAGCTAAACTTATGTTTTTACGCCGTCGATACATCCCACAACAAGAGCTGGGGGGAGATGAGCTTGGCAACCAATATGTACCGCTTCCCCGTACAGGTGGTTTTCGGAGAAAGCTGCCTGGGTGAGACCGGAGCCTTCGTCGGGAGTTTCGGAAAGCACGCGCTGCTGGTGACCGGCGGCGGACCCACCTCCCGCTGCGCGGCGGTGGAGGCCCTGGGGAAAATCCTCAAGGAAGCCGGTATCGCCCTGTCGCACTTCGCGGAGGTGGAAGCCGACCCCAGCGTGGAGACGGCGGAGAAGGGTCTGGCCCTGGCCAGGGAGATGAAGTGCGACTTCGTCATCGGCCTGGGTGGCGGCAGCCCCATGGATACCGCCAAGATCGTCGCCGCCCGCATGAACAACGAAGGGGATATCGCGTCCTGGGAGGGGGTGGGCCGTATACCCCGGCGTTCCGCGCCCCTCATGTGCATCCCCACCACCGCGGGGACCGGCAGCGAGGTCACCTGGGCGGCGGTGCTGACCGGGGGCAAACGCCGCCAGAAGATGTCCATCGTGAGCCAGAACCTCTATCCCGTGCTCGCCGTGATCGACCCGGAACTGACCTACAGCATGCCCCCCGACCTTACGGCGGCGACGGGGATGGACGCCTTTACCCATGCCGTTGAATCGTTCGTAGCCCGCCGCGCCTGGGAGCCCACGCGGGCGCTGTCTTTGAAGGCCGCGCAGCTGACCTTCGCCAACCTCGAGAAGGCCTGCGCGGACGGCGCGGACAACGAGGCCCGCCACGCCATGTCATTGGCCTCCTTCATGGCGGGGATGGCCTTCACCTCTTCCGGCCTCGGCCTGGCACACGCACTCTCCCATGCCGTCGGCGCGCATTTCGGCGTCCCGCACGGCAAGGCCAACGCGATCCTGCTGCCGCACGTGATGCGCTTCAACCTCGAGTCCTGCCCGGAGCTCTACCGCGAGCTGGCCGTGGCCATGGGCTTGAACGTCTCAGCGCAGCCCGCACCGCGTGCCGCCGAAGAGGCCGCGCAGGCCACAGCGGAACTGGTCTCCGCCCTGCCCATTCCTTCGGGACTCAAGGAGGCGGGGGTGACGGAAACGAGCCTGGAGACCCTCGCGGCCGAGGCCTTCCTCAACACCCGCCTGCGCTCCTCGAACCCACGCGACACCGTACTGGAGGACCTGGTCCAGATACTCCACAACGCTCTCTGATACCAAGCGCGCATAGTAGACGCTTAGGATAGAGGAATCCGTCCGGGTGTCGCCTACAATAAAACACCGCGCGGGACGATGGTGTTCGGGCGATGCCTTCTTCTGTGCTGCCACCAGCCCGAGGACTATGGGGTCGGTCGGAGCGGAGCGTAGAGAGCGGAGCGAGACCGTTACCCCAAGGCTCGGGCCGATCATGCATATGAGCCCGAACACATAGAGGACTAGGGCGCAAAAGACAGCTCCCGAGAAAAGCCTATCTCTGCATATGCCGCGGAGATCCCCGCAATCTCGCTTGTTCTCGGGAGCTGATTTCCAGCGCCTTGCTATATCTACTTTACCACATATCGACCGCGATTAAACCCTGGCGCCAACCGGAGGGGGAGAACGGCCGCAAACGCCATCTCCTGACGCATATCATCGAAGACCGTGTGGAGGCGCGATATCATGCTCATGATGCGTTATGATGCACGTGAGGAGTTGGGTATGCGCAGCAAGATGCCGTGGATCGACAGGGACTTATGCAACATCGCCGAGGTCTGCGATGACTGCAAGGCGGCCAGGTACTGCAAGCACGGGGCGTTCAACGTCATCCCCGCGGGCAACGGTTCGGGCGATAGGTGCAGGATTGCCATAGACATGGAGAAGTGCCGCCTGTGCGGAGAATGCTCTCACGCCTGTGAGCTGGGCGCCGTAAGAATGGTGTGAGGCGGAGGGGGCGCTTTCGCCGCGGTCCACCTAACGGCGCTCGAGCCTCAGCCTGGACATGTCACAACCCTTCCAGCGCCTGTCCTGTTCCTCCCCGCCCCGGCGGCCCTCATGCCTCTTCATCCGGCAGGCACAAGCCCCGCCGCATACTGCATGGCCCCGCGATTTCGTGATAGTATCGGTAATCAAGGAAGAAGGTCAGCGTCGGTTTTCGCATCCATATGGAGCAGCCGGATACGGGAGGGGAAGAGCGCATATGCCGAAGACACTCTGGGACCATCTGCCGGTCAAACAGTACATGGCCGCCCAGGAGCAGCACATGGTACGTTTTATCCGGGAACTGGTCTATCCCTACAGCCCTTATTACCACGAGCTCTTCGACTACAACCGCATCAAGCCCGGGGTCATCAAGACGGTCAAGGACCTGTCCTGTATCCCCTTCACCACCAAGGCCGACATCGCTCCCTTGCCCGAGGACCCCGACATACCTTATTCGCTGCTGCTGCGGCCGCCGTCGCGGCGCGCGAGCGGAGCCATGCAATCGCGCAGCCTCAAACAGAGGTACTTGAGGTTCACCTACGGCAAAAAGGGGTACGCCCGCCTTATAGATGACGAGTTCCTGCCCGTTCACTACCATTTCACCATCGGACGCACCGCGCTCCCCACCCCCATCCTTTACACCGGCTACGACCTGCGGCGCATGCGGGAAGCGGGCAGGAGACTGTTCGAACTGCTTGAACTGCGGCGGGAAGACGTGGTCATCAACGCCTTCCCCTTCGCGCCCCACCTTGCCTTCTGGATGACCTTCTTCGCCTGCGATGCGACCGGGGTACCGGCCTTGCACACCGGGGGAGGCCGCATCCTCGGTACCCACCGTATACTTGAGGCGCTGGAGCGCCTCAAAGGCACGGTGCTCACGGCGACCCCGAGTTACGCCTACCACCTGCTGCGCCTGGCGACCTTCGAAGGACGGGA